>NZ_SOFA01000004.1:0-247131 GCF_004402835.1 Cryobacterium sp. Sr3 | reverse complement strand
TACTACCCGGCCGTGGCCGATTCCCTCACCGCCGGGGACCTCGGCGTGGACGCGGCCGAGAACATCGTCACCGCCCTCGACCAGGTCGCGGCCCGGGTCGCGCCCGACGAGCTCGGCACTGCCGAACGTGCCCTGGTGGCCAGTGCGACCGGCGCCGTCACCGACGACACCCGCGGCCTGCCCGGGGAGGGGTTCGCGTTCCCTGCGGACCTGGTGCGGGGCATGGCGGGGCAGTGGCAGGCCCGCCTCGATCCCGACGGCACCGCCCCCAACGAGCCCGTCGCCGAGGCCCGCAGCACTGTCGGGTTCGGGCTCTTCCGCGACGGTCTCTACCCGCTCCGCGGCGGAGTCACGCCGGAGCTCCGCGGCATCATGAACGCCATCTTCGACACGTATCTCTCCGCCCACGCGGCGCCCAAGTTTCCGACCGAAGAAGAACAGGCGCGCATGGCGGCCGGGCAGCTGATCCCGGGGGCGGAGGCCGCGGCCCTCAGCGACGACCGTAACGGCGGTCAGAAACGCGCCGACATCCTCCGCGGTGTGTTCGAAGCCGCCACCCGTGACGCGGGGACCCCGACCATGGGCGGCGCCGCCCCCACCGTCATGATCCACGTCAACCAGGCCGACCTTACCGCCGACCATGGGGTGGGTTGGATCGACGGCGTCGAAGCGCCGATCTCGCTGACAAGTGTGAAGCAGGCGCTCTGCGCCGGCGGATTTCAGGAGATCCGGTTCGGGCCGCACAACAAGGTGCTCAGCCTCAGCACCGAGAATCGTTTCTTCAACCGGGCCCAACGCCGCGCCATCGCCGCCCGCGACGGCGGCTGCGTCATCCCCGGCTGCACCGTGCCCGCAGCCTGGTGCGAAGTACACCACGTCATCCCCTGGCACCGCGGCGGAAAAACCGAGATCGACAACGGGGTCCTGTTGTGCTGGTACCACCACCACAGCATCGACACCTCGGGCTGGAACATCCGCATGATCCGGGGCACACCCGAAGTCAGGGCACCCTACTGCTTCGACCCCACCCGCACCTGGCGGCCTGGGGGAGGGAACCCGGCCAGCCGCTCACCGGTCTCGGCGGGCTCGACCAGCGTCAACGTGCCTTCCCGAAATCGGGTCACCACCGCCTCCTAGGAACGTGGCTTCGTCCGCCACCACCCGGGCGCACAGTGCCCCCACAGTTCGACAGGCGCGATCACGGTGCTGTTTGGCCACCGGAGCACTCCAGCCGACACCAACCCCAAGATCGTGTCACGCTGGTCACATGGATCTGGAGGTGTCGCCCGCGCTGATTATTCCCGAGCGCGAACTCGGCTGGCGGTTCTCGCGGTCGTCAGGGCCGGGCGGCCAGCACGTGAACACCTCCGACAGCCGCGTCGAGCTCATCTGGAGCGTTGCCGAGTCGGAGAAGCTTTCCGACGACCAGCGGATGCGCCTGCTCGCCCGCCTCGCCAAACGCCTCGTCGACGGGGCGATCACCGTGACCGCGTCCGAGCGGCGCTCCCAGCTGCGCAACCGCGAGCTCGCTTTGGCGAAGCTCGCCGACATCGTGGCCGCGGGCCTGGCTCCCGATGCGCCCATCCGCCGGCCGACCAAACCCACTCGTGGTTCGGGCCGAAGGCACCTCGCCGCGAAGCAACAGCGGTCGGCCACCAAGAAGCAGCGGCAGAGGCCGTCCGCCGACTAGCTGCGAGAGCGGGTGAATCGTCGAACAGCGCAGCTCAAAGCGACGAGTCACCCGTTCTCGCTGCCTGAGGTGTCCGCAGGAGCGGCTAACGCAGGAGCGGCTAACGCAGGAGCGGCTACCGCACCAGCAACATCTGTCGGAAGAACGCCGCGAGCTCAGCGGTCGCGGTCAGCGGCAGCACGTTGGCCACATACATGTCCGGGCGCACCACCACGACGGCACCGCCGCGGTCGATCCCGCGCAGCTCGAAGATGTCGTGCGCCGGGTCGGTTGCATAGAGCTTTTCGTAGTCGATCAGCTCAAAGGGTCCTCTTATCGGCAGGAAAACGCCCGGAACCCGGCCGATGTCCACCCCGGTGTGCTCTTGCTGGTAGACCACTTTGACGTCGAAGACACTGTCGATGTCGCTCCCGGTAGGGGTGTACGCGAGCAGCGGCGACTCGAGTGAGGTGCGAATCCACTCGGCCCACTCGGTCAGCGCCGAGGCATCGCCGGACACAGCGGCATCCGCGAACGCGTACAGGCGCCACCGGCCGTCGGCGCGGTGGTGGTGTCCGAGCTGCACGGGGTTGGCGTCGCCGACGCGCACCACCGGGGCGGACTTAAAGCGCTTGCCGAGCGGGAATCCCGTGGCGAGGTGCTGGTGTGTTGCCTCGCCGGTCAGCATCGACGGCGGGTATTCCGTCATGAAACCCGACGGGAACTCGGCCGTCTTCGTATAGAACTCCTCCAGTGGAACTTCCAGGTCCTCCGACTTCGTCGCCATCAGGGTCGACCAGGTCTTGTCGAAATTGATCAGGTTCTTTGCGATGACCTGGCGCTCGGCAGAGTAGGTACCGAGCAGGGATTCGGGGCTGCGGCCTTCGATCACGTAGCCGAGTTTCCAGGCCAGGTTGAAGCCGTCCTGCATCGACACGTTCATGCCCTGGCCGGCCTTGGCGCTATGCGTGTGGCAGGCGTCCCCGGTGATGAACACCCGCGGGGTGCGTGTGCCGATCTCGTGGGGGAGGAGGTCGTCGAACCGATCGGTGAGACGATGGGCGACCTCGTACACGCTGTGCCAGGCGACATTCTTCACGTCGAGGGTATACGGGTGGAGGATGCCGTTGGCCTTCGCGATGATCTCCTCGATCGTCGTCGTGCGCACTGCCCCGTTGTCGTCAGCGGCCACCTCGCCGAGATCCACATACATGCGGAACAGGTATCCGCCCTCGCGCGGGATGAGCAGGATGTTGCCGCCGGATTCGGACTGGATCGCGCACTTCATGCGGATGTCCGGGAAGTCGGTGACCGCGAGCACGTCCATAACGCCCCAGGCGTGGAATGCCTGGTCGCCGGCGAGCGTACAGCCGATCGAGTCGCGCACAGCGCTGCGGGCACCGTCGGCGCCCACCACGTACTTGGCGTGCACGACGCGTTCCTGGCCCTGCTTCTCCCCGGTGGTGTGCACGAGCGTCACCGTGACGGGATACTCGCCCTCGTCGGTGTTCTCCAGGCTGCGGAAGTCGAAGCCGAAATCCGGCTCCATTCGCGTGGGGGAGTGCGCCATCACCTCGGCGAAGTAGTCGAGAACACGCGCCTGGTTGACGATCAGGTGCGGGAATTCGCTGATGCCGGTGGGGTCGTCCACGGCACGGGCCGAACGGATGATGCGGGTCACGTCGGCGGGGTCCGGTGTCCAGAAGGCCATTTCGGTGATGCGGTAGGCCTCGGCGATGATGCGTTCCGCGAAACCGAACGCGTGGAAGGTCTCGACGCTGCGGGCCTGGATGCCGTCGGCTTGCCCGATTGCGAGGCGCTCACCGCGGCGCTCGACGATGCGGGTCGTGATACCGGGGAACTGGGAGAGCTGCGCGGCGGTGATCATGCCGGCTGGGCCCGTTCCGACGATGAGAACGTCGACGTTCTCGGGGAGCTCGCCCGGGCGATTGAGGCCGACCCCGGCGGCATCCTGGATGCGGGGATCGGTGGACACGTATCCGTGGTGGTGAAACTGCACGGCTTCCTCACTTCTTTGTGGGCTCTGCGTGGGTGAATCGGACGTCACTGTCGTAGCGTGCATGTCCTGACGTGTTCGATAATCGAACACAAAGTTCTATTATCGCTTCTCGGATCATATATCATCCGGCCGGCCACGACTAGAGGAGAGGCGGCGAACCAATTCGACGGAGATTCTCGTCGAAAACAGCCATTCCGTCGTGTTCGGGCCCGCTATGGGCAAAATCTCCGTCGAATTCGTTCGGGACGGAGGCGCGGCAGGGAGCTACCGGGCGATCAGGCGGTCACGTGCGCACTTTGCAGGTGCGGTAGGGCGGCGAGGATACTGCTGACCACGCCGGCCTCCGAGCTCGACGGCGCGATGTTCGCGGCGCGCGCCAGGATGCTCGGGTGGCCGTTGGCCATGGCATAGGAGTGCCCGGCGGCATCGAGCATCTCGGCGTCGTTGAGGTAGTCGCCGAACGCCATCGTCTGGGCCCGGCTGATGCCGAGCTGCTGCTGGAGCCGTTCCAACGCTCGACCCTTGTTCGCTCCCTGGCGCATCACATCGACCCAGTTCTCGCCCGAGACCACGACCTCCGCGGGCAGCCCCAGGCCGCGCAAGGCCGGTCCGCTTCGCTGTTCGGCGCGGGCAGGGTCGTAGATCGCCAGTTTCAAGATGACATCGTCGAGGGCGGCCGCATGCACATCCGCTACGACCTCGACCGCTGCGTAGTACCGGCGAACCTGGTCGACGAAGCGCTCGTCGCTGCGCTCGATGTAGGCGCTCCGGGCGCCGCAGACGACGAGCCCCAGGTCGGCACCCGTGGCGGCGGTGCCGCGCACCCAGTCCACGATGGGGGCGATGATCTCGGACATGACGGGTTCGACGTCGATGCTGATGCCGTCCTGCACCACGTTGCTTCCGTTTTCCGCGATGTAGATGAGTCCGTCGTGCTCGCCGAAGATGCCGTGCAGTGTCTGATACTGGCGTCCGCTGGCCGGCACGAACAGGATCCCGGCCCGATGGAGGTCGTCGAGGAGCGCCCAGAACGCGTCGGGCACGTTGCCGTCGTCGTCGAGAAGAGTGCCATCCATGTCTGAAACGATGAGTCGGATGTCGGAGGGCTCTGCTAAGTGGTTCACTGCGGCGGCTTTCGGTCGTTGTTCGTTCCCGGAATCCACGAGTGTTCGCTCGCGTCCCTTGGTCTGTGACGACGACGCTGTCTCTCTCGATGATGTCATCTCTGCCCGCCGGGCTCCGAGTTGCGCGCGAACTGAGCGTTGGGCGCACAGAACGAGCGGCCCTGGTGCCAAACTGGCAGGATTCATTGCACTATCTGCGAGGAGCGTCGACGTGCCTGGTTTTGATTTCTTCAGCGGCCAGGGGCTCGTGCGCCCGGATATCACCGCGGCCGACGCCGAATCGATGGCGTCCTCGCTCTTCGGGATCACCGGCACGGCCCGCGAGCTCGGCAGCCAGCAGGACCGCAACTTTTTGATCACCGCCACCGGTGCCGCCACCAGTGCCGCCACCGGTGCCGCCACCAGTGCCGCCACCGGTGACTCCGCGGGTGACTCCGCCGGTGACTCCGCGGGGGGAGCGACGCAGCGCTACGTGCTCAAGGTCGACAACCCGGCCTTCTCAGCCGCCGAGCTGGCCGCGCAGGACGCGGTGATGGTGTTCCTAACCGAGCACGGCATGCGCGTGCCGCAGCCCGTGCGGGGGCTGAACGGCCTCAGCCGCCAGCACTGGCACGCAACGGATGCCGCCCTCCTCCCGGTGCGGCTACTCACCTTCCTCGAGGGCCCGTCGCTCGAGGCGCGGGGCTATCTGGCCCCGCCGGTGGTCCGGGCGCTCGGCCGGCTCTCGGGCACCACGTCGCTGCACCTGCGTGACTTCGCGGCGGACGGCCTCGACCGCACGCTGCAGTGGGACCTGCGCAACGCGAAGACCGTGATCGACCTGCTGATGCGCTGGGTGCCGGCGGAAGAGACCAGGGATCAGCTCCGTGCCATCGCCGACAGCGCCGCCGCACGTCTGGCGGCTGTGGCCTCCGTGCTGCGGCTGCAGACCATCCACGGGGACATCACCGACGACAACGTGATCTGCCGGGTGCTGCCGAACGGCCACCACGTGCCCGAGGGGGTCATCGACTTCGGCGATCTGGCCACCGGGTGGCTGGTCGCGGAGCTGGCGGTCACGGCGGCATCCGTTCTGCACCACATGCCGGACAATCCGCTGGCGGCCCTCGAGGCGATCGTCGCCTTCGACGAGGTCGTTCCCCTGACCGAGGCCGAGATCACCGCGCTCTGGCCGCTGATCGTGCTCCGCGGGGCGGTGCTGGTGGCCAGCGGCGAGCAGCAGGTGCAGATCGACGCGGACAACGACTACGCGAGGCACCGGATGGACGCCGAGTGGCAGGTCTTCGCCGCAGCCAGCGCGATCGGCTGGGAGGAAGCGGACGCGGCCATCCGGCAGGCGCTCGGTCGGCGGCCGCACACTGGTGCCGAACACACGACCGTGCCCGAACACACGACCGTGCCGATGATCCCCGCGCTCGCCGACGGCGACTACGAAATGCTTGACTTCACCGTGACCAGCCCGGCCCTGGCCGACGGCCTCTGGCAGACAACGGATGCCGAGTGGCGGCTCGCGCAGGCCGCCCTCGCCCGACGCAGCGCCGCCGTCGCCCCCTACGGCCAGTTCCGGCTCACCCGAACCCCGCCGCACTCGCGCCGGGAACCCGACACGTTCGCGCTGTTCACCGAGGTCTACCTGCCTGCCGGTTCGGTGATCGTCGCGCCCGCGGCTGCCTCGGTCACCGAGATCGGAGGCGACACTCTGGTTCTGACGCTGGCCGGTTTCGGGCTGCGCATCGGCGGCATCGTGTCGAACCTCGTGCCGGGGACCGCGATCGCCGCAGGGGAGCCCGTGGGCGTCGCGAGCCCGGTTGCTCGGGTGACCGTGCAGAAGCTCGCTCGCCCGGGTCTGCCGGTCCCGCACTTCACCCAGCCCTCCCGGGCCGCCGCGTGGGCAACCCTCGCACCGGACCCGGCGCGGCTGCTTGGGCTGGCGCCGCAGGCATCCGTCGTCGACCCGGCGATCGAACTGGCCCGGCGCGGTGCCATGATGGCCGCGGCGCAGGAGAAGTACTACGAACGGCCGCCGCAGATCGAACGCGGCTGGCAGGAACTGCTGATCGACACTCACGGGCGCTCCTACGTTGACATGGTCAACAACGTCGCCGTGATCGGGCACAGCCACCCCCGGTTCACCCGTGCCGTGAGCGATCAGCTGGCGTTGCTCAACACGAACTCCCGGTTCCTCTACTCGGCGTTGGCCGACCTCTGCGAACACATCGTGGCGACATCACCGGATCCCATCCTCGACACCGTGCTTCTGGTCAACAGCGGCAGCGAGGCCGTGGACCTGGCCCTGCGCCTGGCCCGGATCCACACCGGTCGCAGCAACGTCGTCGCCTTACGAGAGGGCTACCACGGCTGGACGTCGGCCTCCGACGCGGTGTCGACCTCGGCCTACGACAACCCTTTCTCCTTGGCCTCCCGGCCCGACTGGGTGCACATCGCGGATGTTCCGAACTCCTATCGCGGGACGCATCGCGGTGCCGGGGCGGCAGGGGAGTACGCGGCCGACCTGGCCCGGCTGTTGGCCGATCCGGACGGCCCGGGGGCTGACCTGGCCGCGTTCATCTGCGAGCCCGTGCTGGGCAATGCCGGCGGCGTCGTGCCCCCGGCGGGATACCTCGCCCGTGTCTACGAGCAGGTCCGTGCACGCGGCGGGCTGTGCATCGCCGACGAGGTGCAGGTCGGCTACGGCCGGCTGGGCAGCCACTTCTGGGGCGTGCAGCAGCAGGGCGTCGTGCCCGACATCCTCACGGTGGCCAAGGCGATGGGCAACGGATACCCGCTCGGCGCGGTGCTCACCCGCCGGGACATCGCCGAATCCCTGGCCAGGGAGGGCAACTTCTTCTCCTCGGCCGGCGGCAGTCCGGTCAGCTGCGTCGCGGGGCTGGCCGTGCTCGACGTCATCCGGGACGAATCCCTCCAGCAGAATGCGGATGCCGTCGGCCGGCACCTGGCAGGCCGGCTTGCAGAACTCGCGGAACGGCATCCGTTGATCGGGATGGTGCACGGCCTGGGCCTGTACATGGGGGTGGAACTCGTGCGCGACCGGGACACCCTGGAGCCGGCGGTCAGCGAGACCGCCGCCATCTGCGAACGGATGCTGGAGCTCGGCGTGATCGTGCAGCCCACCTCGGAGAGGCAGAACGTGCTGAAGATCAAGCCGCCCCTGTGCTTGAGTCGGGAGAGCGCGGACTTCTTCGTCGACCGACTCGACGAGGTGCTGCAGGGCGGCTGGTAGCGTGCACGACGTGCTTGACCACCCCCGCGCCGAGCACCCCCGCGCCGAGCTCGCGGCGCTTTGCGCTCGCGGCCTCGACTGAAACGCCGACGGGTTGTGCCGCCTGACAGTTGAACGCAATCCGGTGACAGACCCGGAAGGCCGAAAAAGTTCACCAAAATGGCTGGCCAAAACCCCTGACAGCGGCAGACTGTAACGACACGGGCGCGACCGGCTCCGGCAGCAGCGGTCCCGTCTTGATCGGCGTCAACGAAGCAAGCTTGGGGAGAAAATATGAACAAGTACACAGTCACGAACCCCGCCACCGGGGACAGCGGACCGAGTTTTACTCTGGCAACCGATGCTGAGGTGACCGAGGCCATCGGAGCCGCAGACCGTGCGCACAGTGAGTTCTCTCGCCGCACGTCGGTCGCCGAGCGCGCGGCCCTGATGCAGCGTGTCGCGCACCTGCACACCGAGCGGCGTGAGAATCTGGCCGAGCTCATCGTGCGCGAGATGGGCAAGCCCGTCGCGCAGGCCCTCGGCGAGGTCGACTTCGCGGCCGACATCTACTCGTACTACGCGACCCACGGCGAGGCCTTCCTCGCCGATGAACCGATCGAGCTGCTCGGTGGTGAAGGCTCGGCGTTCATTCGGAGCGCCTCCCTCGGAGTGCTCGTCGGGATCATGCCGTGGAACTTCCCCTACTACCAGGTCGCCCGCTTCGCCGGTCCGAACCTGGTTCTCGGCAACACAATCCTGCTCAAGCACGCCTCGCAGTGCCCCGAGTCCGCTGCCGCGATCGAGGCGATCTTCACGGATGCCGGTTTCCCCGACGGCGCATACCGCAACGTCTACGCCTCCAGTGCTCAGATCTCCGACATCATCATTCCGGACCCCCGTGTCTGCGGTGTGTCGCTGACCGGTTCTGAAGGCGCGGGTGCGGCGGTCGCGGAGGTCGCCGGCCGCAACCTCAAGAAGGTCGTGCTCGAACTGGGCGGATCCGACCCGTTCATCCTGCTCAGCACGGACAATATGGACGAAGCGGTCGACGCCGCCGTCGACGCTCGCCTCGACAACTCCGGCCAGTCCTGCAACGCGGCCAAGCGCTTCATCGTGATCGACGGCCTGTACGACGCCTTCCTGGCGAGCTTCACAGCGAAGATCACCGGCAACGTTCCCGGAGACCCCACGTCGCCGGACACCACGCTCGGCCCGCTGTCCTCCCTCGGTGCCGCCGAGGGCCTCGAGGAACAGCTCCAGCGCGCCGAAGCCCAGGGCGCAACCGTCACCGCGCGGGGAAACCGCATGGGCGCCTTCTTCTCGCCGACGGTCCTGACCGATGTGTCCCCTCAGAGTGACGCTTACCGGGAAGAGTTCTTCGGCCCGGTCGCCGCCGTCTATCGCGTGGCGAACGAGGCCGAGGCCGTGCAGGTGGCCAACGACGTCCCGTACGGCCTGGGTTCGTATCTCTTCACCACCGACCCGGAACAGGCCCTGCGGGTGGCGGACCAGATCGACGCCGGGATGGTCTTCATCAACGGCTCGCTCCTCGACGGAGCAGAGCTGCCCTTCGGTGGAGTGAAGAGATCTGGCTTCGGCCGTGAACTGGGACGCTTCGGCATCGCGGAGTTTGCCAACAAGAAGCTCATTCGCATCCTCAGGTGACACGCGGTGGCGCGCCGCCCGTCTCAGACGGTGGCGCGCCACCCGCCCGCGCCAGACTGCGGCATCCGGTCTCCCTGACGAATTCGACGGAGATTTGGGCCGAAACGGCTCCAAATCTGCCCAAAACTGCGCGCTGCCTCAAAATCTCCGTCGAATTGGTTCGGCGCCGGGCCCGGGCGGCTCCGCCCCCTAGCTCAGGAAGAGCACCACTGCGGCGGTCACCGCGACCACGACCAGGATGGTGCGCAGTACCGGCGCGGAGAGCGTGCGGCCGATACGGGCACCCAGCCAGCCGCCCGCGGCGGAGCCGATGCCGATGAGGAGAGCGATTCTCCAGTCCACGGTCCCGCTGGAGATGAAGATGATCGCCGAAACGATATTCGCGACTCCGGCGAGCACGTTCTTGGTCCCGTTGGCCCGGTGTATGTCGGTGGACCAGAGTATGCCCAGCAGTGCGAGCAGCACGACCCCCTGGGCGGCACCGAAATACCCGCCGTACACGCCCGTCGCGAGCACCCCGAGAATGAGCCCGAGGGTGAGGGGACGCGTATCCGTTTTGGTCAGCAGTGTGCCGGCGGGTGCCGCCGGCGCCTTACGTCGCACGAAGCCGGCCACCCGAGGCTGGATCGCCGAGAGCACCGCGGCCAGCAGCAGCAGGAAGGGCACGACGCCGGCGAACGCCTGTGCGGGCAGGGCGAGCAGGAGCAGACCGCCGACGATGCCGCCCACGGCGGAGAAGATCGCCATCACAGCTACGGGGCGCCACTGCGACCGCAACTCGCGTCGGTAGCCGTGGGCGCCGGCAATGGACGCAGGGATCAGACCCACGGTATTGGACACGTTCGCCGTGATCGGCGGCACGCCCAACGCCAGGAGAACGGGGAAGGTGATGAGTGTTCCGGCGCCGGCGACCACGTTGATGACTCCCGCGGCCAGCCCGGCGATCAGGATGATCGCACCTTCAAGCAATGTCACATCTACCCCCACCCGCCGTTGGACCGTGCAGGTCAAGGCTAGTTCAGGAAAGCTGGTTCAGGCGATGGCCGGCACCGGGGCAGTGGATGCTGCGGTTGTGGCTTGCATCACCGGCTCCCCATCGCGACGGGCATCGCGACGTGACTATGAACGGGGTCGGAATCTGTCGAACCGTCAGCTTCGGCCCCCGGTAGTCACCGCGCTTCTGGCGCTGGGGGAGCCTGATGTCGAGCCCAGGGAACGGCACGTACGGCACCAGGCTGAGGAGGTGGCTGATGATGTCGAGGCGAACCCTCTTCTTGTCGTCGGTATGCGCGACATACCAAAGCGCCCAGCGGCGTCATCCGCAGGAAGTGCTCGGTCTGATCCGGAGTGCAGAAACCCATCACCCGCTCCACGCCCGCATGGTTGTTCCAGCTGCGGTCGAAGAGGACCAGCTCGCCGGCTGCGGGGAAATGCTCCAGGTAACGCTGGATGTACAGCTGGGACTTCTCGCGTTCAGTGGGAACGGCAAGTGCCGCGACTCGGAAGAACCGGGGGCTCACCTGCGCGGTGGTGCGTTGGTAGTGCCGCCCTTGCCGGCCGTGTCACGCCCCGCGAACACGAGGCAGCCAGGCGTCCGGTGATGTTCTCGGCCTTCTTGCGGGACGTGAACGCGGTGAACGGGACCTCGGCGACTTCGGTGCTACGTGATCCACGTTTTCGTGCTGTTGTCATAGATCGCGTTGGTGTACGCAATCGCTGTCCAGGCGTTGTCGGGGATCGTTCCGATCGCTCGTTTGATGGCGGGGTTCACGCGGGCGGTGACGGAGACGTCGGCACCGGTTGTGAGGGCCGCACTGATTGAGGCGTGACCGTAGCAGGCAGAGTCGGCGCGGAGGAGCACGCGCGTTTTTTCGGCTCCGTGGAGCCGTTTGGTGGTGGCGAGGGCATCACGGATCAAACGGGCGGCGCCGCGCTGTGACCCGCACGCACCGCGGCGGAGCCGTTGACCGATGATGATCGGCGCTGATGATGATCGGCACTGACACGTCAGTTTTCAGCGCGTCGAGGAACACGTTGAGGCCGCGCACGCCGGAGTACCTGTAGCCGGAGCCTTCCTTCTGGTACCCGTGGACTTCGATGATGGTGTCGTCAATGTCGAGGAAGATGTAGCCGTCGGTGTCGTGCACGAGCAGTGGGGTTTCGGGCGCGAGGCCCCGCATGAAGCGTGAGGCGACGGCGTCGAGCTGCCGGACGTGACCGAACGCGAACTCGCGCAGGAACGACCCCGACGTCGACGGCGCGTATCAGTTGGTGAAGACCTTCCGCATGCCGCCGTGATGAAGAATCGCGAGGTCGTCGATCGAGTCTGCGCCGGCGACCATCCCTCCGACCAGTGAGGTGACTTTCAAGCCGGCGTTGGCACCCTTGTCGGCGGGGACGGTCAGCCACTGATCGGCCAGGGTCGCCAGCCCCGCTCGGGCGGCCAATTTCATGATCGGGACCAACTCAGCGCCCGACACAAGATTCGGGTCGGTAAATGATGCAGAAACGGTGCGGTTGGTGTGGGTAGCTTGCATCTACAAGATGCTCATCTGTTTGGTAAATTTATACTCTAGACAAGTTCTATCTACCTGATCAGCTGGGTATTCTTGGTATATCGCGCCGTCAAAATCCCACGTCGACCCGTGGATTCAGGCTAAGAAGACCACACCGAGACGAAACGAGCCGCCGCAACTTCCGCTGGCCTCATTCGCCTTGACAAATCCCGCGAACATGGTTGGCTCGTATCAGTGCCAATTTCCGGAACATAGTCCTACCGTGAAAGGAGGTGGCTCGTGAGCCACCATGCCGTTGTCAACCCCGCCACAGGCGAAACCATCAAAACTTACGCCCAGCTTTCTGCTGATGAAATCGAGCAGGTTATCGCATCGGCGGATGAGGCCCACCGCGGCTGGTCACGCAGCTCTTCAACCAACGAGCGGGCCACACTCCTGCGCAGGGTCGGCGATTTGCATGAGGAGCGCCGTGACAAGCTGGCGGCCATGATCGTGCGCGAGATGGGCAAGCCCGTCGATCAAGCGCTCGGCGAGGTCGACTACGCCGCCGACATCTACCGGTACTACGCCGACAACGCGCAGGAATTTCTGAAGGACGAACCAATCACCCTGCTGAGCGGCGAGGGTTCCGCGTTCATGCGTTCCAAATCGCTCGGTGTGCTGATCGGTGTCATGCCGTGGAATTTCCCGTACTACCAGGTTGCGCGCTTCGCCGCACCGAACCTCATGACAGGCAACACGATCATCCTCAAGCATGCGTCGCAGTGCCCGGAGTCGTCCGCGGCGATTGAGCAAATCTTTCACGACGCAGGCTTCCCGGCTGGTGCCTATACCAATGTGTACGCGGACAGCGAGCAGGTCGCCACGATCATCGCCGACCCGCGGGTGCAGGGCGTCTCCCTCACCGGTTCGGAGGGCGCCGGCGCGGCCGTTGCCGAGGTGGCCGGTCGTCACCTCAAGAAGGTCGTGCTGGAGCTGGGCGGATCAGACCCGTTCATTCTGCTGAGCACCGACGACATGGCCGCCGCAGTGGATGCCGCCGTTGCCGGTCGCCTCCGCAATGGCGGGCAGGCCTGCGACGCCGCCAAGCGATTTATCGTGATCGATGAACTTTACGATGAGTTCACGGAGAAGTTCACCGCCGCCATCCTGGCTTGCTCTCCCAGCGACCCGACCGTCCCCGGGGCAGACTACGGACCCCTCTCGTCCCTCGACGCGGCCGAACATCTCGCGGAGCAGGTCGAGCGTGCAGTCGCACAGGGAGCGACCTTGGCGGGCACTGGCAAACGGTCTGGTAACTTCTACCCGTCTGGCGTGCTCACCGATGTCACGCGAGACAACGACACATACCACGAGGAGTTCTTCGGCCCCGTAGCGTTCGTCTACCGGGCAGGCTCAGAAGATGAAGCCATCGCCCTCGCGAACGACACTCCGTTCGGGCTCGGCTCCTACCTGTTCACGACCGATCCCGAGCAGGCACTGCGGGTTGCCGACCGCATCGAGGCCGGCATGGTCTACGTCAACCTCGTCAACGCCGGCAGCGCGGAGCTACCGTTCGGCGGAGTGAAAAGAAGCGGCTTCGGGCGCGAACTCGGACGCTACGGTGCCAGCGAATTCGTGAACAAGAAACTCATTCGTATCGGCTAGACCCATCGCAGACCCCGGCGAACGCCGTTCAGTCGCCGAGTCTGCGGCACGCGAAAACTGCTCGTGCCGCCTCGTGGTCGTCCTGGCGTTCACGCAGCGCCTAGCGACCGCCGAACCCGCGTTTTCCGTGGGCGACCGCGAGTTCGACTTTCGCTCGACCATCGTTGAAGAACAGCGAGAGCAGCACGATCATGCGTCCACCTCCGTCGCCTTGTTGTGGATCTTCACAGGTTGCCACCGGTTCTCCGGGTTGAGCAGACCAGCGCCCACCAGTTCGAGCGCGGAACGGTGATCAGCCAGGTTGGTGCTGGCCCGCGGATGCCGCGGCCACGCTTGCTTACCCAGCGTGCTCGACTCAAAAACAATGGTCGGCTCGACACGTGCGGATGCCGCAGCCGGACCCGAAGCGCCGACGTCATCGTGGTCGGCCACGAACAGCATTCATCGAGGCGCGCAACGTCGGGCGGATCGCCGCCTCGACCCGGTCCCAGCCCGGCCACATCGGGTCGGATACTTGACGAATTCACAAGCCACACCTATTTGATGCCGCTGCGCGCGAATCCCTGCACGAAGAAGCGCTGGAACACCAGAAACAGCACCACCATGGGCACCACGTTGATAAGGGCGAACGCCATCGTTGCACCGAAATCCGACCCGAATTGGCCCTGCAAGTAGAGCAGGCCGATCGGCAGGGTGAAGAGTTCGTTCTGCTTGAGGGCGATAAGTGGCCAGGCGAAATCATTCCAGGACTGCAGCAGCGTCATGAAGAACAGCACAGCGATCAGCGGCTTTGAGAGCGGCAAAACTATACTCGTGAACACTCTAAAGTGGCTAGCCCCGTCGATGAGCGCCGCCTCGATCAGGTCGCGCGGGATGGAGAGAATGAATTGGCGTGCGAGGAACAACCCGAAAGCGCTCGCGGCCGTGGGCAGGATGACCGCCCAGTAGCTGCCGTAAAGCCCGAGGTTCGTTACGAGCCGAAACAGCGGCACCATAATCACCTGCACGGGGATCATCAACGTTGTCAGGGCGATGAGAAAAACGACGTTCGAACCGCGGAACTTGAGCTGCGACAGGGCATACCCGCCTAACAGGTTGACGAGCACCGTGAGAACTGCCACCGTGATCGAGATCGCCATGGAATTGCTAAACCATGTGGCAATCGGGAACCCTGCGAGGACGCGCTCAAAGTTTCCGACTGTCACGGTACGCGGCCAGAGACGCAGTGTGCCACCCAGCAGCTCGGACCGCGATGAGAACGCGACTACAAGCATCCAGTACAGCGGGAACAGCACAACGATGCTGATGAGGATCGCCGCAACGATGCGGGCGACGAGCCCCCGTCGCGAGCCTCTGCGCGAGCGCGGCGCCCCTAATCTAGTTGTCTTCTGCCTGCGGGTCGCCGGCGCTGGCGAGAGGGTGGATGTTGTCACGATTGTGTCCTTATTCGACCAGGTCCCGGCTGCGGCTGGTTCGCCACCGTACCGCAGTGAAAATAAAGGTTACGAGAAGAAGCACGACACCGATAGCGGCGGCGTAACCCTGGTCGCGAGTCACGAAACCCGTGTCATAGGCGTAGGTGACAAGCACGGATGTGGCATTCTGTGGCCCGCCGCCGGTCATCACGAACACGATGTCGAAGACTTGGAAGGAATAGATGACGTTCAGAATGAGCAGAAAGAATGACGACGGGCCAAGCAGGGGCACTGTCACATTCCGGAAGCGGACCCAGAAACCCGCCCCATCCAGTTCGGCCGCTTCATAGAGTTCGGGGCCGATGCTCTGAAGGCCCGCCAGGTAGATGAGCATGTTGAATCCGACCCTCCACCACAACGTCACGAGAACAACAGACACGAACGCGGCGAATCCACCGGACTGCCAGTTAACGCTCGGAAGTCCGATAAATCGGATCAAATTGTCGAGGATGCCGTTGTTCTCGTTGAAAACGAGTACACCAATCAGTGCGGTGGCGACGCCCGAGATAGCCATCGGGATGATGAGAATGGAACGGAACACGCCTCGGGCGGGAAGGACCGAGTTGAATAGCACGGCTGCGCCGAGGCCAAGGACCATCGACAGAGGCGTCACGATGATTGTGAACAGCAGGGTGTTCGCCGTGGATCTCCAAAAGAGCGGATCGCCAAGAAGGCGCTCATAATTGGCGACACCGACGTATTCACCGACCCCGAACCCGTTGGTCTCCTGAAAGCTGATCACCACGGTCCACACGAGCGGCACGAGCACGAATAGGCAAAGCAGCAGCATGTTCGGGGTCAGAAACAGCCACCCCGCGAGTGCCTCGCGCACGGTTTTACTATTACGACGCCCCGGGCGCCTTGGAAGCGTAAGCGACGGCGCAACGGTGCCCGCGACGCGGTCCTGCACGATGGCGACTTTTGTCACGAATTGCCCGTGGTTTGGGCGATCCCTTCTGCGATTGATTTCAGAGTGTCTCCGGTACTTGTCGAACCGGCGAAGGCCGATTCCAGGTTGTCCTGGAGTACGGTGATGATTCTCGACATGTCGGGGGACGCCACCTGGCTTGAGTCCTTGGCGCGCACCGTTGAAGCCTGGCTGAGGAAGATGGGGGCGAGCTCGGGACGTACATCGAAAGCGATGCCCGATTCGCTGAGATCCTTACGGGTCGGCAGGAGTGAGGCGGTCTCGCAGAAGTCGCGCATTTGCGTGCCGCCCGTGACGAAGTCAAGGAAGGCTGCGGCGAGCTCCGGGTTGGCGGTGCCCGCAGTGGCGACGAGCGCATTCCCCCCGAAGTCGCCCCCACCGCGCTTGCCACGTGGCGCGAACGTCGCGCCCCACTCGAAGTCGAGTGTGTTTGTGGCATCCGGGATAGCGAACGCACCGGACCAAACCATCGCCGAGGTCTGCGAATACCAGGTGTCGCTCGCGAACGTGGCCGACTTGATGGTGTTGTTCGGCGGGACGAAGTTCTTCGTGAAAAAGCTTGACGAGAATTCCAGGGCAGCCAACCCTGCGGCCGAGTCGATCGCAGGGTCGGTGAGGTTCGTGTCCAGGAACCGGCCGTCCGCCTGGAAGAGCAGGCTAAGCCAGCGGGTGACGCCATTACCCTGCCAGTTGTAGGCCATGGGGTAGGCCTCTGCGGGTTGGGCGGCACGCAGGGTCGCGGCGACCTCGGACAGCTCGTCCCACGTCCAGGCGCTGTCGAGAGAGGTGGGAACCGACGTGATCCCGGCCAGTTCCAGAATGGCTTTGTTGTACAGGATCACTGAGGTATCGGTGTGGTGAGGCACCCCGAACGGCTTATCGTTACCCTGCACGGCCGCCCAGGCCGCGTCGGTGAAGCGATCGGAAAATCCGGATTCCAGGTACGGGCTCAAGTCCAAAAGCTGGTCCCGACCGGCGTAACTGCCAAACGTGTAATACGGCACGCGGAAGATGTCCGGCGGATTCCCCGCCTGCAGCTGGGCATCAATGTTGGTGAACATCTGTCCGTAGGGAACCGAGTTCAGCTCGATCTTCGTTCCCGCGTTAGCCTCCTCGAACGACGCGATGGCACGAGCGAAACTTGCGAGCTCCGCGTCTGTTCCCCACGTAGTGAATGTCAACGTTTTTGACCCCGTGGCCGTAGAGGTTGACTGCTGCGGCGCGAAACCGCATCCTGACAGGAGCAGGGGTAATGACACCGCTCCGGAGCCGATCAAGAAATGACGTCTGCTAAAATCCATTCAGGGATCCTTCAGCTGGGTCTGGGAGATTCAGATTTCAGTAGTTACGTACACTGATTCCACTGGCACATTATCACGACCCTGGCTGCCGCCAACTGCCGTCTGTCACCGTCGGAATGTGCAAAAGGAATTGACTCACACCGGGCGCAAGACCCGCGCTCGGCTCATCGCTGCCGCGACGACCCTCCTTGTCAACGTCGGGCGTGATGGAGTGTCCACGCGTGCCGTCAGCCGCGCGGCCGGTGTGCAGCCACCCGCCATATAGCGGATCGCGGCCAGGTCAAACCACTCCCGCTTCTGTGGCGGCAGCAACCACTCTCGCCGGTCCTCTCCACCGCGCAGCCAAAGCCGGGATGCTCGACGCTTCCGACCTTCCAGGTATCCCATCGCACTCGTGAAGCGGTACTCGCATCTGTACTGAACGACGCCGGACCGACAGTCGGGTCCGCTGCGGTCACTGCTGCTGTGCGGCTTCGAGCGTCTTTAGCCGACACAACCGTGCTCACCGCGACCGAGAGACAGCTTTTGGGAGACTGGCTCGACCGTGAGGACTCGCGCCGCACGGCCGACGAGCACGGCTGCTTAGCCTAAGTCCACCGGCTGGCTTGTGAGGGAATTCTGATATCGGTTTTGTGGGGGGCTTTGAGAGTTTCAGGCGCGGATGCGGTCCGGGTCTCGCGGCCCGGGGTGTTCCGCTGGTGTTCCTGTTGATGCCGGTGTCCGCTGCTTGGTCAGGTGGGGTCGGGTTGTCGCGGTCGAAAGTTCTGGTCGAACAGGGCCGTCCTGGGTTTCTCCGAGGGCCAGTGCTCGGGCAGGTGCGCCAAGGAACTGCTCTAAGGTCGGCATTCACGAGCGCTATCGTGGCGTGAGTGCGGTGGGTTGTGTCGGCGGCGACGGTGTCGACGGTGCTGGTGGTGAAGAAGGCATGGAATCGATGGGTGTCGAACAGGGTCGCCCGGGGTGGCCCTCAGGTCAACGGACGGGCGGTATCGACGTAGTCGAGCGTGTGAGACTGATGGCAGGGTCTCGGGCACTCCGCCTCGAAAAAGAACAGGAATCGCACATGGAATATCGCTCACTCGGCAACAGCGGCGCGGTCGTTTCGACCTACGCCCTCGGCACCATGACTTTCGGCGCGGAGGCCGATCAGGAGATGGCACACACACTTCTGGACACATATGTAGAGGCAGGCGGCAACTTCGTCGACACCGCGGATGTCTACAGCTCCGGGGTCTCGGAGGAAATGATCGGGTCCTGGCTGGCTTCGCACCCGACCGAGCGTGAGCAGATCGTTCTCGCGACCAAGGGCAGGTTTCCGATGGGCACCGGCCCCAACGATCGGGGAACCAGCCGCCGGCATCTGAACCGGGCACTTGACGATTCGCTGCGCCGGCTGGGCACGGATCACGTCGACCTATATCAACTGCACGCCTGGGACGCGTTGACGCCGCTGGAGGAGACCCTGCGCTTTCTCGACGACGCCATCCGGAGCGGGAAAATCGGCTACTACGGCTTCTCCAACTTTCTGGGTTGGCAGCTGACGAAGGCCGTGTACGTGGCGCGGGCGCTCGGTTTCACGCCGCCGGTCACCCTGCAACCGCAGTACAGCCTCCTCGTGCGCGAAATCGAATCGGAGATCGTGCCGGCCGCACTCGACGCGGGCCTGGGGCTTCTCCCTTGGTCGCCCCTCGGCGGAGGCTGGTTGTCGGGTAAGTACCGGCGCGACACGGACCCCACCGGAGCAACGCGCCTCGGTGAGGATCCCGCGCGCGGGATGGAAGCCTGGGGTCCGCGCAACAAGCAGGAACGCACCTGGCGTATCATCGACGCCGTCGCTGAGGTTGCAGCCGAGATCGGTGCCACGAGCGCGCAGGTGTCCCTTGCCTGGCTTGAGGTGCAACCGGCGGTGACCTCGGTCATCCTCGGGGCGCGGAGTGTGAAGCAGCTCGCGGAAAACCTGTCCGCGGCCGACGTGCAACTGAGCCCAGAGCACCTGGAACTGTTAGGCGCACTCAGTTCACCGGTCGTTTCCGACTATCCCTACGGTGAGGCGGCGGTCGCGCAGCGCTTGCGCGTGGTCGGTTTTTAGGCCCGGTGCTCGAGCCGGACCGGTCATCGCCACGACCTTGCCCATCGCACCCGACGGCATGCCGGTGCACTTCTCGAACGGCCAGGTGCCCTCCGTGCCGTCGATCTGTCCCTGTCTTCATACCCACGGGGTATTCACCACGGAAGACATGAGCGACATCCTGTTCTGAGACCAGAAAGCGAAAACCCCGAAGGAGAAATCATGACCGTCATCAGTTCGAACACCGACACCGAGGCGCTGACGCTCACCTTCGTGGCGGATTTCGACGCGAGCCCGGAGCGGGTGTGGCAGCTCTGGGAGGACCCGCGTCAGCTCGAGCGCTGGTGGGGCCCGCCGACCTGGCCGGCCACCTTCGAGCGGCACGACTTCGTGCCCGGCGGCCGGTCGAACTACTACATGACCGGCCCGGACGGCGAGAAGGGGCCCGGCTGGTGGGTGACCACGCTGATCCAGCCGCCGCGCCGGTTGGAATTCGAGGACGGCTTCGCCGACGAGAACGGTGACCCGATTCTCGAGATGGGCTCGGTGCGGGCCGTGGTGACTCTGGAGGAGGCCGACGGTCGTACCCGCATGACCACGGTGTCGACGTTTGCGAGCCTCGAGCAAATGCAACAGATTTCCGAGCTGGGTATGGAAGAGGGTATGCGCCAGGCCATGGGGCAGATTGACAGGCTTCTCGCTGAAGACGACAGCGCCTGACCGGAGCGCCGTCGCCGTCGCCGGCGGTCGCGCCCCGCTCAGTGCACGAGCGCCTTGAGTGCGATCAGTGCCAAGCCCATGCCCGCCGTTCCCGCCGCGGTGGCGAGCTTCGCGCGTGAACCGGCCTGCCGTTGCCGGGCAGCCCACCAACCCAGCACCGCGAGGGTGACCACAGCAGCCCACAGTGAAAGGTCTACGGCCGCATCTATCGACCACCCGAGGAGTGCGGCGAGGATCAGGCAGGCTACCGGCACGATGAGCGCCCATAACAGCCCGGCTGAGCGTTGCAGCGCCTCACGGACCGCCTCCCGCCAGCTCAGGTCCCGATTGCCGACGATCTCGGCGTACACATGCGCGCCCCAGAACACCAGGACGGTTCCCACGGTACGGGCGATGAGGGCCGGCAGGCCGGGGTTGTACAGGGAGAACGCGGAAATGAGACCCGCGGTCAGCACAGTGCCGTAGACGGCCTCCGCGTTCATGGCCCGCGACACCCACGGGTAGCGCCGCAACCGGGCATCCAGGTCGAACCCCGAAGGCTTCACCGTCACCGCCGTTTCCGCATTGGCAACTCGCTGCCGCCGCGGTCAGCATAGTCGGGCGAGCTGCGTATGACCCTGCATCAGCAACCACGCCGCGCCAGCATCGTTGGGCGGTCGCGGTCGCGGTCGCGGTCGCGTTCTCGGGCATGCGTCGGGCGGAGAAGTTGCCCTCCCCGGAGAAGACCGTACGGCAGGCGGACCGCGACGAGCCTGCGCCGTTCTGACTCGGGATCCGCGATTTCGCGTGCACGTGTTACACGGCGTTGCCGGCGATCCAGTCCAGAACGGCAGGAGTCGCATGGCGAGCGCGTGGCCCAACTCCGTGTCGACACGAGTGCCCCAAGGCCACGACCTCCGCCCGGTTGCTGGCTCCCGAGCACACGGCCAGCCGCCCCGAATATGCGGATGCCTTGCTGGACGACGTACTGGCCGGTCAGACCTCGGGCTCCCGGGCGACCACGCCTGAGACTTCGACGAGCTGGCGGCGACCATCGGCACCCTCATCGGGAGCGACGTCACCTTCCGCAACCTCACCCCGGCCGCGCACGCGGACATGCTGACGGGATTCGGACTCGACGCGGGCCTGGTGGGCTTTGTTGTGGGGCTCGACACCGACATCCGTGACGGCCTGCTCGGTGAGACCACCGGTGACCTCGCGTGCCTCACCGGCAAGCCGCCGACCCCGCTCGCCGCGGGTTTGGCTCGTGCGTCGTGAGGTGGTTGCTCGAGGCGAAGGACGGGGCCTCGGTGACCGACGCTCGATCGGCATCGGCATCGGCATCGGCAGGCGTCTGGCCAGCCCCGAGGGGGCGACGAGCAGGTGGAAGCCTTTGCGGGCAAGGATTGGCACAACCTCAGCCTGCCGGCCAAGGTGGAGGGCCAACGAAGAAACCCCAGTTCTGCGACTGGGGCTTCTTCATTGCGACCTCTGCAGAACTCGGGCTAGTGGCTCAGTGCCGGTTCCTCGAACTGGTTCATCGTGTTGTTGGTGCCGCCGGCCTTCAGGGCGGCCTCGCCGGCGAAGTACTCCTTGTGGTTGTCACCGATGTCGGAGCCGGACATGTTCTGGTGCTTGACCGTGGCGATCCCCTCACGGATCTCTCGACGCTGCACACCCTTGACGTAGGCGAGCATGCCCTGGTCGGCGAAGTAGCCCTTGGCCAGGTCATCGGTGGACAGCGCGGCCGTGTGGTAGGTCGGCAAAGTGATGAGGTGGTGGAAGATGCCGGCCTCGGCCGAGCCGTCGCGCTGGAAGGTGCGGATGCTCTCGTCGGCGATTTGAGCGAGCTCGGTCTCGTCGTAGGCGACGCTCATCAGCTTCGCGCGGTCGTAGGCCGACACGTCCCTGCCCTCGGCGAGCAGGTTGTCGTACGCCTGCTGACGGAAGTTGAGCGTCCAGTTGAACGACGGGCTGTTGTTGTAGACCAACTTGGCGTTCGGGATGACCTTGCGAACCTCGTTCATCATTCCGGCGATCTGGGCGACGTGCGGCTTCTCCGTCTCAATCCAGAGCAGGTCCGCGCCGTTCTGCAGCGAGGTGATGCTGTCGAGAACGCAACGGGCCTCACCGGTTCCCTGACGGAACTGGAACAGGTTGCTTGCCAGGCGCTTGGGGCGCAGCAGCTTGCCGTCGCGCTTGATGACAACATCCCCGTTACCCAACTCGGCCTCGGTGATCTCGTCGACGTCGAGGAAGGAGTTGTACTGGTCGCCCAGGTCCCCGGGCTGGTAGGTCACGGCGAGCTTCTGCGTCAGGCCGGCACCGAGCGAGTCGGTGCGCGAGACGATGATGCCGTTGTCGATGCCGAGCTCGAGGAACGCGTACCGCACGGCGTTGATCTTCGCGATGAAGTCCTCGTGGGGAACGGTGACCTTGCCGTCCTGGTGGCCGCACTGCTTCTCGTCCGAGACCTGATTCTCGATCTGGATGGCGCAGGCGCCTGCCTCGATCATCTTCTTGGCCAGAAGGTACGTCGCCTCGGGGTTACCGAAACCGGCGTCGATGTCCGCGATGATCGGCACGACGTGGGTCTCGTAGTTGTCGATCTGTTCCTGGATGTCCGCGGCCTTGGCGTCGTTGCCGGCGGTACGGGCCCCGTCCAGGGCGGTGAATAGCAGGTCCAGCTCGCGGGCGTCGGCCTGGCGGAGGAAGGTGTAGAGCTCCTCGACCAGCGCGGGAACGGCCGTCTTCTCGTGCATGGACTGGTCGGGCAGCGGGCCGAAGTCGCTTCGCAGAGCAGCGACCATCCAGCCGGACAGGTACAGGTAGCGCTTGTTCGTGGTCTTCAGGTGCTTCTTGATCGAGATCATCTTCTGCTGGCCGATGAAGCCGTGCCAGACTCCGAGGGACTGTGTGTAGACGGAGGAGTCCGCGTCGTACTCCGCCATGTCCTTGCGCATGATGTCGGCGGTGTACTGGGCGATTTCGAGGCCGGTCTTGAAGTGGTTCTGTGCACGCATGCGGGCGACCGACTCAGGGTTGATCGCGTCCCAGCTGCTTCCGGCCGCGTTCTTGAGAGCTTCGACAGCCTGGGTGTCGTCTTGATAGATGGTCATGTGCATTCCTTCGACGTTGAATTGTGCAGAGCGTTGGACGGCTTCCGGCGGCCCGTTATCGGCTGCTAATTGAAGACTGCTGCAATAACAAGCGGTCTTCTTCACGATTCCCGGCAGAACTTTTGGGATTCTTCTTCGTTTGAGAAGAATTCCCTGAGCGAGCCGGATCGTGACCGGGAATATGCCGAGATCGACGACCCAGGTGGGATCGGAGGGGAGGCCACCCCGGTGGATCCCTCCCCGCGCGACTAGGGTGTTGCGCGGAAGAAAGCTTTGACAGGAGGACCACCTGAGCCCTGACCGTGGCTGGGGTGTTCCTCGCGGGAAAGGCACGGCGGCAGAACCGCACCAATCAAAGGAAATCACTATGAACAGCACACCTTCAGTAATCGTTTTCGACGTCAACGAAACCCTCTCCGATATGTCCCCGCTGAGCGCCCGGTTCGTGGAGATCGGAGCCCCGGCCCACCTGGCCCGGGTCTGGTTCGCCTCGCTGCTGCGGGACGGCTTCGCCCTCGCCGCCGCGGGAGGAACCGCGCAATTCTCCATGATCGGATCCGAGATCCTGCGCGGGGTCCTCCGCGACGTCGACCTGACCCGTAGCCTCGACGACTCGGTGCGCCACGTGATGGACGGCTTCGAGACGTTGAGCCTGCATCCGGACATTGCCGACGGCATCCGTGATCTGAAAAGTGCAGGGTTGCGCCTGGTGACCTTCTCCAACGGATCCGCGCAGGTGGCCGAGTCCCTCCTGACCCGCGCGGGTCTCCGAGGGGAGTTCGAGGCTCTGCTCACGGTGGAGGACGCCCCGGCCTGGAAGCCGGTTCGGGCCGCCTACGACTACGCCGCGGATGTCTGCGGAGTGAAGCCGGGCGACCTGCTCCTGGTGGCCGTGCACCCCTGGGACATCCACGGGGCCGCGCAGGCAGGCCTCCGCACTGCGTGGCTGAACCGCGCCGATGAGATCTACCCCAGCTTCTTCGCGGCACCGGACCACACCATCACCGCCCTCGGCGAACTGGCCATTCAGCTCGCCCGCGACTCGCACCCCGCCCATCGCCCCTAACGAATTCGACGGAGATTTTGGCTCTGGAGCCCGGTTTGTGGCCCACACAGGTCGAAAATCGGAAAATCTCCGTCGAATTCGTTCGGGCGGGCCGTGGTCTGGGGGCAAGGGCTGTCGGGAAAGAGACCGAGGCCGATGGTGGCGCTCTGGATACCCTAGGGGGTATACTGATACTTTCAGTGAATCGAGAAGGAGTCAGCTATGTGCAGCCCCATTCGTTGTAACCGTTGCGGCAAGATCACCTGGACCGGTTGCGGTGAGCACGTCGACAGCGTCATGGCCGACATCCCGCCCGCTCAGCGCTGCACCTGCAACTAGGCATGAAGAACCTCGTCGCAGCACTCGTCCTGGCCGGTGCCGCCCTGTTCGGCCTCACCGCGTGCTCCGCTCCGGTCGCCCCGGCGGCTGAGTCCGCCATGGCGGCCGGCACCGTCGTGATCGACGTGCGCACCCCCGGGGAGTACGCCGCCGGTCACCTCGAAGACGCGCTGAACATCGATGTGCAGTCATCCGACTTCGACAGCCAGGTTGCGGCGTTGCCGACCGACGGCGACTACGTCGTGTACTGCCGCTCGGGCAGCCGTTCGGCCGCCGCGGCGGCCCGTCTGGCCGATCTCGGGTTCACCTCGGTGACGGATGCCGGCGCCATGTCTGCCGCCACCGTCTCCACCGGTCTCCCGATCGTCACGACCCCGTAGTGCCCGCAACACCGGCACCACCCACAACACCGCGAAGGGCACCCACGAGCGTGGGTGCCCTTCGCGGTGTTGCCGGTGCTTAGCCGCCGAAAGCGACGAGGTGCTTTCGAAAGCGGCCAGCAGTCGCTCGTAGACCTTCAGCACGTCGGGGGCGGTGACGCCCTCGACCGCGATGGTCAGATCGGCGATGTCGGTCTCCTCGACCGCACGTCCGGCCTCCATAGCGGTGTCCACGCTGACCGAGCCCTCGGCGAGGAGGGTGTCGTAGAGGTCCTGGGTGTCGTCGGTCAGGAACTCGTCGGCCTCCAGTCCGACGGTCGGGTCGGTGAGCTCATACCGCTCCAGGAGGGTGCACACGGCATCCAGGTGCTTGGATTCCGACTTGGCGATGCGGGTAGAGAGCGCCGGGTCGTACTGGGCGTCGAATGCGGCGTACAGGTCGTACGCGAGCTTCTCTTCTTCGCTCATCGCCGCGAGCTCTGACTTCCGGTCCTCGGTCAGCGTGCCCATGACCATGCCGCTCGGGTTCGACTGGCCGGCCTGGGGGGCGTCGCCGGGAGTCGGTAAGGCGGAGAGGCCGGTCAGGCAGACGCCTTGTCGGCGGCCTGGCGTGCCGCGATGCTGGCGTGCACCTCGTCCATGTCGAGGCTCCGCACGGCGGTGATGACCTCTTCCAGTGAGGAGGCGTTCAGGGCGCCGGGCTGGGAGAACACCAGCACTTTATCGCGGAAGGCCATCAGCGTCGGGATCGAACGGATGCCCGCGGCGGCGGCCAGGCTCTGCTCGGCCTCGGTGTCGACCTTGGCGAACACGATGTCGGGGTGCTTCTCGGACGCGGCGGTGAAGGTGGGTGCGAACATGCGGCACGGGCCGCACCAGGCCGCCCAGAAGTCCACCAGCACGATGGAGTTGTCGGTGATGGTCTGGTCGAAGGTTTTCTCGGTGGTGTCAATGGTTGCCATGACTCCAGAATATACCCCATGGGGTATTTTGGTCAAGCGTCGGGCGACGCCCGGAGCGGCCCGACAGGTTGCTTTTCAGATACCCCTGGGGGTATCGTATCCAATGTGCGATCCGATCGCACGCACAACGCAGGCAAGACGTCAGCACGACGCACGCAAGACTTGGAGGACTTCGAACCATGGACGTTATCGTTATCGAAACCCCGCAGCTGGGAGACCGCAGCTACCTGGTGCACGACGGCGCGGTCGCGCTGGTCATCGACCCGCAGCGCGACACCGACCGGGTGGAGAGCGCGGCACGCGAGGCCGGAGTCACCATCACCCACGTCGCCGAGACCCACCTGCACAACGACTACGTGACCGGCGGCTTCGCGCTCGCCCGGGTGCACGGCGCGAAGTACCTGGTCAACGCCGCCGACTCCGTCACTTTCGAGCGGGAGCCGGTCACCGACGGCCAGGTCTTCCCAGTCGGCGGCCTGACCGTCACCGTGGTGGCCACGCCGGGGCACACCCACACCCACGTGTCCTACATTGTCAGCGACGGCAGCGAAGAGGCGGTCTTCTCCGGCGGCAGCCTGCTGTTCGGCTCGGTCGGACGCACCGACCTGGTAGCCACGACCGACACGGTCGCGCTCACCCACGACCAGTATGCCTCGGTGCGCCGGCTCGTGCACAAGGCCGAGCATGACGCCGCGCTCTTCCCGACCCACGGGTTCGGCTCCTTCTGCTCCAGCGGCCCGGCCACCGGCGCCGGAGCATCCACCATCGGCGAACAGCTCACGGCGAACCACGCCCTGACCGACTCCGATGAGGAGCACTTCGTGCGCGACCTGATCACCAACCTCACCGCCTACCCCTCCTACTACGCGCACATGGCCCCCGCGAATACGCAGGGTCCCGGCGCGCCGAACCTGCAGGTGCCCGAGTCCCTCGACGCCGTCGAGCTCACCCGGCGCCTGGCCGAGGGGGAGTGGGTCGTCGACCTGCGCAACCGGGTCGCGTTCTCGAGTAACCACCTGCAGGGTGCCGTGAGCTTCGAATACGGCAACGGCTCGAACTTCACCACCTACCTGGGCTGGGTTCTGCCCTGGAAGGAGCAGCTCACCCTGGTCGGCGACCGCGCAGACGTCGAGGACGCCATCCGTGACCTGTCGCGCATCGGCATCGACTCGCCGGATGCCGCCATCGGCACCGAGCCGCACGCCCTGGCCCCGGATGCCCCGGTCGCCACCTACCCGCGTGTGGGCTGGGTCGGGATGCTGCAGGGCCGCGCCGAACAGGATGTCCTCCTGGACACCCGTCGCGCCGACGAGTTCGCCGGTTCCCACCTGCTCGGTGCGGTGAATGTTCCGCTGCACGAGTTGCTCTCCCGGATGGAGGAGATCCCGGCCGGCACAATCTGGGTGCACTGCGGTTCCGGCTACCGTGCCGGGGTCGCCGCCAGCCTTCTGCAGCGCGCCGGCCGTGAGGTCGTGCACGTCGACGGGAACTTCGACGAGGCCACGGCTGCCGGACTCACCCTGGCCGAGCTGACCGTCTAACCCCATGCCGGGAAAGCGAACGGCGATCCACCCGGCCGAGAAGCGCAGTCCCGGCTCGTGGACCGTCCCTGGAAGATGCTGCCGATCGGTGTGCTCTTCGGTTCTGGCCTCGACACTGTCGTCTCGATCAGTCTCTCCGTTTTTGCCCGGGGTGCTCACGCCGGGCCTGTTTTGGTACGCGGCCCTGGTGCTCCCCATCGTCTTCTGGGAGCGGTCCTGTTCGGCGTCGTCGCGCTGACCGGAGTCCTCCTGGTTCTGTGGGCACCATTCCGCCCCAATCTGTCCCTGGAAAGGCACTCATAATGGAACTCACCCCGCAGCAGGTCTTCAGCCGCCTGGCCGAGGCGCAGATCGTCGAAGTGCGGGAAACCCCCGAGCTTCTCGACGGCATGATCGCCGGAGCCCGGCACATTCCGCTCAGTACGATTCCGGAGAACACCGCAGCTCTGGACCCGAAGCGACCCGTGAGACTGGGCTGTCGCAGCGGGAGTCGCAGCGCCAGCGCCGCCGACTACGTGGCTGCCGCGGGATTCGACGCGAATACGATGACGGGCGGAATGCTCGAGTGGACTGCTGAGCGGCTGCCCACTGTTCTGCCTCAGCGCCCGTGATCATCGCGGCCCTCGTCCTCGGGCTCATCGTCGGGTCCCTGCTGGGCCTGGTCGGTGGGGGCGGGGCGATCATCGCCGTGCCGGCCCTCGTCTACGGGGTCGGGCTGCCGTTGGAGGAGGCGATCCCCACCTCCCTGATCGTTGTCGGAGCGGCCTCCGCCGTCGCCGTGCTCCCGCGGCTGCGTCGCGGCGTCAACTGGCGGCTGGCCACCATCGTCGGGTCGGCCGGGGTGGCGACCGCCTACCTGGGCACCATGGTCAACCGGCTGCTTAACCCGGGAGTTCTGTTGCTGATTTTCGCCGTGATCATGGTGATCGCCGGCATCCGCATGTTCATGCCGCCCCGACCTGGCGGCGGCCCCTGTGCGCTCCCGGGCGGGGAGATCAGGTGGCGCAGCTGCCTGCCCCGCGCGCTCGCCACCGGCGCGGTGGTCGGTTTCCTGACCGGGCTGCTCGGAGTCGGTGGAGGCTTCCTCATCGTGCCCGCGCTCACCCTCGTGCTCGGCCTGCCCATGAGCGTGACCGTGGGAACCTCGCTGGTCATCATCGTCATCAACTCGTTGGCCGGGTTCACCGCGCACCTGGGTGACGTGCAGATCGACTGGGCCGTGACCGGTGCGTTCGCCGTGACGGCCATGGCTGCGTCGCTGATCGCCGGCCGGCTCGCCCGCGGACTGTCCGACACTGTGCTGAAACGCGGATTCGCCGTTCTGGTTCTGATCGTCGCGGTCTATGTGGCCGTGCAGGCCGTGGTGGCGCTTGTCGACTAGGACAGCGCTAGGAACAGCTTCTCGAGTTCCTCCACGTGGAGGGGCTTCTTGTCAACGGTGTCGCCCTGGTCGGGGAGACACTCCTTCATCGCGGAGGTGATGATCGTGAAGCCGGCGCGGTCGATGGCGCTGGAGACGGCGGCGAGCTGGGTGACGACCGCCCGGCAGTCGGTGCCTGCTTCGACGGCGGCGATCACCGCGACGAGTTGCCCCTGGGCGCGCTTGAGCCGGCTCATGGTCTTGCGCAGATCATCTGGCCTTGTCGGGTCTGACTACATGTGTATAAAATACCCCGTGGGGTATCAACCCTCTTGACAATCGAGGAATCAGCCACACCATGAGAATCTCTAGAACGTTCACCGACCTCCGCATCTGGCCTCGCCGAAGACGGATGGTCGCAGCCGGCATCGCGGCGGCGGCGTTGACCGCGCTGACACTCGCCTCGGGCTCCGTTGCCGTGGCCGGCGGATCACTGATGTTCCCCGGTGCCGTCTGGGCCTATGCGGTCACGGTCGTCGGGGCCGGGCTGATCGGCCTGGTCGTCGCCAGCTACTTCGATGCCCCGATCGGCGGGGAAGCCACCCGGTGTGACGTGCGCTGGCCCGTGCTCGGCCTGATCGCGGTTTATCTCACCACCGAACTGCGGGAGGCCGTTCCACTTATCGCGGCCGCCGTTCGCCCGGTCGTCGCCGTCGCCGCGATCGCGCTGCTGGCGTGGGCGCTGCTCGAGCGTCTGGGCATCGAGCACCGTGCCGTCGACGATCGGAGTGTAAACGGTGAGGACGGCGAGGTCTGCACGACCTGCAAGCCGCTGTTCCCGGCGACGCGGAGCCGCTGACACCGTCAGGGCGCCAGAGGGTCGAGCCGACCGGCAACCACAGGAAGTCAAACCCCCAACAGTCGCACCGACGCTCCACTGCCCGGAAGACCGTGGTGCTCAGGAGGTCACGTTCCTGCGCGCTGAGACCGCCGAGTTCCGGTCTGCTCCCGACGAAGGTCTCCAACGGCCGATGATGTTTTGGCTGGTCTCCCCGTTCCAGATCACCGGGTACACCGCTACATGGATTCCGCGACCACGGCCAGCACGTTGGCGGCCGGGTCCGTGAACCAGGCGATTTGGGCCCGGTCTTCTTCGTCGCGCATGATGCCCTTCTCGTCGTTGGGCGGCATGTCGGCCAGATCCGCATCGCCGTAGATCTTCGTGGTCACGCCGCGGGCGTTGAGCTCGCCGACCGTCTTCTCGACGTCGTCGGTCATGAAGTTGAGAACGGTGAAGGACGCCGGCACATGATCGGGCTTGACGTAAATGAACAGCTGCGCGCCGTTGCCGAGCCGAACCTCGAGGTTGCCCATCATGCCCTCCGTGACGGAGAGACCGAGGGTCTCACCGTAGAAGCGTTTTGCCTTGTCGATGTCGTCAACGGAGAACGAACTGAAGGCCTCGGAACTGGTGAACATGTCAATCTCCTTCGTCAGGAACCATGTGGTTCGCCGACGACGATTGCACTCTGCACCAGAGTTGGATAGCCCCCGGCAGGGTAGCGGATCGCGGATACCCCGTGCCCTGCCGAGGCAGGTGCCTAGTAGCTGCGCGGCTGGCGCGGCGGGCGCTCGGTGCGGCCCTCGCGACGGACCGGTCCGCCGCCGTCGGCACGGATTTCGATGAGCTTGCCGCTGATGCGGGTGTTCTCCAGTCGGCCCAGCACGTCGCCCGGCATGTCGGCCGGCAGCTCGACGAGCGAGTATTCCGGGTTGATCTGGATGTGACCGAAGTCTTCGCGGCTCAGGCCACCCTCGTTGGCGAGAGCGCCGACGATCTGGCGCGGTTCCACCTTGTGGCGCTTGCCGACCTCGATGCGGTACGAGGCCATCGCGCGGTTGTTGTCGCGGGGGCGGCGTTCCACCCGCTCCACGCGTTCGCCGCGCTCTGCGCGTTCGTCACGGCGGTCGCCGCGACCGGCGTCGGCGCGGGCGCGCTCTGCCCGGTCGCCGCGGTCGGCACGCTCGGGCCGCTGCGCGCGGGCATCCGCCTGGGTGAGCAGCAGGGGAGTCTCTCCCTGGGCGACGACCGCCAGGGCCGCCGCGACATCCGCTTCGGGCACGTCGTGGTGTGCGACGTAGTGACCGATGATGTCGCGGAAGGCGCCGATCCGTTCGGACTGGCCGAGGGCCTCGGTGATGGCGTCGTCGAAGCGTGCCAGGCGGGTGACATTGACGTCTTCGAAGCTGGGCAGCTGCATCTGCGTCAGCGGCTGGCGGGTCGCCCGCTCGATGGCGTTGAGCAGGTGTCGCTCGCGCGGCGTGACGAAGCTGATCGCTGCGCCGCTGCGGCCGGCTCGGCCGGTGCGGCCGATGCGGTGCACGTACGACTCGGTGTCGATCGGGATGTCGTAGTTGACGACGTGGCTGATGCGGTCGACGTCGAGGCCGCGCGCGGCGACATCCGTTGCGACCAGGATGTCCAGCTTGCCGGACTTGAGCTGGTTGACGGTGCGCTCGCGCTGCACTTGGGCCACATCGCCGTTGATGGCAGCGGCGGAGTAGCCGCGCGCGCGCAGCTTCTCGGCGAGCAGTTCGGTCTCGTTCTTGGTGCGGGTGAAGACGATCATGCCCTCGAAGTTCTCCACTTCGAGGATGCGGGTGAGCGCGTCGACCTTCTGCGGGTACGACACCATCAGGTAGCGCTGGGTCGTGTTCGCGGAGGTCGTGGTCTTGTTCTTGATCGTGATCTCTTCAGGGTCGTTCAGGTACTTCTTCGAAATCCGCCTGATCTGCGGCGGCATGGTCGCCGAGAACAGGGCGACCTGCTTGTCGTTCGGGGTGTCGGCGAGGATCGTCTCGACGTCCTCGGCGAAGCCCATCTTGAGCATCTCATCGGCCTCGTCGAGCACCAGGTACTTCAGCTGCGACAGGTCGAGCGTGCCCTTTTCGAGGTGGTCCATGATGCGGCCGGGCGTACCGACGACGATGTGCACCCCACGACGCAGCGCGGAGAGCTGCACGCCATAGCCCTGGCCGCCGTAGACGGGGAGCACGTGCACGCCGCGCATATGACCGGCGTACTTCTCGAATGCCTCACAGACCTGTAGGGCAAGCTCACGGGTCGGGGAGAGCACGAGTGCCTGCGGGGTCTTCTGCGCCAGGTCGAGGCGCGAAAGAATCGGCAGCGCGAACGCGGCAGTCTTGCCGGTTCCGGTCTGGGCGAGGCCGACGACGTCGCGCCCGGCGAGAAGCGGGGGGATGGTGGCGGCCTGAATGGCGGAGGGAGTTTCGTACCCGACGTCCTTGAGCGCCTTGAGCATCGAATCATTGAGCCCAAGGTCGGCGAAGGTTTTCGTGTCGCGGGCAGTATCTGCCTCGCTCTGCGTGGGGGTCGTGTCAGGGGTGTGCATACTACAACGGTAATCCATCGGAGAGTGCGCCCCGTTCGTGCGGGAGGATAAGACCATGTCGACAACGCAGCAGCAACCCTGGGTAAAGAACTATCAGCCGGGCGTCCCGGCCGAGATCGAGCTCCCCACGGAGTCGCTCGTGGCGATGCTCGAGCGGGCCGTGGCCGAGGCCGGTGACCACCCCGCACTCGAGTTCTTCGGGCGCCGCACGACGTACACCGAGCTCGGCGACCAGGTCGACCGGGTTGCGGAGGGTCTGCGGCACCTCGGGGTGCGAGCGGGAGACCGGGTGGCCCTGATCCTGCCGAACTGCCCCCAGCACGTCGTCGCCTTCTACGCGGTGCTGCGCCTGGGTGCCGTGGTGGTCGAGCACAATCCGCTGTACACCTCGCGGGAACTCCGCCACCAGTTCGAGGACCACCAGGCGCGCATCGTGATCGCCTGGGACAAGTCCGTGGCCTCCGTTCGCGCCTTCCCGCGCGACATCGAGATCGACCACATCGTGTCCGTGAACCTGCTCCTGGCGTTCCCGACCCTCAAGCGCCTCGCCCTGCACCTGCCGGTGAAGAAATTGCGCGAATCCCGCGAGGCCCTCACGATTGCCGCGCAGGGCACGATCCCGTGGAAGGAACTGCTCAGCCATCTCCCGATCGATCCCGCGCATCCGCGCCCGTCGGTCGACGACCTCGCGGCCCTCCAGTACACCTCGGGCACCACGGGCCAGCCCAAGGGCGCCATGCTCACCCACTTCAACCTGTACTCCAACGCTCTGCAGGGCGAGGCATGGATGCACGGGGCCGAGTACCGCAAGGAGGTCTTCTACGCGATCCTGCCGATGTTCCACGCGTTCGGTATGACCCTCTACCTGACCTACGGCATCCGTAAGCAAGGTCTGCTCGTCTTGTTCCCCAAGTTCGACCCCAACTTGATTCTCGACGCCATGAAGAAGTCGCCCGCCACGGTGTATTGCGCGGTGCCGCCGATCTACGAGCGCACGGCCGTGGTGGCGAAGGAGCGCGGAATCTCGCTGCGCTCCTGCAAGTACTGCATCTCGGGTGCGATGAACCTGCCCGACCATGTCGTGGAACTGTGGGAATCGGTGTCGGGCGGGCTGCTGGTGGAGGGCTATGGCATGACGGAGACGTCGCCGGTGGCCCTCGGCAACCCGTTCCACCCCACCCGCCGGCCCGGCACGGTCGGCGTGCCCTTTCCCTCCACGCTGATGAAGGTGGTCGACCTGGACGACCCCACCGTGGAGGTAGTGCAGGGCCGGCCCGGCGAGCTGCTCCTGAGGGGCCCCCAGGTTTTCCAGGGCTACTGGAACAACCCCGAGGAGACCGCGAAGGCCCTCCTCCCCGGCGGCTGGATGCGCACGGGGGACATCGTGACCGTCGACGCAGACGGCTTCACCACGATCGTGGACCGCGCCAAGGAACTCGTCATCACCGGCGGCTTCAACGTCTCGCCCTCGGAGGTCGAGGCGGTGCTGCGACTGCACGCGGATGTCGTCGACGCGGCCGTCGTCGGCAAGGCTCTCGAACGCGGCGGGGAAATGGTCGTCGCGGCAGTCGAGCTGAAGCCCGGAGTGCCGCTCGATGAGGATGCACTGCGGGAGCACTGCCGCGAGCACCTCGCCGCCTACAAGATCCCGCGCCGGATCGTCACGATCGAGGACATGCCCCGCTCCATGCTCGGCAAGATCCTGCGCAAGCAGGTGCGCGAGCAGGTTCTGCCGGGGCTCTGAGACTGATCAGAGGTGCTGCTCGAGCCGACGCTTCGTGAGCAGGTAGGCCCGGCGCAACCACGGATCGCCGTCGCCGGCCCAGCGATTGAGCACCCCGTCTGCCCGGGCCCGGCCCGGCGCATCCAACCGCTCCACCAGCGGACCCACCACGTCGACGGCGAGCGGGTCGACCAACTCGCGCAGGCGGGCACTTCGCACAAATCCCTCGATCCGGCTCAGGTCGGAGTTGTCCAGCACCCGCACATTCGATTGCAGCAGCACGACGGCCGCGAGACGGCGCTCGAACACCGGCACCGCCCACAGCTCGGAACTCAATGCTGTGATGTCGTCGTGCGTCAGGCCGGGATACCGGCGGCCGGCGTCCCGGATCGTTCCGCGCACCGCGCCGACCGAGGCACCGTAGAACCGCAGGTCGCTGCCCAGCCGCTCCTGCGCCGCCGCCCGGTACGGATCCCCCTCGGCCTGCAGCGTCGCGTCTACGAAGCTGCCGGCGTCACTCACCCCTTCATTCTCGCGTTTCCGGAGGCTGCCGGCGCACCCCGGCCGTTACGCTGAGCGCATGACGACGGCATCGGAGAACACCGTGACGGACGCCCGATCTACCCGCCTGAGCAGCGTCAACCTCGCCGCCGCACTCCTCCTGGTCGCACAGGCCGTTCTGGTCTCCGTGGTCGTCCTGGCCCAGAGCGCCCCGGTGCTGCTGCCGGTCACGGCCGGCTTCCCCGGCGGGCCGGTGGGTTCCCAGGCCGAAGCGCAGGTCGTCGACCTGGCCGCCGTGAACCTCGGGGTGGCCGTCGTCGTCCTGCTCGCCTTCTCCGCGCTCCTACGTCTCGCCGCCGTGACCCCGACGGTCGCCGGCAGCTACCGGCGCGGCCTGGCCGCCGCGCGCAATCCGCTGCGCTGGGTCGAGTACTCGCAGGTCTCCGCGGTCACGGTGTTCCTCGTCGCCCAGTTCAACGGCGTCACGGAGGTCGGCACGCTGGTGGCGCTCTACGCCATCACGGCGGGTGCCACGCTGTTCCTCGCACTGCAGGAGCGTGAACCGGCCGGCGGCTCGCTCCGGCCCTTCGTCTTCGGAGCCATGGTCGGCATCGTGCCGTGGGGCATCATCGCCTTCTACCAGGTCGGCGCCGGGGTCCTCCATGACGTGCCCGAACTCTTCGTGCGCACCGTCACCCTCTCGCTGCTCGCGGTGGCGGCCTTGGTCTGGACCAACGCCTGGCTCGGCCGGCGAGCCCACGGCGCATGGGCGCATCCGCACCGAGTGGAGATCGTGCAGATCACCCTCGTCACGCTCGGCACCACGCTGCTGGCCGCGCACGTGGTGTGGGGCGTGCTGCTCTAGGCGAGGTTCGACACCGTCAGGTGCGGGGCCGACTCCAGCAGGGCCTGCTCGAACCCGGCCAGTGCCTCGGCGGGGAGCGACCAGGCCTGCCTTGGGCATCCGTCACCGGGTCTGCCACCCGCATCTGTCGTCACGTTAATACGGAGAATCTTAGGAAACGCCGGTTTGGGCGCCTGGGCGGCATGTCGCCAAAATCTCCGAAGTTAGCGACGGCGCGCCGGGTCTCGACGGGCTCGACCGCCGGAAGTCGAGCTCGACCGCCGGGCTCAAACGGGCTAGGCGAGCGCGCGGGCCACGTCCAGTCCGGAGCGCACGGCCCGAGAGATGCCCGACGGATGCCCGTGCAGCCGCCCGAAACCGTCTCCCGCCACGAAGATGCCGGGCTGGTCCGCGCTGCGGAAGAACGTGGAATCCGACCCCGAATCTGCAGGCACCACAGCATTCGCATACCGCCAGCGCTTCAACGCTGAGTCCAGAACGCGCACGCCGGGCAGCAGCCGGATCAGCTCGGCCAGCAGCTCCGCCTGCGAGAATGTGGCGTCCGCGTCCCAGGTCGCCTCGCTCCAGAGCGGGCTTGCAATGACCTCGAGCCACACCTGTCGGGCATCGTCCCGGTGCCTGACTCTAATCGTCTCGATGACTCCGTCGGGAGCGGACCAGCCCACGACGTCATTCACGACGTCGGCGCCGTCGACGATGCACAGCAGAACGGCCCGCCTGTCGTAGGCAGCCTCGAGCAGGCCGGGCGCGACAGCGATCCCGCTGCCGCGCAGCATCTGCAGGTTCTGTGGAACCGGCGCTGTGAGAACCACCGCCCGGCCTCCGAACGGTTCCCCCGAGTTGTGCGGCACGACGTGGATGAGACCGGAATTCTGCACGGCGAGGTGGGTGACGAAGGTGCGCCGGAGCGTCGTGCCGCCCGCCCACCGCTTGGCGATATCGCCCGCGGGCTCGTCGAACATCCACTTCGCGTAGCCCTCGGTGTCGGGCACGAACCGGGCTCCCGTTCGGCGGGTGATCTCGCGGGTGACCTCGGCGTCGTGACTGTGAACCGTGTCGACGGACGGGTTCAACAACCGGCCGCCGAGCGGGCGGCTCGCGAGCCGCCCGCCCGGCCGCGATCCCTTGTCGAGGAGGAGGACCGCACGACCGCGCTCCTGCAGGTTCCGGGCGATGGTCAGACCGCAGACGCCCGCACCGACCACGATGACGTCCCACGTTTCCATGTCTGGAGGCTAGTGCACGCGCGTTGCACGCGCATTGCACGCACAGCGCGCCCACCGTGCAGTCGTACGCTTGTTCGTGTCGTCCTAGCTGCCGAGACCCGGCACGGATGCCGCAGCGCTGCATCCGCAGCACCGCCCACACAAAGGAGTCCCGCATGAAGATCGTTGTCACTGGTGGAAGCGGAAAGCTCGGCCGGACCGTCGTGACGTACCTCGTCGCCGAGGGTCACGAGGTACTGAACCTCGACCGCGACGGTGCCCGCAGCCACGATCTGGTGGTCGTGGACCTCACAGACTACGGCCAGGTCGTCGACGCGGTCCTCGGTGTCGATGACCGGCATAGCGGGTTCGACGCCATCGTGCACCTCGGCGCGATCCCGGCTCCCGGCCTGGTTCCCGACGTGGCCACGTTCCACAACAACATCCTCTCCACCTACAACGTGTTCCAGGCGGCCCGGCGGGCGGGCATCAAGAAGCTGGTCTACGCGTCCAGCGAGACTGTGCTCGGTCTCCCGTTCGACATCGACCCGCCCTATATTCCCGTAGACGAGGAGTACCCGGCCCGGCCCGAGAGCACCTACTCGCTGGTGAAGCACCTCGAGGAGCAGCTGGCGATCCAGCTCACCCGCTGGGATCCCGAACTCAGCATCACGGCTCTGCGCTTCTCCAACGTGAAGGACCCGGAGGACTACGCGGCCTTCCCCGCCTTCGACGCCGACGCCACCCTGCGCAAGTGGAACCTGTGGGGCTACATCGACGGCCGTGACGGCGCCCAGGCCGTGCTGCGGGCATTGCAGAACGCGAAGCCGGGCTTCGAGGCGTTCATCATCGCCGCCGCCGACACGGTGATGAGCCGGCCGAACGCCGAGCTGGCCGCCGAGGTCTTCCCCGGCGTCGAACTCCGGGAGGTCGGCGAGAACGACACCTTGCTCTCCATCGACAAGGCCCGACGGATGCTCGGCTACGCACCGCAGCACAGCTGGCGCGACCACGTGTAGCCGTTTCAGCCGATGAAGCAACGGATGCCCCCACCCGGCCGGGCAGGGGCATCCGTCTTTTCGGTGCTGAGTGGTGTGCGGCTAGTTGGTGACCGCCACGAACGCCCGGGAGAACGACCACTGCGGGTTGCTCACCCCGGAGCACATGTACGCAGCGATCCCGCCGGTGCACGGCTGGTCCCGGGTCATTTCCCACCAGCCGAGGTAGTTCAGCGCGTTCGCCTTGGCGTACTTGCCGACCTTGGTCGTGTCGGTGAGCGAGCAGACCTCTCCCGTGTCGTTCAGCCCGATCATCGGCGTGATGCCGATCATGGACAGGCGCTGGGCGTCGGTCAGGCCGGTGTAGCGTCTCGTCCCGAACGAATTCGACGGATAGAGCAGGGGAGCCGAGATTCTGCCCAAATTGCCCCAAAACAGCCCGAAAACCGGATTTTTCCTCAAAATCTCCGTCGAATTGGTTCGGCCCTCCGGGCGTAATACAACCGCGCGAGACAACCGCGCGAGACAACCAATGGCGGAGGACTCAGTGCACCTTGAGCGACAGCAGCTGCGGTCCGCCCGGTGAGCCCACTCTGAGGCCGGCCCACGACACGAGGGTCCAACCGTCTTCGGGAGAGCCGGACAACTCGACCATCCCCGTGTTCTCGAGGTCGGTCGTGCCCGCGAACAGGGGCGACACATTGCTGGCGCGGGCCGCGGTCCACACGCGGATCGCCGCGCCGTGGCTGAACACCGCCGCCGTGTCGGCACCGGCGGCGGCAGAAGCGATATCGGCGTCGAACCGGGAGAAGAAGCTGTTCCCGTCCAGGCCTTCGGGCATCCTGGCCGCGAGGTCCCCGGTGACCCAGGTCAGCACGGTTTCAAAATAGGTGCGAATGGATGCTCGGTCGCTAAGTCCCTCGAGCGCGCCCGCTTCGATCTCGTGCAGCCCGGTGGCCACCTGAACGTCGAGCTGCAACGCGGTCGCCAGCGGCTCGGCCGTGAGCCGGGTGCGTACGAGCGTCGACGCGAAGATGGCGTCGATTGACTCGAGGCGCAGGGCATCCGGAATCACTGAGGCCTGCCGGAACCCGAGCTCGGTCAGGCCGGGGCCAGGGTGAGCGGTGTCGAGCTGGCCGAGCACATTCGCGGGCGTCTGGCCGTGACGGATCAGAAAGAGTCGCATTGTGACACCAGCATAGGCATCGGGCCTGGCGAGAGCCCGCAGGGTGAGGTCGTTGCCGCCGAGGGTGACAGCATGGGAGGAATAAACAGTGCATCCACGAGAGGGAGAAACCCCATGACGATCATCAAAATCAACGCCATCACGGTGCCCGGCGACAACGGCGACGAGCTGGCCCTCCGGTTTGCCGCCCGAGCCGGTGCGGTCGACGACCGACCGGGTTTCGAGGGTTTCGAACTACTCAAGCCGACGGATGGTCGCAGCACCTGGCTGGTCGACACCCGCTGGGCCGACGAGGAGTCCTTCCAGGCTTGGCTGACCTCGCCGTCTTTCGCGCAGGGTCACCGCGGCGACGCCCCGACGGAGGGCGAAGCACCGGCCCGGCCCATGGGCATCAGCAGTGAGCTGTGGTCCTACGAGATCGCCGGCGGCTCGTCGGCCTGACGCAGTCGCGTCCCCTGCGGTGCCCGAGGCCACGGCGCGTTACACGGAGCTGCGCGGCGGGCGGCCCGGTCGAGCTGGGCCGATGAGCGAACCCCGTGCACACGACGCCCTGCACACCGACGCCGTGCGACCGATGCGGGCCCAGGCTCTGCTGGATGCGTTGAACGTCCGGGTCGTCATCGCCGACGGCGCCATGGGCACCATGCTGTAGGACGGGCCTACGTCGAGGAGGACCGTGCCGAATTGTTCGACGGCACGGTGCGCCACGCGCGGGATGCCTTCGAGGGGTTGGCGGTGATGGAGCCGCTGGTCGCCGTCGCGCGGGGCGCCGACCCGGAATCCGTGGGTCTGCCGCCGCTCAAAAAGCGCATCCACAAGCGCAGTCTGCTCACCGTCACGGAGCCGGACGCCATGCCAGCCCGCTCCGATGTGGTCGCCGACAACCCGTGCCCGTTCCGCCGTTCTGGGGCACCCGCATCGTCAAGGGGATCGCGCTGGCCGAGTACTCCACGTTCCTCGACGAGCGGGCCACGTTCATGGGGAAGTGGGGTCTGAAGCCCAGCCGCGGCGGCGACGGCAAGAGCTACCAGCATCTGGTGGACACCGAGGGCCGACCCCGGCTGCGCTACTGGCTCGACCGCATCCTCGCCGAGGGCATACTCGACGCCTCCGTCGCCTACGGCTACTTCCCGGCACCAAGCGAGGGCAACGACCTCGTCGTGCTGCACCACGGCGACGACCCGTCGGGCGTGCTGGGGGTCGCCGGCCTGCCCGCCCCCGACGGCGGCTCCGGCGGCACCGTGGATTCCGAACGCCTGCGATTCGTTTTCCCCCGGCAGCGGCGCGACCGGCACCTGTGCCTGGCGGACTTCGTTCGCCCACGCGAATCCGGCCAGACGGATGTCGTCGCCCTCCAATTGGTCACGGCCGGAGCGAACGTCGACACGGTCACGGCAAAGCTCTTCGCCGAGAACAGATACCGCGACTACATGGAGCTCAACGGGCTGACCATGCAGCTCACCGAGGCGCTGGCCGAATACTGGCACTCCCGGGTGCGGGAGGAGCTCGGCCTGGGTGCCGAAGACCCGGTCGAACTGGCCGGCATGTTCAAGCTCGAGTACCGCGGCACCCGGTTCTCGCTGGGCTACCCGGCCTGTCCCGAGATGGAGGACCGCCACACGGTCGTCGAACTACTCAGGCCTAAGCGGATGGGTGTGGTGCTGTCGGAGGAGCTGCAGCTGCACCCGGAGCAGTCGACGGATGCGTTCGTGTTCCACCACCCGGAAGGGAAGTACTTCTCGGTGTAGCCGGTGTAGCCGGTGTAGCCGGTTCGGCCTGGGGTGGTCGGGCGGCCCTGCCTGGCCGGCCCAGCTTCGCTCGGCGGAGAGCGGCCAGTGCGGCCGGGCCTACCAGCACGATCCCGACCGTGGTGGTGATGGCGCGCACGGTGTCCCAGGTGAGGGTCGACGTCACGAGCGTGTACAGGGCGAAGGAGGCGAGGTTCTCGCCGAGCGTGGCGTCGGCCGCATAGGAGATGTCGGTGCCCGAGCCCACCGCGAACGGCCAGAACCAGAGGTTCATCACCAGTCCGAAGAGGTAGGACGCCACGATGCCGTAGGCCACGAGCATCGCGATCTCGAGGCGGGCCGCGCCGATATGTGCGGAACGGATGCGCGGCAGCAGCGCCGCCCCGGCTCCCACCCAGCCGCAGGCGAACATCTGGAACGGGGTCCACGGGCCGAACCCACCCCACAGGGCCGAGGACACCGCGATGGTGAGCAGGCCGAGCAGGAACCCGAAGCGGGCCCCGTAGGCGCGACCGGCCAGGATCAGCAGGATGAACACGGCCTCGACGCCGCCGACGCCGGTGCCCGCGATGCGCACGGCGGCGCCGACCGCGGAGAGCACCCCCAGCAGGGCCACGGTCTTGGCCGTGTACATCTCCCCGTCGAGGGTGAGAGCGAGGGCCACGATCAGGGCCGGCACGAGCGCGAAGGCCACGACCGGCGCGGCCGACTGGGCGTTCTCCGGCAGCGCCGAGGCGAAGAACGGCCAGGCGAAGCCGGCGGCCGCGAGGATACTGCCGCCGCCGAGCACCCAGGCGGTCCAGCCCGTCCAGCCGGTGCGCCTCATGACCGCACCGGTTCCGGTTCGGTGAGCAGGCCGGCGGCCATGATGACCGTCTTCGTCGCCAGGGACCGGGCGAAGTCGCGGTCGTGGGTGGCGAACAGGACCGCCGACGTGTCACTCGAGGCGCGCACTAGCGCGGCGGCGACGATCGCCCGGGCCTGTGGATCGAGGCCGCGCGTCGGTTCGTCCACCAGCAGCACCCGCGGCTCGGCGGCCAGCTGGATGGCCATCACGAGGCAGAGGCGTTCGCCGGCCGAGAGGTCCCGCGGATGCCGCCGCATCAGGTGCGCCGCCTCCGCCATGGTGCCAAGCCCGAGTAGGTTCGCGAACCGGAGCGCGGTTCCGATCCCGGTTCCCTTCCCGGCCGGGGGCTTCAGCCGGCGGTCGGCCCGGCGGCACTCCTCGGCCACCGTGACGGCGAAGAGCAGATCGTCGAAATTCTCAGGCACCAGGGCCACAGCCGTGCGGCGGTATCGGGGGCGCAGCTGCGCCACGTCCCGCCCGGCCACGAGCACGCTGCCTCGCGTCGCCGAAAGGGCGATCGCGCGCAGCAGGCTGCTCTTGCCCGCGCCGTTCCGACCCTCGAGCGCCACCAGGTCGCCCGCGTAGAGGTCCAGCGACACATCGTCGACCGCCCGCTCGCTCCCGTGCAGAACCGTGAGGTGACGGATACTCGCGAGCGGCCCCGCAGGCCCGGTGGCGGGGGTGGTCAGGGTGCTCTGACCCTGCTGTGCCGCCTGCTCCGCCGCCTGCTCCGCCGCGACCAGCGCACTCGGCCGCTCGCCCGGGCCGAGCGCATGCACGCGCGCACCGCGGAGCTCGAGCCAGGCATCCGCCGAATTCGACCACTCCCGGGTGTTGTGCTCGGCGACCACGACGCAGACCTGGGTCTCGTGGGCCAGGCGGTCGAGCACCTGCACCACGCGCTCCCGCGCCGGGGTGTCGAGATCGGCCAGAGGTTCGTCCACGAGCAGCAGGATCGGCTGGTTGACCAGGGCGGCGCCGATGGCGACGAGACTGGCCTCGCCCGCCGAGAGCTCCGAGGTGCCGCGGCCGAGCAGATGCTCGATCCCCAGCCGCTCGGCCACGTCGCGCACCCGCTGCTCCACGAGGACCGGTGCGATGCCGCGCACCGCGAGGGCGAAGCCGATCTCGTCCGGCACGGTTTCGGCCACGAAGGAGAGCCGCACGTTCTGGGTGACAAGTCCGACGAAGCCGGCCGTTTCGCGCGGGGGAGTGGCGGCGCGGTCGGCGCCGCCCACCTCGATCGAACCGTGCTGGGTGCCTTCGGCGAAGTGCTGGAAGAGACCGCTCATGCTGTGCAGCAGGCTGGTCTTTCCCGATCCGGTCGAACCGGCGATCACGGTCAGCGTGCCGGGAGCGAGGTCGAGGGTGAGTCCCTCAAGGTGCCAGCGCTCACCCTCGAAGCCGAGTGCGGCATCCGTCATCACGACCGGCTTCTCACACTCGCCGGCTGCCGCCCGCGTGGCGGCGAACCCGCGGGACTCCATGGACGCAGCCAGGCCGAGCGCCCGTTCCACGGTCTGCTCGAAGACCGGCACCAGCAGGGCCGGTGCCGACCGTTCGCCGCGCAACGCACTGGCCGTGCGCACCCGGCGCACCGCGTCGATCAGTGCCGGGAACGTCGCCCAGGCGATCACGAGCGACCGCGACAGGGCGCGCAGCGGGCCCCGGTTAGCGCCCCGGGCGAAGAAGCGGCGCACGTCGACGAGCGCGTTGAGCACTCCGAACCCGAGGATCACCAGAGCGAAGGGCAGCGCGCTCAGGGCGGCATTGCCGAGGCCTCCGGTCGTGACGGGCCCGAACAACGCGATGTGGTTGAACGGCCCATCGAGCGGCAGGCGCGGGAGGTCGAGCAGCAACAGGCCGCCGCCGGATGCCCCGCTGAAGGCCACCCGGTAGAGCACCCGGATGCCCACGAACGCTCCGGCAAGCAGCGCCGCCGAGCGCAGGGGGGAAAACCGGAAGCGCAGCATTAGCTTCCGGGGGTGGGCGTCTCGGTGCCGGTCGTGAAGATGAGGCCGACGGACTGGCCCGGTTCCAGCTCGAGGCTGCCGAGGCCCTCCTGGGCGTACTCCCACTCCGCGTCGGCGGTGGGCTTGACCCAGAGCGCCCAGTAAGCGGCAGCGGCGGGCATGGACGCGCAGGTTTCGGTGAACGGGGTTTCGCCGGCCACCTTGATGGTTTCGTCGGCGGCCGGGCGGCCGCCCACGCGGCAGACCACCTGGTCGCCCCACTCCACGGTGCCCTCGGTTTCCACACCGGCGGTCGCCAGAACCGTGCTGGCCGTGATCGTCCCGGCGGTGGCGGTGGCGGTGTCGACGCAGTCCGTGATCTCGGGGGCGTCGAGCGCGCCGAAGTCGACGACGACGCTCACGCCGGCACAGGCCCCGTCGGCCGGAGCGGCGGTGGCGGAGGCGGCGGCGGGGGTGGTGTCGGTCTCGGGCGCGCCGGTGGTGCATCCGCTCAAGGCCAGCGCCCCCACCAGGGTCAGGGTGGCCAGTGCTGTCAGCTTCATGTGCTCCAGAATACCCAGCGGCGGGTGAAGTCTGGTTCCTGTCACGCGCTGAGACGGGGGCACCGAGTGTTCACCGGGCCGACACCGGCTGGAGACCGGGAGACCTCCGGGCGTCAGCATGAGGCTCATAGATTCGATGGCGTTGTACCTACCCCCTATGAAGGAGTCGCGCCTTGCGCAAAAAGATCGCTGTCTTTGCCCTCACCGCCACCGCCACTGCCACCGCAGTCGTCGGCATCGCCCCTGCCGCGCTCGCCGCGACCGGCCCGTTCGATTTCGTGCCTCTCGCCGGTTCCGCCTACGGCATGGGCAGCACCGACTGGACCCAGCCGTACCTGCTACCGGAGGGCTTCACCCAGACCCTCGTGCACGACGAAACCGTGCTCGACGTCTACCCCGGCGTCGACGACCTGCATGACATGAACACCCAGAACGAGACCGGTGCTCAGGCCGGCCGCTTCCTCTACAACACCTACGAGGTCGGCTCGAACGGCGCCGTCTCTGTGACCGACCTGAAGACCGGTGCGGTCAGCGTCATCGCGCAACGCGCGGACTGGAACCGTCTCGATGGCATCCGCTGGACCCCCTGGGGCAGCCTCCTCGTCACGGAAGAGACCACCGGCGGCAAGGTCTTCGAACTGTTCTTCGCGAAGAACGACCCGACCACGGTCGAGCGTATCGAGGAGCGCACCGAGCTCGGAGCGCAACGTCACGAGGGCATCGACGTCACGGCCGACGGCTCCGTCATCGTCATCGACGAACTCAACGGCGGCTCAATCTTCAAGTTCGTGCCGACCGTTCGCGGCGACCTCTCCCAGGGCCGGCTGCACGCCCTCAAGATCACCGGGCTGACGGATGCCGCGCAAAAGTGGAACCAGGCCACCTTCACCGAGAAGGTCGGCGCCTTCGAATGGGTGGCCCTCGACCAGGCGCAGGTGCGCGTCGACGCGGATGCCGCGGCCAACGCGGTGAGCGCCACCGAATTCGGTCGCCCGGAAGACGTCGAGATCATCGGCCAGACCCTTTACGTGGCCAACACTTCCGAGGAGCGTGTGGTCGCGATCGACCTGTCGAAGCTCACCGTCAGCAGCTTCGTCGAGGCCGGCGTGAACGTGCCGGTCGAGGACAAGGCCGCCGGGGTCACCGGGTTCAACAACCCGGACAACCTTGCCGAGGGCCCCGACGGCGCCCTCTGGATCACGGAAGACAACAGCTTCAGCGACATCTTCCGGGCCGAAAAGGACCGAGACCACGACGGAGCGTCCGACAGCGTCGAGCTCTTCGCCTCGCTGACGGATGAAGGCGCCGAGACCACCGGGATCTACTTCGGCAAGAACCCGAAGGAGCTGTTCGCTACGGTGCAGCACCCCGACAAGGACCTCGCCGACGGCATCTGGAAGATCACGCGCGACTAGCCTCACCCCGGAGGCAGGCTACTGCAGCGCCGAGGTCAGCTGCGCGAGGCCGTCGAGCACGGTCTTGCTGTGGGGCTCGTTGTTCCAGTCCGACAACGTCAGCTCCCGGCTCACCTTCCGGTAGCCTGCCTCCACCTCCCGCATCCGGTCAACGAACGTGCGCCCACGCACCATCAGGGAAGTATCGAAGTGCCGCGTCGTCAAGAAGCCGGCATGAATGTAGCGCGGGTGAGGCGCGGAGGTGCTGGCAGCCTCAGTTCTGCGACAACCCGCGGGTGCCCGGCAGTTCCTCGCTCGACACCGAGCTGAGCAACAGGCTGGTCTCGCTGTTGAGCACGCCCTCGATCGAGCGCACCTGCCCGAGCAGCCGGTCGAAGTCGGCCAGGGTGTCGGTGCGCAGCTCGGCGACGAGGTCCCAACCGCCGTTGGTCGAGTGCAGGGCCTTCACCTCCGGAAAGCCGCGAAGGGCGTGGATCACCTTCGTGATTGCGCGCCCCTCCACTTCGATCAGGGTGATGGCCCGAATCGAGTTCGGGTCGCGGTCCTCCCTGATCCGCACGCCGAAACCCACGACGGTTCCCGAATCGGTCAGCCTCTTGAGCCTGCTGTTGACCGTGGACCGGGTGACACCGAGGTCGCGGGCGAGGCTGGCCACGGGCTCGCGGCCATTCACGCGGAGGACGGAGAGCAGGCGGCGGTCGAGGTCATCGAGGGGATACATTGCACATAGTGTATGTATATTGAGCGCACAATGCATAGTCATCTGGACAGAATGCGGCAATAATCAAATGGCGGCTGCACATCGCCCATGCATATGGTTGTAAACCTGAACGAGGGGAGACGCACGTGGTGCGCTTTGTAGACGTAGGAAACATCAACCGCTGGGCCGCCGCGACGGGTGTGGAACGCATCCTCACGGACATGGTCGAGTACCTCGAACGGGACTTCCGCCGCTGGCCTACCTTCGACAAGGCGCCGCGCGTGGCCAGCCACTCACCGCTCGGCGTGATCGAACTCATGCCCACGAGCGACGGCGTCACCTACGGCTTCAAGTACGTCAACGGTCATCCGTCGAACCCGTCGCGGGGCCTGCAGACCGTCACCGCGTTCGGCGTCCTCGCCGACGTGCAGAGCGGCTACCCCACCTTCTGGTCCGAGATGACCGTGCTCACGGCCTTCCGCACCGCCGCGACCTCGGCCATGGTCGCGCGCGCGCTCGCCCGCCCCGACGCCCACACCATGGCCATGATCGGCACGGGCACCCAGTCGGAGTTCCAGGCGCTCGCCTTCCGTGGGCTCCTCGGCATCAACCGGCTCCGCGTCTGGGACACCGATCCCGATGCCATCGCCAAATTCGTGCGCAACCTGGCTCCGCTCGGTTTCGAGATCATGGTCGCCACCGGGGCGACGGATGCCGTGACCGGCGCCGACATCATCACGACCTGCACCGCGGACAAGGCGAATGCCACCGTACTCACCGACGCCATGGTCGGCCCCGGCGTGCACATCAACGCCATCGGCGGCGACTGCCCGGGCAAGACGGAGCTCGACGCGGGCATCCTGCACCGCGCCGACGTCTTCGTGGAATTCACCGCGCAGACCCGTATCGAGGGCGAAATCCAGCAGATGCACCCCGAATTCCCGGTCACCGAGATCTGGCAGGTGCTCCTCGGCGAGGCCGCCGGCCGCACCTCGGCAGAGCAGATCACGGTCTTCGACTCCGTGGGCTTCGCCATCGAGGACTTCTCGGCGCTCCGCTTCCTGCAGGATGCCGTCGACCAGACCTCGTTCTACACCGATATCGACCTCGTCGCCGACCCCGATGACCCGAAAGACCTCTTCGGTCTGGTCACCGCGGGCGCGCCCGTCCTCGTCTGACCCCGGTGTCCGTGCAGGCCCCATCGGCCGTGGTGCTCATCCGGCCACATTTCTTCTCGCCGAACCCCGAGACGGCCCATGACAACGCTTTCCAGTCACGGGACGCCGGGCACGACGCCGCCCTGGTGGCCGAGGCCGCCTACGCCGAGGTGACCCAGGTAGCAGGCACCCTGGAGGCGCAGGGCATCGCGGTGCACCTGTTCGATGACGACGGGCCGGGCCGCCCCGACAGCGTGTTCCCCAACAACTGGATCTCGACCCACGCCGGGGGTCACGTGGCGCTCTATCCGATGCACGCGCCGAACCGGCGCACCGAGCGCCGGGGTGACATCGTCGAGATGCTCAAGCAGCGCTACCGCGTGCAGGATGTCGTCGACTACTCCGGTCTCGAACTCGACGACGTCTTCCTCGAGGGAACCGGCGCCATGGTTCTCGACCATGCGGCGCGCATCGCCTATGTGGCCCGGTCGCGGCGGGCCGACCCGATCGCGCTCGAACGGTTCTGCACCAACTTCGGCTACGAGCCCATCGTCTTCGACGCGTCTGACGAGAACGGCACGCCGATCTACCACACCAACGTCATGATGTGCATCGCCACGGACTTCGCCCTGGTCGGTCTCGACCTGATCGAGTCGCCGGCCCGGCGCAGCCACGTCGTGGAGCGCCTGGCGGCGCAGGATCGGCAGGTGCTCGCCCTCGACCGCGATCAGATCCGCAACTACGCCGGCAACGCGATCGAACTGCACGGACGGAACGGACGAATGCTGGCGCTCTCCCGCCGCGCCCTCGGCAGTCTGACTGCCGAGCAGCGCCGGATCATCGAGCAGAGCTGCACGATCCTGCCGCTTGACGTGCCCACGATCGAACTCGCCGGCGGCTCAGTGCGGTGCATGCTCGCCGGGATCCACCTCGACCGTCGTGCTGCGTTCACCAGTCAGGCGGCCGCGGCCGCCTGAGGGCTCAGGCGTTCGACGCTAGAGGCATTCGTCCGGATGGATGCTCCTGGTTGAAGCCCGGCGGTTGCGTACGCGAAACCAATCCGTGGGGTGTGGCTTCGGGAGGATCTTCGCGACCGCGAGTGCGGCGAACATGACCGTATTGATGGCGACGAACGCCGCAAGGATGGCGAATTCGTCCGATTGGAGCACCGTTGACGGAAGGAGGATTCCGACCGGAACCAGGGCGTGGAGAGCATCAACCATGATGGATCAGGCCACCCTTTGCAGTTCGTCGTTGGGTGCGGAGCGGATGACATGGCCCCACTGTGCCTGCCGGCCCAGGGTGATGTCGATGATCCCCTTGACAAAGACGCGGTCTAGGAACACATCGAAGATCAGCTCGGGGAAAAGCGTGAGCGCCTGCAGGCGTGCCCGTAGACCGCCCGCCCAGACCGACACGACACGTTCGGCGATGAAAACAAGACCGAGGCCAGCCCGAACGGAAACCAGACCCACGAATCGATCGCCAGAAGCGTCACAAGCATGAGCAGCAGGAACGCGCTGAGCGCGATGAAGCTGTAGCCCAGGCCCAACTGCTGGGCCCAGTACCGGAAGGTGAAGGGTGAGACGCCGCATGCCCCGATGTTCTCCAACGCGCCCCGTTGCCAGCGCAGGCGTTGTACCCACAGAGTGCGAACGGTTGGCATTACCTCGGTGACCACCGTGCACTTTGAGGGAGAGATGATGAGCGCTCCCAGCGACTTCAGGGCAATGGTGAGTTCGTTGTCTTCCGTGAGCGCGGCGGTGTCATAGACATCCCCGCTGGCCCCGGCGACGGCGACTGTCACGGGAGTACCGAATGTACTCGTTGCGCTGGAACTGACCGAGAAGCCCCAAACCTTCCTCTCCGGAGAACAACCCACCGACCGCCATCAGCGCACGATCGCTGGTGAAGCGACCAACGGCGGCTTCCAGAAAGCCGTCGTCGAGACGTGTGTCGGCATCCAGGACCATGATGAGGTCGTTGTCGCCCTGGCCCGGTAAGAGCACCTTCAGGATTTGATTGAGCGCCCCGGCTTTCTTGAATGTGTTCCGGCGAGATTCGAAGATCTCCACCCCCAGCGATCGGGCAATGTCGACGGTCCCGTCGGTGCAGTTATCCGCCACGACCACGACGCGTTCCGGGCGGTTCGACTGGGCGAGCAGCGATGACAGTGTCGCGAAGATCGATGTCTCTTCGTTGTGCGCGGGCACCAGAACGGTCACGGTCACGGCGCCGGCGAAGACTCCGCGCGTTCTTGCCATCGCGATTCCCGCCGAGAGGGGAGTGGTGCGCTGGTTCAAAGACCGACGGGCCTTGCTCGACGTTCCTCGTTCGAGCATCGCAATTCCTGCGGCGACGACAAACCAACAAACCAGAGGAGGGCCGCTGCACCTCCAGCCACAAGCCCGATGACGACGCCGACGCCGCGATCGAAAGTCTTTGCCCCGATGAGCGCAGATCAGCAGAGCAGGGGGACCTCGACCCTCCCGCTGCTGCTCCCGCTCCGGAAGAACTCGATCGCCGCCTCCCGGAACGCGCGTGACGTCGGGGCGTTGAAGTGATTGCGCCCGGGGATCTCGAAGAATCCTCCGCTCGGCGTGGCCGCGGCAAGTACCTTGGAGGCCTCGAGGATGCTGTCTTTGGTCCCGGTGGCGAAGAGCACGGGCTGAGTCGGCGCGTTGTCGGCGCCGGGTTGGGGGCCGCCGCGCATTCCCTCGACGAGGGCCACGAGGGCTTTGAGGTCGTTGCCGGGCAGCGCCCGGGCCATGGTCAGGTATGCCCCGGTAAGGCGGTCGGCGACCTCGGTGCCGTGCTCGATATGAGCGCGGGCATCCATGACCTTGAAGCGTCTGAGGGGGTCGCCGTCGGGTATGCCGCCGAGCACGGCCCGCGAGATGCGTCCCTCCAGTTCGCGGGCGGCCTGCCAGCCCACGCGGGCGCCGAGGGAGTATCCCGCGTAGGCGACCTCGTCGAGCAGGTAGGCGTCGAGTACCTGCAACACGTCGTCGACCAACGCCTCCATCGTGTAGTCGGCGGGGGAGCGGGGCTTGTCGCTCAGGCCGTGCCCGCGCTGGTCGATCGCGATCAGGTGGAAGCCGGCGCGGATGAGATCGCGCGTCCAGCCGGTGACGTGCCAATTGGCGACGGCGCTGGAGGCGAAGCCGTGCACGGCGAGCACGGTGGGGGCGCTCGAATCTCCGAATTCGTAGGTGGCCAGGTTGACTCCATCGGCCGAATAGACGAAGCGGTGCGGTGGGGCGGTGCGTTGTGACATCACGGACCATTGCATCACGACCATCCGGATTTCGGCCCACCAGGTCGACTTTTGGGCAATCCCGCCACCCTGCTTTGCCAGTGCTTTGCCAGCTAAAAATGAGGATATGTCCAGAAATCCCGGGCAGTCTTGAAGGTTCGCCCGGCCGGGTCCCCGACCGAGGAACGTCGAAAAAGAAGCGTGAGCGCAGCCGCGCGCGATTCGCCCAGTGAAAGTTATGCCAAACTCAGACTCGTCTTCCCCTTTGTCCGTCCTTTTCCCCAGTTCAAACCCTGAATCAGACGCCACTCCGGTCCGTGCGGCAGCCGCGATCGGCACCGACGTCGGACTCACCCGCCATCAGGAAACGCGTCGCCGGCGTGGACGAAGCCGCCTACTCGTGGCCGGCGCCGTCATCGCCGTTGGCGCCATCGTGGGCAGTGGATTCTCCGCCCAGTCTGCGTCGCAGGCTGCCGCGGACGAGCAAAAGAAACGCATCATTGCCACCGCAGCTCTGGCAGCCGCCACCGGCCCTCATCCCGAGCAGGCAGGCAGTCTCGACGGAGTCGTCCCGGCCCACGCCTCCGCGAGCGCCCGCACCGCCCTTGCCGGTGCCACCGGCGTGATCGCGGCGGCCCAGGGCAAGACGGATGTCTCGGCGCTCTCGAGCACCGTCGCCTCGCTCAGCGAGTACTCGCTTCTGGCTCCCGAACGAGTTTTCGATCTTGTGGAGCAGGTCACTGCCGAAGCCGAGGTCGTGAAGGCCTCGACCGCCGAGGCCGATCGCATCGCCGCGGAGCAGGCCGCGGCTGCTGGTCAGGCTGCCGCAGCTGCTCAGGCCGCCGCAGCTGCTCAGGCTGCCGCGGATGCCCAGGCGCAGGCCGCGGCCCAGGCGGCGGCTCCGAAGCCGGCAGCACCCAAGCCGGTCGCGCCCGCCCCGGCACCTCCCCGCCCCGCCGCCCCCACGAACCCCAGCGGAGCCCAGGCGATCGCCCGGGACATGATGGCGTCCAAGTACGGCTGGGGCGCCGACCAGCTCGGATGCCTGGTCAGTCTCTGGAACAAGGAGTCCGGCTGGAACGTCAACGCCTACAACGCCTCGAGCGGTGCCACCGGCATCCCGCAGGCCCTGCCCGGCAGCAAGATGGCCTCGGCCGGCGCCGACTGGGCGACCAACCCGGCCACCCAGATCTCCTGGGGTCTGAACTACATCGCGGAGCGCTACGGCGATCCCTGTGGAGCGTGGTACAAGTCGGTGGCCTCGGGCTGGTACTGATGGTCAACATCTTCGAAAAGTCATGTAGATTTTCTGCGTATTTCTAGAACTGAGATTCCATCAGTGCTAAAATCAGGGTATGGAAAACCTGGCCGATCTCAGCGACATCGAGAACTTCGACATCGAAGAGCTTGACGACGGCGGCGCGCTCGGCGTCGTGACGGCCGAAACGTCCGGTGATGCGGCTTCCCTCGATCGCAGAATGAGTGTCCTGGCCGAGCTGGTCTCCGCGGCCGCGGCCGCCGACCGACTGCTCGCCGCGGCGTCGGCGGCGCGGGCCGAGGCGGTCGACGAGGTGCGGGCCTGGTGCCTGTCCAATGAGCTTGCCGTCGAACGTGATCGCGCGCGCCGGACGGCTCGGGCCGAGGCCGTCGAACAGGGGCTCACGCCGCCTGCCGACAGCGCGGCCGACAGCGCGGTCGACAGCGGTTCGGTTTCGGCCGGCGTGGCCGGTTCCCGGTGGAACGCCCTTGAGATCGCCTACCGCACCGCGATCTCCGAACTCGCCTGTGCGTTGCACATCTCCCAGGCTTCGGCCTCCAATCTGATGGCGCAGAGCGAGGCGCTCACCGGCACGTTCACCGCCAGCCGCAATGCCCTCGCGGCCGGCCAGATCAGTTACGCGCACGTGCGGGTCCTGATCGAGCACGCCAATTCTCTTCCGACGGCGGCCCGCGCCGCCTTCGAGGCCGAGATGCTGCCCCAGGCGAAACGGCTCACCGTGCCCCAGTTCGACCGCACGGCCCGCCGCCTGCGGGAGAAGTCGCATCCGGAGTCGATTACCGTGCGCCGCAGCAAGAGCCAGGCCGACCGCACCCTCATGTTCGAGCCGGCCGCAGACGGCATGGGGTGGCTGCACAGCTACCAGCAGCTGCCGGTTGCCCAGGCGATTTTCCACCGAGTCAACGACATGGCGGCCAGTCTGCAGGGCCCCGACGAGCACCGCACCCTGGCCCAGCTCCGAGCGGATGCCTTCGCGGCACTGGTGGTCGACGGCGTCACCCCCGCGGGGCTCGGCCGGGGCATCCGCGCCACCGTGAACGTGACGGTGCCGGTGCTCACCCTCCTCGGCCGCAGCGACGAGCCGGGTCACCTTGAGGGGTGCGGGCCGATCGACCCCGAGACGGCCCGGGAACTGGCGGCCGGAGCGCCGAGCTTTACTCGCATCCTGGTCCATCCCGAGACCGGCGTGATGCTGTCGGTCGGCCGAGATCAGTACCGGGTGCCGAAGGACCTCCGGCGGCTCCTTGTGATTCGAGACGAAACCTGTCGATTCGCCGGCTGCAACCGACCGGCGGCCCGCGCCGAGATGGACCACAGCCACGAATGGCAAGAAGACGGCATCACTCGGTACGACAACCTCGCCAGCCTCTGCGCGCCCGACCACCGGTTGAAGACCCAAACCAACTGGACGGTGACCCAGTCGCCGCGCGGCGAGCTCCACTGGACCGCGCCCAGCGGTCTCCACTACAGGTCCGATCCGGCAATACCCTTCGAGCCTCCGGGCGCCGTCGACGACCCACCGCCCTTCTAGGGCCGGCGTCCAGGGTCACAATGTCTGCTGAAGCTCCCTCTCGTGCTCGCGGGAGCCCAGACCGACAAGGGCGGCTGGGCATTGGCCGGCTACGAGGAGGACAAGAAGCTGGCCGGGATCGTAACGGCCGCAGTGTTCGTGACATCCGCGATCTCCTCCGGGGTCGCGAATACGTGCAAGCCGAGGCAGGTCAGGGCGTAGCCTCAAGCCATGAAGCGCGCGCTCGCAATTGCCCTGGTGTCGGCCCAGTTCCTGCTGCTCCTGGCCCTGTCCCTCCTGCCCCACGGCACACTGTGGCCGGTGCACCTCGCCGTTGTCTTTGGCGCGATCGTGCTTGCTGTCGCCGGCGCGGTCTTCGCCGTGCTCGGCATGCTCGGCCTCGGACCGGCCCTCACCGCGAGCCCGATTCCGCGGGAACACGCGCCTCTGGTCACCACTGGTGTCTACGGTCTTGTGCGCAGCCCCATCTACACCGGTCTGATGATCTGCGGCCTTGGGCTCGTGCTGCTCGGTGCATCGGTCTGGCATCTCGTAGCCTGGCTCGCCCTCGTTCTGCTGCTGGCGGGCAAGGCACGCTGGGAAGAGCGGATGCTCGTCGCCGAGCACCCGGACTACGCCGCTTACGGCGCCCGCGCCGGCCGCTTCCTCCCCGGGATGGGCCGGCTGAAGCCGTGACGTGGTGAACCAATTCGACGGAGATTTTGGAGCACAAGTGCTTTTCGGCCGGGTTTTGAGACATTTCGGCCAGATTCTCCGTCGAATTCGTTCAGGACGCGGAGAGGAACACGTCGGCTGGAACACGACGGCTGAAACACGACGGCTGGAACACGACGGCTGGAACACGACGGCTGAAACACGACGGCTGAAACACGACGGCTAGACGAAGACCAGAACCAGCCGCACGACGACAGCCAGAATCGCGACTCCCGACAGGGCCAGCGACGCGAGCACCAGCCCTCGCCCTCGGGCGCCGGCCGGGATCACACTGAAAGCCCGCAATGAAAGGGAAAGCCCGATCAGGGCAACGAACAGCGCGGGAAACGGCAGCAGCACCGCGAGGACGACGCTGACGACCGACATCCAGAAACCCGGCACCCGGCCGGGCGTCTTCGACCAGTCCAGGTGGGGCGCACCGAGATTGAGCAGGTTGTTGCCCTCCATATTCGCGCGCGGGTCGGTCACGTGTCGCTCCTTCAGCTTGTCCTGACAGTCTCACACGCGCCACGAGCGCCTGCCCGCGTGTCGGCCCGCACGCGAGGACCGTTACCCTTGAGGAGGCCCGGGAAGGAACTTCTATATGAGCGAGCTTGCGGGTGAACTGGCGCGGGTGCGCGAAGCCTTCGACAAACCCACCCTGCGCCTGCTGGACCGCAAGTGGGCGCCGTTCGTGCTCTTCGTGTTCAAGTCCTCCTTCAGCCGCGACCGGCGCAGCGTGCGGGCCGATCTGCTGCACATTCAGGTCGACGCCTACCTTGCCGACCTGCGCTCGGTCGGCAGCGATGTGCCGGGCAAGACCGGTCGGGCCCTCTGCGTGCAGTGGATGAACGACCAGTGGCTCTACCGCGAAACGGGGGAGGGCGACGAAGAACACTACTCGCTCACCTCGCACGCACTCGAGGCGCTGCTCCTGGTCGAGAGTCTGTCCCGCGATCGGGCTTTGATCAGCGAATCCCGTCTCACCACGATCGTCGACACGGTGCGTCACCGCGCCACGCAGGCCAACCCTGATCGGGAGGAGCGCATCCGTCGCCTCGACCGGGCGATCGCCGAGAACGCCGCCGAGCGCGACCGCCTCGCAGCCGGCGGCGAGATCGCGCCCGTCTCGAACGAGCAGATGCGTGAGGGCTACGCCGACCTGGTCGACCTGATCGGCCAGCTGCCCAGCGATTTCAAACGCGTCGAGGAATCCGTCGCCGCCATGCACCGGCAGATCGTCAACGATTTCCGCGGTGAGGAACGCCCGATCAGCGAGGTACTCGACGAGTACCTCGCCAAAACGGATGCCCTGATGACCTCGACCCCGGAAGGTCGCGCCTTCGAGGGGGCCTTCACCCTGCTGCGCAACGACGACCTGCTGCGGGAGCTGGGGGACGACCTGGAGACGATCCTGCTGCATCCGTTCGCCCTCGAACTCAGCGCCACCGACCGCCGCAGCTTCATGGGCACCGTGCGCCTGATCCGCAAGGGCATCGACGACGTGCTCACCCAGCGCAACGGGCTGACGACCACCCTGCGCGAGCACATCGTCAACCACGACGTGGTCAAGGACCGCGAACTCGAACGCCTGCTGCGCGAGATCAACAAGGAACTCGCGACCTGGATGCAGACCGCCGGGCCCCGCTCCACGGTCACCGCCGAACTCATGCCGGGAACCCTCGACGCCCCGCACCTCCGCGAACGCTTCTACGACCCGGGCGCCCACCGCGCGCCGCCCGAGCTGCAGGATGTCTCCGACGACGCCCCGCCGCCACCGAGTCTCGACGAGATGCGCACGCAGGGCGGCCCGCTGCTGGGGGAGCTGCGCGACGCGATCGTGACGGCCTTCAACCACGGCGACGCCGCATCCGTCGGTGACGCCTTCAACGATCTCGACGTCACCCTGCGCCGCCCGGTCGAGATTCTGGGGATGCTTCAGATCGCCACCCAGATCGATGCGGTCAGCCGGTCCCAGACGCTCGAACGATTCGAAACCGTGCGACCCGACGGCTCCACCCGCAGCTTCGAGGTGCCCCGAATCATGCTCAGCGACGACGAAACTGCGGCGCTGTCCGCCCTGAACTACGGATCCGACAATGACTGACGAGCCCACCGCCGAGCACCCCGACATCGATATGCCCAGCTTTTCCCTTTTCGAGGGCGACGAGGGCGGACTCACCGTGGAGCAGCGTCGCACCCTGGTGCTGCTGCTGAAGCACCGCTACATCTCCGCCGCGCTGCAGCCGGCCGAATGGCAGACGCTGCTGCGCTCCCAGAGCCTGCTCAAATCGCGCCTGAACGACATGTTCCTCGATCTGCACGTCGACCTGCACTACGAGGTGGCATTCAAACGGCAGGCGGTCGCCGAGGGCGGAGACCGGTTCCCGACCCTGCTGCACGACGTGTCCTACACGCGGGAGGAGACCATTCTGCTCGTGCTGCTGCGGCAGCGGTTCCGCAGCGAGCGTGCCAACGGCCACGACATCGTTATCGTGGACCGCGACAACCTGGTGGAGAACGTCGGCCATTTCCGGCCCGAACACGCCACCGACCGGTGGGGCGACGCCCGAAAGGCCACGGCCGCCGTCGACAGCCTCGCGAAGGCGCGGGTGCTGCTGAAGACCAGCGACCCCGACCGATTCCGCATCTCCGCCGTGATCGAGGTGCTGCTGCCGGTGGAACGGCTGAGCGAACTGCTGGAGTGGCTGGTCACCCAGAACGCTGATCCCGGCCCGGATGCCACCGATCTTGACGATCTGCCTCTCCTGTCCGAAGCCCTGCCGGAGGCCCTGTCATGAACGATTCCCCGCTCTTCTATGTCGACGGCCTCACCGAAGGCACCACGCAGTGGCGCGCCGAGTCGTTCCAGATGGTGAACTGGGGCGGCTTTCAGGGCCACCACGAGGTTGCGTTCGCGCCCAGCGCCACCCTGGTGTCCGGCGCGTCCGGAACCGGCAAGAGCAGCCTGCTCGACGCCTACCTCGCCCTGATGATGCCGTCGGACACCCCCTTCAACGGCGCCTCCAACGACGCCGGCTCCGGGCGGGCGCGCAGCGCCGACCAGCGCAGCCTGATGACCTACCTCAAGGGCAAGACCGACGCCAACCGGGAGGCCGGCACGGGGGAGCTGCAGGACCAGGTGCTCCGCGGTGCCCACGAGTCCACCTGGGGTGCCGTGTCGATGACCTTCATCGACGACAACCAGCGCCGTTTCACAGTGTTACGGGCCTACTTCGTGCCCCGTGGCGCCACCCGGTTCGCCGACATCACCATGAAGATGGCCACGATCGACGGATACCTCGACCTGCGCGACCTGGCCGACGTGACCGAGTCCCGGTTCGACAAGCGCGCCCTCAAATCCCGGTTCCCCGAACTGGATGTCTTCGACACCTATGCGGCGTTCGCCCAGACCCTGTACACCCGCCTGGGCATCGGCGCCAACGGCGAGGGCGGCAAGGCGCTCAGGCTGCTCGCACGCATCCAGGCCGGCCAGCAGGTCAAGACGGTCGACGGGCTCTACAAGTCGATGGTGCTTGAGGAACCGTCCACCTACGGGGCCGCCGACAAGGCCGTTGCCCACTTCGAAGACCTCGAACGGTCCTACGGCGCCATGGTCGCCGAGGCGCAGAAGGCCAAGGTGCTGGAACGCCTGCCCGTCCTGCACCGCGTCTACGAGACGGCGACCGATAAGGCCGACCTGATCGACACCTTCGGCGTGCACCGCTCCGGCGACACGCCGTTCGTGCTGTGGCAGCTCCGCACGGAGCAGAGCCTGCTCGAGGAAGCCGCCGACGTCAACCGGGTGCAGCGGCGCGACACCCAGCTTCGCTCCACGACGGCCCGGGATGCCGAGACCGCGTTGAAAGCGCGTGTCGCCGACCTGCAGCGCCAGCAGCGTGACAACGGCGGCGACGTGCTCGTCAGCCTGCAGAACGAGCTTGGCCAGCTCACCGACAAACGCGACGACGTGGCCGCCGAGCGCTCCAAGTTCGACGAGCGCATCCGGCCTCTCGGCCTCTCCATCGACTCCGGCGACGACTTCGATCGGGCCCGCGCCGCGGCCGACGGGTTCCTGTCCGGCTTTCCCACTGCCGAAATCGACCTCGAGAACAAGAGAAGCGCGCTGCAACGCACGGCCTATCCGGTCGAGGAGAACCTCCGCACCCTGGGGCAGGAGCACCAGTTCCTGTCCGGGCGGGCGAGTCTGGTTCCCCAGCACCTGCACAGCGCACGCCTGCTGATCGCCGAGGCGTCGGGCATCCCCGCCGAGGAGCTGGCCCGCCTGCGGCTTGAGGCCGACAGCCTGGCGCGTGAAGCCTTTGCGCACGGGGCGAGCCTCGCCGACCTCCGGGCCCGCAGGGGCGCACACCAGTTCGTCGTCGACGCGGCCTGGCCGGCCATCGACGTGCAAGCCGCGGATGTCCGCATCACTGACAAGCGGGCCGAGCGCGAGCGCGTGCTCGCCGACAGTGACGTGCTGCGCGCCCTGAAAGACGAGGAAGAGCGTCTGGCCGCCGAACTGGAAACAGCCCAGAAGCTGAAGCACGCCACGGAGGTTGCCCTGCAGGCCCTCGTCGCCGAGCAGGGCCGCTTCGTGGACCGGCAGGATGCGGTGAGCAGCCGCCTCGACCGCATCGACGGTGACCCGGAAGCCGCGCTGTCCCTGTCGGAGGAGCACGCCACCCACCTCGACGCCCAGTTCGCGGCTGTCGCCGACCAGCACGACCTCGACGCGTTCGACGGGGCCATCAGGCGGCTGCGCGAGCGCCTCACCGAGCAGTCCAGTCAGGACCGGGACAGCGCCGCGGGCGCCCGCAACACCCTGATCGGCATCTTCGAGACCTTTCAGAGCCGCTGGCCCGACCCGAACATCGGCGTCTCGCTCGATTCCTACCCGAGCTACCGGGACATCCTTGACGCCGTCTACACACTCGGCTTGCACGATCGGCGCCAGGAGTGGAAGCGCCGCCTCGCGCTCTGGAGCGGCCAGGACCTGGTTCCCCTGGTCGGGGCATTCACCTCCTCCATCGAGGAAATCGAAGATCGTCTCCGTCCCATCAACGAGATCCTCACCACACTGCCGTTCGGAGCCGGGCGCGACCGACTCAAGATCGCGTTGCGTCGCCTCCACCGCGATGACGCCACCGCGTTTCGCACGGAACTCAAGGTGCTGTCCTCCGGATCCACGGATGCCTTCACCGACGAGCAGACCGAAAGCCGGTTCACCCGGTTACAGGCGTTCATGAACCTGATCCGCAAGTCCGCCGACGGTCCGCGCCAGGAATCCCAGCGCGATCTGCTGCTCGACGTGCGCCGGCACGTGGAGATCACCGCCGTGCGCACCACCCCGGAGGGCGTGGAAGTCAGCACCTACTCGTCGCTCGGCGGCAAGAGCGGTGGCGAGTCCCAGGAACTGGTGGCGTTCGTCGTGGGAGCCGCCCTGCGGTTCCAGCTCGGCGACGAGAGTCGCACCCGCCCGCGTTTCGCGCCGGTCTTCCTCGATGAGGGCTTCGTGAAATCGGACTCCGAGTTCGCCGGCCGTGCCGTGTCGGCGTGGAAGGGGTTGGGCTTCCAGCTCATCATCGGTTCCCCGCTCGACAAGGTCACCGCGCTTGAGCCGCACATGGAGCTGGTGCTCTCGATGACCAAGAACAACAGCACCGGGTTCTCCTACATCACGCCGCTCTCGTCGCCGGTGCGCTCGCATTAAGCTCCGCGCAGGACCCTACCGCGACAGGGGGAGCCCTGATTTCGGCAGGCCTGCACAGTAAGATTTTGTAGCGTGGCCGCAATTAAGGTGATCGTCGACGAGGGGCTCAAGATCGCGCTTTCCGCCGTCCGAATGGCGGTGAAGAACGACATCATCGTGGGCGCTCTCGGTGATCACGCCGACTACGATCCGGAACGCTACGCGGCGACCGCCCGGCACGAGCTGCACCTGCTCACCCGGCAGAACGAGCAGTACGCCCGCCGGGTCAAGGACCTGCGCACAGAGCTGACCAGGTCACGGTGGACCTCCGATCTCACGGAAGACCAGCACCACGACATCATTCAGCTCAAACTGCGCCGACGCGTGCATGAGAAGCTCGCCGAGGCCCTCGAGGCCGTGGCCGCCGACGACGACAAGGTCGCGCGTCTCGTGCGGCGGGCCCAGCGGGCCGCCAGCGACGAGGTCAGTGACGCGGTGTCGTCACGCCTGATCAGGCTGAACATCGACTGGCATGACCCCGATTACGAGGCCCGGCGGGAGGCCCGCACCGAGGTGTTTCTGCACATCGACCTCGCCCTTTTGAAGCTCAAGCACGACGCCGCGACCGACCTGTCCGCCAGCGACTACTGACTCCGGACTCAGTTGCGGGTGAAGAGCCGCGCGAAGAAGCCGGGGGTCGGGGCGTCTTTCTCGTGTCCGCGGCACCGCTGTGCACTCGGAACGCCTCGCATCACCTGGTCGACGTGCTGGCCGCACCCGGCCCAGGTCGTTTTTCCACACTTCTTACACGTAACTTGACGGCACATCCGTTGAACCCTTTCGTTGAACTCGTCCGCCCAATATACCCCATGGGGTATCACTTATGCTGCACGGCGTGCCCGCCAGGCGCGCCACGCACCGGTCGACCACAGCGCCCACGCCACGAGCACCGGCTGGAAGAGCAGGCGGATGCCACGGGACAGGTCCGAATCCAGGCCGAACGAATCGGTGGCCGTGACGAACTGGGAGATGTTGCCGGGGAAGATTGCCAGGAAGAACAGGGCCACGACCCAACCCACCTGCACCTTGCGCCTGGCCAGCAGCAGCAGCGACAGGCCCAGAGCGATCTCGACCAGGCCCGACGCAACCACGACGAAATCTCCCTCGAGCGGCAACCAGGTGGGCACCTGGGCGAGGAACGCCTCACGGTTCCAGGCGAGGTGGCTGATCCCGGCGAAGAGCAGGAATGCCCCCAGAGCCAATCGGCCGATCAAGCGGGGGATCGAGGTGCGGGGGGTACGGGTGCCGGTGGCAGCGTCAGCGGTCATGAATCGACTTTAGCCGCGATCTCGGCGTCCGTTCGGGCGTTGAAGATACCCCACATGATGTGCGTCGGGCCGCTGCCGTCCCTGCCGGGCGCCGCCGCGCGGCTGATCCAACGCTCGGCGGCCGCGGTGGCGCCGAGCGCGGTCAGAGACGGCGCGATCCGGGTCTTGCGAATCTTGCCGGCCATCACGCCGCCGTCCGGCGCAAGCCTCCAGCCGCGGCTGGAGGCGAGCACCTGCCCCACCTCTTCGTCGGTGAGCCACCGGGAAAAGCTACGGCTGGGCGGGTCAATGTCGGTGAGCTTCACGTTAGTGCCACCAGTTCGGCCTCCAGGCGTTCCACATCGACCCGGTGGCAGAGTTCCGTGGCCGGTGTCATCGCGGTGGCGCTGCCGGCGGCGACGGCGGCCCGGAACGCCCGGTCCACCGGGAACCCCTGCGCGATCCGCAGCACGAACGCACCGAGAAAGCTGTCGCCGGCCCCGACGGTGCTCTGCACCGTGACCTGCGGCACCCCCAGACGGATGATCCCGCTCGCCGAGGCGAGCACGGCTCCCGCTCCGCCGAGCGTCAGCGCGACGACTTCCGCGGACCCGCGGGCGACGAGCTCGGCGGCCGCGTCGATCTTGCTCTGTTCGGTGTCGAGGGTTGCGCCGACGAGCTCTCCCAGCTCACGCCCGCTCGGTTTGACCAGGTAGACCCCCTCGTCGAGCGCGGCCGCGAGAGCGGGACCGGACGTGTCCACGATGCAGCGGGCGTCGTGCCCGTGCGCCAGACGGGTGACCCGGGCGTAGAAATCATCCGGGACTCCCGGCGGCAGGCTGCCGCTGGCGACCACATAGCCGCCGACCGGAATCGACTCTCCGACGACCGCGAGACAGGCCCGCCACTCGGTTTCACTGAGCTCGGGGCCTTCCAGCACGAAACGGAACTGCTTGCCGGTGCCAGTCTCGTCGACGGTGAAGCTCTCGCGGGTGCTGCCATGGATCGGCACCGCGATGGTCGGGATGCGTTCGGCTTCGATCAGCCGGCGGAAGGCCTCCCCGGTAGGGCCGCCCGCGGTGTACACGGCCAGGGCCTGCCCGCCGAGACGTTGCACTACCCGAGCCACGTTCACGCCGCCGCCGCCCGGGTCGAGGCGGGACCGGCCGCAGCGCATCTTGTGCTCGCTGACCACGTGCTCGGTTGACGTGCTCACGTCGAGAGCGGGGTTGATGGTGAGGGTGAGAATCGGCCGCAGCAGGGCGGCCCTGGGGGAGTCCATGGTTCCAGCGTAGGAGACTTCCCCGCACGCCTCGTGCTGGCGCGGGGTTGAGCCGATAATCGGAGCATTCGCCCCATGACAGAAAGAGGCTCCACCATGACGACCCAACTCAATCCCTACCTGGGGTTCCGGGATACGACCCGGGAAGCGATGGAGTTCTACCGGACGGTGTTCGGCGGCGAGCTGACGCTGAGCACGTTCGCCGAGTTCGAGGCGAGCGACGACAAGGCTGAGCAGGACAAGATTATGCACGCCATGCTGACCACCGACGACGGCCTGGTGCTGATGGCTTCCGACACTCCGAACCGGATGGAGTACCGTCCGGGCACCAACTATTCCGTGTCGCTCAGCGGCGACGACGAACCGGTGCTGCGCGGCTACTGGGACAAGCTCGCGGCCGGGGGCACCGTCGTCATGCCGCTCGAGCCGTCGCCGTGGGGCGACAGCTTCGGCATGTGCGTCGATAGATTCGGCGTGAGCTGGATGGTCAACATCGCCGGCGCACCCGCATAGGTCGGTGGTGGGGGGTTCGCATTCGACGCCGCGCAGATGCAGCAGCTCCTGGTGCAGGGGGAGACCAGGTCTTCGACGCGCTCACAGCCAGGTCGAAGCCGGAGCCGCGTCTACCGAGGCCCGCCACTACGATGATGCTGTGAAGCCCTTCCTGCTGCTCGCCACCCGTTCTGAGGACGAAGCCGCCGATGACGAGTACGCCGGCTTCCTCGCGGCCGGCGATCTGGAACCCGACCAGCTCCACCGGGTGCGGCTCGAGGCTGCGCCGATGCCGCCGATCGACCTGAACGGATACTCGGGCATCATCGTGGGCGGCAGCCCCTTCAACGCGAGCGATTCCGCCGAGATCAAGTCGTCCGTGCAACGCCGCGTCGAGGCCGAGTTGGCCGCCCTCCTCGACCAGGTGCTGGCCCGGGACTTCCCCTTCCTCGGTGCCTGCTACGGTGTCGGACTGCTCACCAGCCATCTGAGCGGCAGGCTGGACCGCACCTGGTCCGAGGAGGCCGGGCCGACCTGGATCTCCCTCACCGAGGCAGGCGCAGCCGACCAGCTGTTCGCCGCGCTCGTGCCCACCTTCCAGGCTTTCGTCGGGCACAAGGAGGCCTGTTCAGAGCTGCCGCCCGGCGCCGTCCTGCTGGCGACCGGGCAGAACTGTCCCGTGCAGGCGTTCCGGGTCGGCAACAACGTCTACGCGACGCAATTCCATCCGGAACTGACCAATGCCGGCATCCTGACCCGCATCCGCATCTACCGCGAGTCCGGCTACTTCGATCCCGACGCCCTGGACGACGTCATCGCGGCGATCGACGCATCCATCGTCACCGAGCCGGCCAAGCTGATGAAGGCCTTCGTCTCGCGCTTCGGCAGGTAGAGCCGGCGGGGTCCGGCGCGGGTCCGGAACCGGTCCCGGATCTAGAGTGGTCCCATGGAACTCGAACCAACCGACCGTTCTGCGGCGGCGCTGCTGGAACTGGCACGATCACTCGGGGTTGACACCTCTTTCACCGGCTGGGACGGTGCTTCACGGGCGGTCGACTTCGGCACCCTGCGTAAGGTCCTGGGTGCCCTCGGCGTTCCCGCCGGCACGCCTGCCGAGGTTGATGCGGCCCTGACCGAGCAGAGCCTCGCGCCCTGGCGCCGGCTCCTGCCTCCCGTCGTGGTGCTCCGCGCGGGCGGCGAGGCCGAGGTGCCCGTGCACGCCGGCGCAGGTTCGACGGCCCTCGTCTGGATCGTCGCCGAGGACGGCACCCGGCACGAGGTGTTGCAGACCGGGCTCTGGGAGAAACCCCGCACCGTCGACGGTCGGCCGACGAGCCGGGCGATGTTCCAAATTCCGGCCGGCCTGCCTCTGGGCTGGCATACCCTGCACGCAGAGAGCGGAGACCACACGGCGCGCTGCGGCCTCGTCGTGACCCCGCCCCGGCTCGAGACCACCCGCAACCTGGCCGGGCATCGCGACTGGGGTCTGATGGCCCAGCTCTACTCGGCGCGCTCCTCCCGGAGCTGGGGGATCGGCGACTTCGCCGACCTTGCCGACCTGGCCGCCATCTCCGGCTCCCAATACGGAGCCGACTTCGTCCTGGTCAATCCGCTGCACGCGTCCGAGCCCGCCCCGCCGGTCGAGCCCTCCCCCTACCTGCCGTCGAGCCGGCGCTTTTTCCACCCGCTGTACATTCGGGTCGAGGACGTGCCCGAATACGCCTACCTCGCCCCGGCGGCACGAGCCGTTGTCGAGTCCCTCGCTGACCGGCAGCACTCGGCCAACCTGGAGGCGGACCACCTCGACCGCGACTGCGCCTATGCCGCCAAACTGACCGCGCTGGAAGCCGTGCACAAGGTGCGGCCGAGCCCCTCCCGTGCCCACCGGTTCGAGGAATTCTGCGCCGAGCAGGGTCAGGGTCTGGTCGACTTCGCGCTCTGGTGCGCCCTGGCCGAGTTGTTCCCGGCGGATGCGCCGGAATGGTCGATCGAGCCGCGCGGCCCCCGCGGTCCCTTCGCCGCCGAGCACCGGAAGCAGCTCGCGGACCGCATAGAATTCCACAGCTGGCTCCAGTGGCTCTGCGACCAGCAGTTGGAGACCGCTCAACGCGCGGCGACGGATGCCGGGATGGCCATCGGCATCGTGCACGACCTCGCGGTCGGGGTGCAGTTCACCGGGTCCGACGCCTGGACCCTGCAGGGCGTTCTCGCCCCGGGCATGACCGTGGGCGCCCCGCCGGACATGTTCAACCAGCAGGGCCAGAACTGGTCGCAGCCGCCGTGGCACCCCGGCCGGCTGGCCGAGTCGGGCTACGTCGCCTACCGGGACATGCTCCGCAGCATCCTGCACCACGCCGGCGGCATCCGGGTGGACCACATTCTGGGTCTGTTCCGCCTGTGGTGGATCCCGGTCGGCGCCGGACCGGGAGAGGGCACCTACGTGCACTACGACCACGAGGCACTCATCGGCATCCTGGCCCTCGAGGCCCAGCGCGCCGGCGCCGTGGTGATCGGCGAAGACCTCGGCGTCTTCGAGCCCTGGGTGCGCGACTACCTCGCCGAACGCGGCATCTTCGGAACCTCGATCCTCTGGTTCGAACGAGACAACGGCGTGCCGCTGGCCCCCGAACGGTACCGCCAGGCCTGCCTGACCAGTGTGAACACCCACGATCTGCCTCCGACGGCCGGCTATCTCGCCGGCGACCACGTGGCCCTGCGCGAATCGCTCGGTCTGCTCGGGCGATCGGTCGAGGAAGAGCGCACCGCGGACCTTGCCGAGCAGTCCGCCATGCTGGCCGCGCTTCGCGAACGCGGCCTGCTGCCGCCGCTCGGCACCGAGCCAGCCCCGACCGTGCAGGAGACGGTTGAGGCGCTCTACGCGTACACCGCACTGACGCCCTCGTCGCTCCTTGGCGTGGCTCTGGTGGATGCGGTCGGCGAGCGCCGGACCCAGAACCAGCCCGGGACCTCGAACGAGTACCCGAACTGGCGCATCCCGCTGGCCGGCCCCGACGGAAAGTCCGTGCTCATCGACGACCTGCCCGGCAACGCCCGCTTCGCCGCCCTGGTGGACGCGATCCGCGCCACTCCCTGAAGCGCTTCATCACGCCGAGGAAGATCTTCGCGCTGTCGGCCCGAACGGCGCCGAGCTGCGGAACCTGCGGGACCTGCCGGCCCCGCGGCCGGGTGTCGTATTCCGTTTTGGGCATTTGAACCGAGGAAGATGGGACGGATGACCACCCCCCAGAGCACCACCGCCCTTCGAGGCGCGCGCGACCACCTTCTGCAGCTGCGAGACGATCATGCGCGCGCCCAGGCCGAGTTCGAGTGGCCGGATGTGGGGGCGAACTTCAACTGGGCCGTCGACTGGTTCGACGTCATCGCCGCTGGCAACGACAAGACCGCCCTGTGGATCGTGGAGGAAGATGGCCGCGAACTGACGGTGACCTTCAGTGAGATGTCGGCGCGCTCCGACCAGGTGGCCACCTGGCTGATCTCCCGGGGCGTCGGGCACGGCGACCACGTCATGCTGATGCTGGGCAACCAGGTCGAGCTCTGGGAGCTGATGCTCGCCATCATGAAAGTGGGCGCGGTCATCCTGCCCACGTCCACGGTGCTTGCGACCGGCGACCTGGCCGACCGGGTTCTGCGCGGCGGTGTGCAGCACGTCATCGCCAACGCCGGCGACGCCGCCAAGTTCGACGCGGTGCCCGGCGACTTCTCGCGCGTCTGCGTCGGTGCGGCCACCCCCGGCTGGGCCGACTACGCGGATGCCGCGCTCGTCGCGGCCGAGAAGCCCGCCGTGGTCGTGTCCTCCGACGACGCGTCCCTGATCTACTTCACCTCGGGCACCACCAGCAAGCCGAAGATGGTGGTGCACACCCAGACGTCCTATCCCGTGGGGCACCTGACCACCATGTACTGGATCGGACTCCGCCCGGACGACGTGCACCTGGCCATCAGCTCGCCCGGCTGGGGCAAGCACGCCTGGAGCAGCTTCTTCGCCCCGTGGATCGCCGAGGCCACCGTCTTCGTCTACAACTACGCCCGGTTCGACCCGTTCGCCCTCGCCGACCAGCTGCACCGCGCGAAAGTGACCACCTTCTGCGCCCCGCCGACCGTGTGGCGCATGCTGATCCAATCCGACGTCGGCGCCAAGCCGGTAGGCCTGCGCGAGATCATCTCGGCCGGCGAGCCGCTCAACCCGGAGGTCATCCACCAGATCCAGCGTTCCTGGGGACTCACCATCCGGGATGGCTACGGCCAGACCGAGACCACGGCGATCGTGGGCAACGCCCCGGGTTCCGCACTTCTGGCCGGTTCGATGGGGATGCCCCTGCCGGGCGTCGCGATCACGCTGCTCGATCCCATCACCGGTGAGGAGAGCGACGAGGGCGAGATCTGCCTCGACCTGTCCCGCACCGCGGTCAACCTGATGGCCGGCTACCACGGGGATCCCGAACGCACGCGGGAGGCCGTGCGGGACGGTTACTTCCACACCGGTGATGTCGCCAGCCGCGACGCCGAAGGCTACATCACGTTCATCGGCCGCACCGACGACATCTTCAAGTCCTCCGACTACAAGGTCTCCCCGTTCGAGGTCGAGAGCGTGCTGCTGGAGCACCCGGCCGTGGCCGAGGCGGCCGTCGTGCCCGCGCCCGACGACACCCGGCTGAACATCGCCAAGGCCTACATCGCCCTGGCGGCGGGCTGGGAGTCCAACGGCGAAACGGCGCTCTCGGTGCTGCGCCACGCCCGCACCGGTCTGCCCCCGTACATGCGGGTGCGGCGGGTCGAGTTCTACGAGCTGCCCAAGACCAGTTCCGGCAAGATCCGCCGGGTGGAACTGCGCATGCGCGAGGATGCCGCGGCCGCCGAGAACACCCGGCTCCCCGGTGAGTGGCGCGACGACCAATTCCCCGAGCTCAAGCGCTGACCGGCCGTTCCGGCCGCTCACGGCAATCCGGCGGAGACCTCCAGGACGAGGCCGCGGATGGCCGCGAGCGGGATCGGCAGCCAGGAGGGTCGGTTGCGGGTCTCGTAGACGGCCTCGTAGAGGGCCTTGTCCAGCTGGAACGCGTCGAGCAGGGGCTCCTGACCGGCCAGGCTCTGGCCGGATCGCAGCGTGTAGCCGTCGAGGAAGGCGTGCTGGCACGCCGCGGCCCACGCTTCGGCCGACGCCGTCTGGTCGCCGGGCGAGGACCGCTCCACCGTGCCGGCCACATAGGAGAAGGACCGCAGCATCCCGGCGATGTCCTTCAACGGCACATCCGGCTGGGTGCGATCGTCGAGGGGGCGCAGCGGTTCGCCCTCGAAATCCACCAGCACCCAGCCGCGGCCGGGGACCTCGAGGGCCTGGCCGAGGTGGAAATCGCCGTGGATGCGCTGCAGCCGGGGCCAGCAAGCCCTCTCCGCCCGCTCGAAGATCGCCTCGACGGCCGTATCGTAGCCGGTCAGGGCGGGCACCTCGGCGGCGGCGCTGCGATAGCGCTCGCGCATCCGGCCGAGTTCGGCGGCGATGACCGCGGGGGTGGCGTCGTGAGTGGGCATCACGGCGGCCAGGTCGGCGTGCACGGCTGCCGTCGCCACGCCCAGCGCCCGCGCCTGTTCGCTAAAGTCCTCCCCGGCCCCGGCCGAGGCCAGGGCGGCCCGCCAGGCATCCGGGGCGCCCGGCAGGAACTCCTGGGCGAAGACGAGATGGCCCGTGAGGGTGACCCGCGGTTGCTCCGGCTCGGTCCACTCGCCGACCACGCAGCCCACCGGTTCCGGCACGAAGTGTGAGCCGGCCCGGGCCAGGGCCGATTGCACGGACACGTCCGGATTCTCGCCGGGATGCAGCATCCGGAACACCTTGCAGATGACGGGACGAGCCGGGCGCCCGGCGGCGTCGACGCAGTCCAGGATGATCGAGGTGTTCGACTGTTCTCCGCGCAGCAGACGGCCGGCGACAACCCGGGCCGGCCGTTCGGCGGGATCTGCGCTCGAGTGGAGTTCGCCGCGAGCCCGCGCGCCGAGGTTTTCGGGCTCAGGTGAGGAGGCCTGGCGCAGGATGAAACCCAGCAGAGCGCGCCCGTAGGCCGGGTCGGCGGTGCCGTCGTAGACCGCGCTGCCGTCGGCGAGGGTGACGATGAGGCCCTGCCCGCCTGCGGGGAGGGGAGTGGTCCGCTGGGTCAGGGGCAACTGGTAGAGGGTGCGGGTCGGGGCTGCGGCATCGAAGACGAGCTCAGTGCGGATGTCCACCTCGGCTTCCTCGCTCGGAAGCACCCAGCGCCCGATGCTGACCAGTCTCGGCACACGGCCCTTGTCGGCGAACCATCGCTGCGTCGCCACCCAGTGGTTGAGGTAATCCGGAAGTGGGATTGCGCGACCGTCGACAGTCATGGCCTCAGCGTACGCCCGCGCCGACGGGAGCCGACAGCAGGGACACCACGACGGTGCCACCCTTCGTCGACTGCTCGCCGATCGGCTCGAAGCCGAGCCGGGAGTGGAACGCCAGCGACCGAGGGTTCGGAGGTGCGATGTTCACTTCGCAGAAGACCTGGCCGACCTCGGCCGCGCGGGCCGCCGCGAAAATCGCGGTGTAGAGCAGGGCGCCGAGACCCTGGTTGCGGGCCTGGTCCGACACCACGATGCGGTCCACGTAGAGGAAGGACTCCGACCGGGCGGAGAACCATCGGTAGTTCTCGCTCGCGTAGTCGGCGTCGACCCCGAACAGCACGGCGAAGCCGAGCACCTCTCCCGGCGCGTCGTCGTGCACGACCGCGAGGGCGTGGCTGCTGGCCGCGAGCAGGGCGGAGAGGCTCGCCTCGTCATGGGCGTTGACGGCAGGCACAGCGGCGTTGTTGAGTCCGAGCACCGGTGCGGCGTCGGCGGGAAGGAGATGGCGGAGCGAATAGGGCATGGGATGACGATAATCCAGGTGCCGCCTACTCGGTGACGCGCCGGCGCATCCCGTTCGCCACCAGGGCCAGGCAGAGCGCGCAGACCACGAACAGAATGCTCAGAAGCACCGGGTAACCGGCCACGGCGTTGAGCCAGGCGAAGGCGACCGGCAGCAGGAAGCCGATGTAGGTGAGGCTGTAGTAGACCCCGGTGATGCCCGCCAGGTCGGCCGCCGTGGAGATCTTCTGGATCTCCACGAGCCCGGCCACGATGCTCACACCGTAGGCGGCGCCGAGCACGACGGCCGTGAGGAACGCGAGCACCGGGGACAGCACGATCGCCGTGGCCACGCTGAGACCCACTCCCAGCAGCATCACGGACATCCCGACCATGAGTGCACGCCCATCGGTGACCCGGTTGATCCGAGCCACCTGCGGTTGCACGAGCGCGCCGGTGCCGAGGGTCACAACCGTGAGCAGGGTCGCGTAGGCGAGGTTGAGGCTGCCGAGTTGGTCCTGGACCAGAGTGGGCATGATCGCGTAGGCGATGCCGGCGGCGCCGAAGACCCAGGGAGCTGACGGAATGATCACGCGCACGAAGCGGCGGTGTCCGGCCAGCGGAACCGCCAGGTCCTGCCAGAAGGGCCGGTGTGCCCGGTAGCGCGGCACGGTCTCCGGGGCCCTCAGCAGGCGGGGGAGCACAAGCAGGCTGAGCACGATGTGCACGACATAAGGGGAGAGGGTCGGCATCGGCCCCCACTGCGCGAGCACTCCGGCCACCCCGGCCCCGAGCCCGAACCCGACCGTGAGGGTGAGTGAAGGCCGCCGTGCCCCTGCCGTGCGGCCGGCCTGGTTGTCGAACGGCGGGCTGGACAGTTCCTTGAGCCACGCGGTTCCCACCGCCATCGCCACGGCGACGCTCAGCCCCGCCAGCAGGCGCCCGGCGGAGAGCATGATCCCGCTTGAGAATCCCAGACCCAGCAGGATGCTGGCGAGAATTCCCAGGACGACGCCTGCCAGGGTCAAGGGTTTGCGCCCGTAGCGGTCCGAGAGTGCGCCGGCGAGCAGCAGCCCGGGGACCAGGCCCACCACGTAGAAGCCGAGGAAGAGGTCGGTCATGACGACGGAATAGTGGCCGAGCGATTCGTACATGTGCAGGAGGGGCGTGAAGTGGTTCCCACCCCAAGCCATGACGAACAGGGCAGGAGCGGCGAGCTGCCAGGCGGGAACGGTACGGCGGAAAGTCATGGGTCTTTTCTGAAAAGCAGGTGCGGGAAGGTGGGGGACGGTCAGGGCGCCAGCTGCGCGTGATGACCGTCTTCGACGTGCTGGCGCAGTGCGACCTCGTAGGCGAGGGTGTCGCCGCCGCGCAGGTGGTGGGCAAGGATTCGGTGTTCGGCCACCAGACGGTCGAGGTTGCGCGGGTCGCGCAGGGCTGCCCGGTGCACGAGGCGCTCAAGCCTGGGGCCGAGCCGGGTGTAGATCCCGTCGATGACCCGGTTATGCGTCTCGTCGACGATGCGGGCATGGAACCGGTGGTCGGCCCGGGCGAACGTGAGCAGGTCGCCGGCCAGGGCGGCGTCGGACTGGACCCGAATAAGGTCCTGCAACTCGGCGTCGACGCCCGGGATGTCGTCCGGCCGCTCGCTGAGCAGGGTCACCGCCGTGTTCTCCAGCATGACGCGCACCTGTAGCAGCTCGGCCGTCTCCGTGTCGCCCAGGGCTGTGACGACCGCGCCCTTCTTGGGGAAGAGCGTCAGGAGCCCGTGAGCCTGGAGTTCGAGGAAGGCCTCCCGCACGGGGGTGCGGCTGGTGGAGAGGGCCTCGGCAATTTCGCCCTCGGTGATCAGCGAGCTTGCGGCCAAGGTGCCGGAGATGATGGCGTCGGCGACGGTCGTGTAGATCCGGTCGACGGCGGAGGGGGCCGCGGCGGGGGGCCTGGCGGCTCCGCGGGACATCGGGAGGAAGCTCATGCCTCAACCTTAGTCACACATGCACCTATCTATAAATGCATCAATGGATGCAATCTCATAAATTTCGCGTTCGGGTGGGTCTGACGGGAGTAGTGTTGGGAAAGAGGGCAAGTCACACGGTGCATCGTTGCATTAGCCGGAGCCTCGTGGTCCTGCTCTCTCGGCCCGACTGCGGGAGAGACACTTTCGCGGAGGGTGTCTCGATCCCACGAGGAGAGCAATCTACATGACAATCACTGAAGGTGTTCGCAGCGGAACGGATGATGCCGGTCGGACTGACTTCGCCTCCGGCCCCTGGCAGGATTCGATCGATCTGCGCGACTTCATCCAGCGCAATTACACCCCCTACCTGGGTGACTCGAGCTTCCTTGTCGGAGCGACCGCACGCACCACGGGGATCTGGGCCAAGCTGTCCGAGATGTTCCCCGAGGAACGCCGTAAAGGCGTCTACGACGTCGACGCCACCACGCCGTCGTCCATTACGGCCCACGCTCCGGGCTACATCGACCAGGCAAACGAGGTAATCGTCGGACTGCAGACGGATGCTCCGCTCAAGCGTGCCATTATGCCTTTCGGCGGGTGGCGCATGGTTGCCACCTCGCTCGAGACCTACGGCTACCCCGTGTCTCCCGAACTTGAAAAAGTCTTCACCGATTACCGCAAGACCCACAACACCGCCGTCTTCGACGTCTACCCTCCCGGGGTCCGTCGTGCACGAAACAGCCACCTGATCACCGGACTGCCCGACGCCTACGGCCGCGGCCGTATCATCGGCGACTACCGCCGTGTCGCCCTCTACGGCGTCGATGCCCTCATCTCGGGCAAGAAGAACGACCGCGCCGAGCTCGACATGGAGCCCTCGACCGAGGACATCATTCGCGCCCGCGAGGAAAACTCGGAGCAGATCCGGGCCCTCAAGGAACTCATCCAGATGGCGGCCTCCTACGGCTCCGACATCTCCAAGCCGGCCACCACCGCGCGCGAAGCCGTGCAATGGCTCTACTTCGCCTACCTCGGCGCCGTCAAGGAACAAAACGGTGCTGCAATGTCGTTCGGCCGCAACGCGGCCTTCCTCGACACCTACATCGAGCGCGAACTCGTCGCCGGCACCCTGACCGAAGAGGGCGCCCAGGAGCTGATCGACGACCTCGTCATCAAGCTGCGCATCGTGCGCTTCCTGCGCACCCCCGAATACGACGAGATCTTCGCCGGCGACCCGACCTGGGTCACCGAGTCGCTCGCCGGCATCGGTGAAGACGGCCGCCCGCTCGTCACCAAGACCACGTTCCGTTTCCTGCAGACGCTCTACAACATCGGCGCAGCGCCCGAGCCGAACCTCACCGTTCTCTGGAGCGACGCCCTGCCCGAGGGCTTCAAGCGTTTCTGTGCGCAGGTGTCGATCGACACCTCGGCCATCCAGTTCGAGTCCGACGAGATCATCCGCGCCGAGATGGGTGACGACGCCGCGATCGCCTGCTGCGTCTCTCCCATGCGCGTCGGCAAGCAGATGCAGTTCTTCGGTGCACGCGTCAACGCCGTCAAGGCGCTGCTGTACTCGATCAACGGTGGAAAAGACGAGGTGTCCGGCAAGCAGGTTGCCCCGGCCACCACGCCGAACGCCGACGAGGTGCTTTCCTACGACACCGTCTTCCCGGCCTACCTGGAAACGCTCGAGTGGCTCGCCGAGACCTACGTCACGGCTTTGAACTGTATTCACTACATGCACGACAAGTATGCCTACGAGCGTCTCGAAATGGCGCTGCACGACAAGGAGATCATCCGCACGATGGCTTGCGGAATCGCCGGCCTGAGTGTGGTCGCCGACTCCCTGTCGGCCATCAAGTACGCCACGGTCCGCCCGGTGCGCGACGAGACCGGCCTGGTCGTCGACTACACGATCGAGGGCGAGTTCCCCCAGTTCGGCAACGATGACGACCGCGTCGACACCATCGCCGTCGACGTGATGGAGCGGTTCATGAAAATGATCCGCAAGCACCCGACCTACCGCGACGCCATCCACACCCAGTCGATCCTGACGATCACGTCCAACGTGGTCTACGGCAAGGCCACCGGCAACACGCCGGATGGTCGCCGCAAGGGCGAGTCGTTCGCTCCGGGTGCCAACCCGATGAACGGCCGCGACACCCACGGGATGCTCGCGTCGGCGCTCAGCGTCGCCAAGCTCCCCTACAGTGAAGCGCAGGACGGCATCTCGCTGACCAACACGGTGGTTCCCAGTGGTCTCGGCCACACCAAGGAAGAGCAGATCACCAGCCTGGTCGGCCTCATCGACGCGTTCACGTCGGCAACCGGTTACCACATCAACGTGAACGTGCTCAACCGCGACACTCTCGAAGACGCCATGGCGCACCCGGAGAACTACCCGCAGCTGACGATTCGCGTGTCCGGCTACGCGGTGAACTTCGTCCGCCTGACCCGCGAGCAGCAGATGGATGTCATCAGCCGCACGTTCCACTCGCACTGATCACTGATATCAACGCGGCGACGCTGAGTAGGACGAGACAATGCCAGCAGTAAACCTCGGTCTGCCCAGCGCCGGCGCGGCGATCGCCCTGGTGGACGGTTCATCCGTGAGCAGTGAACAAGCCGAACTGGCTGAACTCCACCACCTCGAAATGGAGGCGATTCACAACGGATCGGTCGCCAGCGTCCACTCGTGGGAACTGGTCACCGCCGTCGACGGTCCCGGCACGCGAATGACACTCTTCCTTTCCGGGTGTCTGCTGCGCTGCCAGTACTGCCACAACCCGGACACCTGGAAGATGAAGGATGGGTTGCTCACCACGCTGGACGACCTCGTCGCCAGGGTCAAGCGCTATAAGGGCGTCTTCGACTCGACCGGCGGAGGGCTGACCATCTCCGGTGGCGAACCGCTCATGCAGCCTGCCTTTGTGACTCGACTCTTCGAGGAGTGCCACAAGCTCGGCGTGCACACCACCCTCGACACCTCCGGGTTCCTGGGCAAGAGCGCGTCGGACACGCTGCTGGACAACCTCGACCTCGTGCTGCTCGACGTCAAGTCCGGCATCCCCGAGACGTATAAAGAGGTGACCGGCCGAGACCTCGCTCCGACGATCGCATTCGGTGACCGCCTGAGCGAGCGGAACATTCCCGTCTGGGCGCGTTTCGTTCTCGTCCCGGGTCTGACCGACGCCGTCGACAACGTCGACGCCGTCGCCGAGATCGTGTCGCGCTGGCCGAACGTGCAGCGCGTCGAGGTTCTGCCCTTCCACCAGATGGGGGAGGACAAATGGGACCGGCTGAACATTCCATACCCGCTGCACGGCTCTCATCCTCCGGATGAGGCACTGCTGGTGCGGGTGAGGGCCCAGTTCGAGGCGCGGGGCTTGACGGTCTTCTAGACGCGAATCACACTCGAACCAGACGAGGCGTGGCATCTCTAGCGGTGCCACGCCTTTTCTGCGCAGTAAGCCAGAGGATGCCTCCTGCCAACCGCAGAAAAGCCGGAGTGGTTCGACTACTCGGCATTTGCTGGCTCGGTGGCGGACTCGCATTTCTGCTCATCGGAGGGCCGGGCCTCGTGGTTTCGATCACCGTGTTCGAGAGTCTGCCGGGCTACCCGGACATAGAACCGCTCTCCCAGAAGAGCAACACCTACGCCGCCCAGAACGACGGCACGTCCGTGCTGCTGGCCTCTTTCTACGATCAGAACCGCATCGAGGTCGACTGGGACGAGATCAGCCCCTACGCCCGAGATACCGTCATCGCCGCCACCCCCGCCCGCGAGATCAAGAAAATGCGCCTCACAATCGTGGCGGAGAAGAAATTCCCCCAGAACGACATCCTGCGCCAGTACCTCAACATCACCGGTTTCGGCGGCACCGTCTACGGCAACGAGGCCGCGGCGAACTACTACTTCGGCACGACGGCCGCAGAGCTCACCCTGCCGCAGGCCGCAAACCTGGTGGAGATCGTGGACAACCCGGCCAAGTTCCGCCTCGACAATCCCGGCAGTGAGACCAACGGCTACGCAGTCAACAAGGCACGCCGGGACTACATCCCGCGCGAGATGGTCGAGCAGGTGAAGATCACCGCAGCGGAATTCCAGGCTGCCGTGGCCACACCGGTTCAACCGGCCATCCAGGGCACGTTCAACGACAGTTGTCGGGGCCGCAGAACTATGATCTTCAGAACCGAAACCCGAGAAACGACGCCGGGGAGAGCGGCGGAAACTCCAGCGCGCTCGAGTCCACCCTCGGCTCGATCAATACGGGTTTCATCGGGATGGCGAAGAAACTGGACCTGTGCGGCATCCTTCAGACGGCCGCGGCTTTCGGAGTGCATCGCGCCGACGGCAGCCCGCTCGTGCAGACCGCGGCGGCCGTGATCGGAACGAATGAGGTGGCTCCGCTGACCATGGCCGGTGCCTTCGCGGGCATGGTCTACGCGACGCGTCGGGTGATGACCGACAACACGGCAGCTCGACGGACAATTCCGACGACTAGGAGATTCCGGAACCGGAACCGGAACCGGTGACGGTGACGGCGATGAGCGCTTCGTTGTGCCTGAGGAAGCCCGGCTTCCAGGGTGGGTCGAAGCGGGCGAAATAGGGTCGGCCTGCGAGCAGGAGACCCTCGCGGCTCACCGCGTCGACGAGGAGGGTGCCGTTCTGCGCGAACCTTTCCTCGCTCCAGCCGCCGTTGAAGCGGCGGGCGGCGACCGTGCGCTCGGGGACCTCCTTCGTGCTGACCTGCGCGTCGCGGGGCACGGGCACCTCCGCGGGCGGCATCCCGTCGGGGAGGACGAAGCTGACGGTGTGGCTCTGCGGGGTCGTGGTCTCCTGGATCACGGGCGCGGTCATCGCGAGGCGTGTCGAGGTCTGGTTGTTGCCGCTGATGTATTGGAAGAGCGGCCCGAAGCCGCGGTTGCCGGCCGCGGAGAAGTCCCCGGCCACCTCCACCTGCACCAGCACGGTGCGGGGATAGTGACGCAGTTCGAAGTCGGCGTACTGACGAAGCACGTCGTAGCGCTGTTTCTCGGTCATGGACACCAGTGTAAGCGCGGGTCAGGCGGTGCGTCGGGGCCATAGATGGTGCACATTCGTGGTCGCCATGGCCGCCAGGTCCTCGGCCAGTTCGTCGGCCAGGTCGTGGGCGCGGTCGGCGTTCCGGGCGGCCGCCTCGCCCGCGTGACGCAGCTTGACCCGGCGGGCGACATCCGTGAGATCCCACAGGTTCTCGCCCGTGACGGAGACGCCCTTCGCGCCGGACCGACGGGTGCGGCCGCGCACCAGCAGTTGGCCGGTGTGGAACACCGGGCCGCCGATGCGCTCCTGGGCGTCGTGGAAGAACACGACGTTCGAGACCGGTCCGGTGCCGTCGTCGAGGCTGACGAAGACCACCCGGCGCCCGTTTCGCATCGGCGGCGTGTTCGTGGCTCGGCGCACCCCGGCCAGGAGCACCTCGGTGCCGCCGGGCAGGTTGATCAGCTCGGAGGCCGGCGTAACGCCCAGCTCCGTGAACAGCGGGTAGAACCGGGCCATCTGGTGCCCGGACACCGCCAGGCCCAGATCCCTGAGTTCGAGGTCGGTCTGGCTGCGGCCGCGCAGCTCGAGCGAGGTCACCGCGTTGAACCGGGACCCCTCGTATTCGAGCACCGGCAGAGGCACGTCGAAGGCGAGCTGGTCGTCGTGGATGGTGACCGCTGTGCCGCGGAGAGACTGGATGTGGGCGAGCAGCTCGTGCCGACGGGTGCGGTCGTACCCGATGAAGCTGTCGAGCGCTCCCACCCGGGCGAGCGCCTCGAACGTGCTGCGCCGCGGGCGCACCCGGTCCCGGAAGTCCTGCAGCGAGGTGAACGGCTGGTGGCGCACGATGCGGGCGCGTTCGGCGGCCGTGCAGCCGGAGAGTTCCGGCAGGGCGAGACGGATGCCGCGCCGGCCGCCGTCGGACTGCTCGCCGTCGATCTGCTCCACCCGGTAGTCGAGGGCGCTGTGTTGCACGTCCAGGCCCAGTACCGGCACGCCGAGCAGCCGAGCCTCGGCCACGATCAGGTCTTTCGGCCACATACCGGGGGCGTGGGTGAGGAGTCCGGCCAGGAACACCGCGGGGTGGTGGGTCTTGAGCCAGGCGGACTGGTAGGTGGGCAGGGCGAACGCCGCCCCGTGCGCCTTGGCGAAACCGAAACTACCGAACCCGGCGAGCACCCTCCAGGCGCGGTCGATCACGGCGGGGGTGAACCCGCGCTCGAGGGCACGCATCCGCACGTACTCCTCGATCCGGGCAAGCTGCTCCGGTTTGCCAAGGTGGCGGCGGAAGACATCCGCTCGGCCGAGCCCGCAGCCGGTGAGTTCGTCGAACAGTCGCATCACCTGCTCGTGGAAGATCACCACACCCTGGGTCTCCCGGAGGAACGGCTCGAACCGAGGGTGGATGTAGTCGGGCATCACCTCCCCATGCCGGGCCTGAAGGTATTTCAGGGGCATGTTGTTCTGCATCGGCCCGGGCCGGAACAGGGAGATCTCCACGGTGAGGTCGTTGAACACCTCGGGCTGCAGCTTGCCGACCAGCTCCATCTGGCCGGGAGATTCGATCTGGAAGATGCCGAGGGTGCGAGTGGAGCGGATCAGTTCGAAGGTGTCCGGGTCGTTCAGTGGGATTCGGTCGAGGTCAATGGTCTCGCCCGACAATCGGTGATGTTCCTCGACGGCGTGGGCCATGGCCGACTGCATGCGCACACCGAGGATGTCCAGCTTGATCAGGCCCATCGGGTCCATGTCGTGCTTGTCGAACTGGGACATGGGCAGCCCCATGCCGGACGCCTGCACCGGGGTGCGGTCGAGCAGGGAGGCGTCGGAGAGGATGACGCCGCAGGGGTGCACGGAGATGTGCCGGGGAAGCCGGTCGAGTTTGGCGGTCAGGTCGACCAGCAGGTCGAGCTGCGAGGAGGCGCGCACCTCGGCGGCCAACGGCTCGAGCTCGGGCTTCTCGGCCAGGGCGCGGCGGAAGTCGTGCGCGTTGAAGCGCCACATCTGCTTGGCCACCGCGGCCACCTGCTCGTGATTCATGCCGAGGGCCAGGCCGGCGTCGCGCACGGCCCCGCGGCCGCGGTAGGCGTTCGTCATGGACATCAGCGACACCCGATCGCTGCCGAAGGTGTCGAAGAGCGTGCGATAGACGTCGTGCCTTCTGGCGGACTCGACGTCGAGGTCGATGTCGGGCAGGGTCTGCCGCTCGGGGGAGAGGAATCGCTCCCAGAGCAGCCCGTTGGAGATGGGCTCGACGGAGGAGGTGTGCAGGGCGTAGTTGAGCACCGAGCCCACCCCGGACCCGCGCGCCTGGATGCGGATGCCCATCTCCCGGATGATGTCCGCCACCCGGGCGACGGTGAGGAAGTAGCCGGCGAAACCGAGGTGCTCCACCGTCTTCAGCTCATGCACGAGACGTGCGTGCGCAGCATCCGCCAGCGACCGGCCCGCCGGCGACGTGACGGGGTAGCGGTCGTCGATGCCGGCCCGGGCCCGGGCGTGCAGCTCGGTCAGCGGGTCGCCGCTGACGCCGATGATGCGTGCCTCCGGCATGCGCGGGCGACCCAGGCCGATGTCGGAGTCCGGGTCGAGGCTGCACCGCTCGGCAAGCTGCTCGGTGTCGCGGAACAGTCGGTCGACGGCGCCGTCGTCGTGCAGCCCGGCGTCGACGACCATGCGCGCCACCTGCCTCATGGCGACTTCGGGTTTCAGCCAGGCCTGGCCGTTGGTCTGCAGCTGCTCCAGGTTCGCCAGCGCCGTCAGGGTGCGGGCCGCGTCGGCCAGGTCGGCGGTGACGGCCTCGTCGGGGGTGCCGTAGCGCACGGCGTTGGTGAGCACGGCGGGCAGCGCGGCGTGCTCGAAGAGGGCGAGCATGCGGGTGGCCGGCGTCACGCTGCCGGGAGTCCCCGGCGCCGCCAGATGGCAGACGATTTCACCCACCACCGACTGCGGCGGCAGGGCGCGCAGCCACGCGGTGAGGCAGGCGCCGGCCGCGTCGGTGTCGCGGCGCTCGACCGATTGGCCCACATCGGAGGTAGGGCCGAGCAGCACGGTGAGGCAGCGCAGTCCGGCCAGCTCGGCGAGGTGCGAGCGGGCGATGCTGGGGCGCCCCGACGCGCTGTGCGCGGCGCTGTTGTGGGCGGCGCTGACCGCGCGGCAGAGGGCCGCATAGCCACGACCGTTCATATCACCATGGGCGAGCACCACGATCCGGCCCAACGGATGCCCGTCGTCGTCGTGCACCGCGAGGTCGGCGCCCAGCCCCGGCCGGATACCCGCGGCCGCGCAGGCGCGCACGTGCTTGACCGCGCCGTAGAGACCGTCCCGGTCGGTGAGGGCCAGGAAGGAGCCGTTCTGCGCCTGCGTCTGCTCCACCAGCGCCTGGGGGAGTGTGACCCCGAAGTGCGTGGAGTAGGCGCTCGCGACGTGGAGGTGTGCGAACATGTGTGTACTCCTCTGGCGGGCAGGTCGACGGGTGATAGATAGAACGAATGTTCGATGTAGGGAGTGTACGTCACACGGCCGACACGCGCTACCGGCAGTCTGGCGAGGCAGTCTGGCTAGGCTTGGTGGCTCAGCCGTCGTTCGCCTCGTTTGGAGATCCCCATGACCACGCCCACTTCGTCCTGGACGGACTATCTCGGCCGGGCCGCCATCCGCTCCGGTCAGGCCCTGCTGGTCCTCGCCCTGCTGGTGGTGGCCATCTACGGGATCACGCAGCTCAAGCTGGTCTTCACCCCGCTCCTGATCGCCCTGATCGTGGCGTCGGCGCTGCGCCCCTTCATGCGGTTCCTGCTGGCCCGCGGGGCGAACGAATCCCTTGCTGCGGCGATCACCCTGATCTTGAGCGTCGCGGTCTTCGGTGGCGTCGTTACCCTCGTGGTGTTCGGCATCCGCGGCGAGTGGGACACCCTCTTCACCTCGGCCAGCGAGGGGCTCGACAGCCTGCAGGAACTGCTCACCAGCGGCACGCTGCCGATCGATTCCGCTCAGATCGATTCGGTGCGCGAATCGGTCATCGACTTCGCCACCAGCAGCCAGTTCGGGTCCGGGGCCCTGGTCGGGGTCTCCGTGGCCGCCGAGATCGTGGCCGGCGTGGTGCTCGGCCTCGTCGTGCTCTTCTATTTCCTGAAGGACGGCCCCCGCATTTGGAGCTTCCTCATCCAGCCGCTCGCCGGCAAGCGGCACGAGCGGGCCGTACGCGTCGGCGTGAGCAGCGTCGAGGTATTCGGCAACTACGTGCGCGGCACGGCGATCGTCGCGTTCGTCGACGCCCTGTTCATCGGGATCGGACTGTGGATCCTGCAGGTTCCGCTGGCGCTGCCGCTCGCCGTCATCGTCTTCGTCGGCGCGTTCATCCCCATCGTCGGGGCGACGGCCGCCGGCATCCTGGCCGCACTGGTGGCCCTCGTCACGAACGACCTGACCACCGCCATCATCGTGGTCACGATCGTGGTCGCAGTCAACCAGCTCGAGGGCAACTTCCTGTCCCCGGTGGTGCTCGGCAAGTCACTGCGCCTGCACGGCCTGGTGATCCTGCTGGCACTGACGGCCGGCACGATCCTGGGCGGCATCGTCGGCGCGGTCATCTCGGTGCCGATCGCCGCCGTGGGCTGGGCCGTCATCAAGGCCTGGAACGCTCCCACGCCGCCGGTTCCGGTCGCGTCGGTTCCGGTGCCGCCGGTCGCGCCGGTTGAATCGGCCCCGCCTGCCCCGCCGCTCGGGGCGGCCGGCGCGACACCCTAGCCGATGCGCGCCAGGTTCGGTGTTGAACCAATTCGACGGAGATTCTCGTTCACAACTGCCTTTTCGGAGTTTTCAGGGCCGATTCGGGCAGAATCTCCGTCGAATTCGTTCGGGCGAGCGGTGATCAGCTGAAGGCGGAGATGCCGGTCACGGCCCGGCCGACCAACAGCGCGTTGATCTCGTAGCTGCCCTCGTAGGAGTAGATCGCCTCGGCGTCGGCGAAGATCTTGGCCATCTCGTACCGGGTGCTGATGCCGTTGCCGCCGAGCAGACCGCGGCCCAGGGCCACCGTTTCGCGCATCCGGGTCGTGCAGGTCGCCTTCGCGAGGGCCGCCTGGTCCATCGTGAGCCGCCCGCTCTCCTGCAGTCGCGCCATCTGCACCATCAGCGACAGCGACAAGGTGGCGTTGCCGATCATGCGGGAGAGCTGCTCCTGCACCAGCTGGAAGGATGCGATGGGCATGCCGAACTGGCGCCGCTCCAGCGCATAGGCGCGGGCCACGTCGAAGGCGGCGAGCTGCTGGCCGACCGCCTGCCACGACACCCAGATCCGCGAGTTCCGGAGCAGCACGTTCGTGTCCTGAAAGCTCCGGCTGCCCGGCAGCCAGTTCGTGTACGGGATCCGCACCTCCGTGAGGGTGATGTCGGCGTTCTGCACGATCCGCACCGCGATCTTGTTCTCGATCGGGGTGGCCGTGAACCCGGGCCGCTCCGTCTCGACGATGAATCCCTTGATCTGCCCGTCCGCGGTGTCCCGGGCCCAGACCAGCACGTAGTCAGCCATGGCGCCGTTGCCGATCCAGCGTTTGGTGCCGTTGAGCACCCACTCGTCGCCGCTGCGGGTGGCCGTGGTCTCCATCATGCGGGAGATGTCCGAGCCGTGTTCCGGTTCCGTCAGGGCGAAGGCCCCGATCTTATCCAGGGCCAGGAGGCCCGGCAGCAGACGTTCCCGCTGCTCGGGTGAGCCGAGCTCGTCGATGGCGGCGGCGAACAGCTCGTGGTGCACGCCGTAGAACGTGGAGATCGAGGTGTCGGCCCGGGTCAGCTCCATCTGCAGCAGCCCCGTGAGCAGATGGCTGGTCGCGGCAGCACCGGTCGCGGCGAGGTTCTGCGCGGCGAGGCGGGGCAGCAGCTCGAACGGGAACGCGGCGCGGTTCCAGTAGTCCACGGCGAGAGGGCGCACCTCGGCCTGATAGAACGATCGCGCCGCGGCCAGCCGCGCGCGCTCACCCGTGGTGAGCAGATCGGTGACGAAGATCAGGTCGGCGTCGACGTAGGGCACCTCGCCCAGCCCGGGCCCCATTCCGAGCCCCAGCTCCTGCTCGCCGAGCGGCGCGAAGAACGCGGCGACGGATGCCTCCGTCACCTCGCCGAGGCCGGCCGGCGACCACCGGGGGCTGCGGTCCTTGTCGATCACCTGGGCCCGGATGCCCTCCTGCAGCTCGCTCCGCTGCAGGAAACGGAGCGTCACCCGGTACTCCTGATCGAGCGCCTCGTCGAGGCTCGGGAGCCGCCGGGCCCGGCGCAGCGAGGCCAGGGTGACCGCGAGTGCGGTCGGCGACCTCGTGAGGATGAGGGCGGCGGCGTCGCGTGCGGCTTCCACCGGGGAACGCCGCAGGGCGGCGACGATCTCGCCCACGTCATCGGACGCGTAGCACTCGTCGATCCAGTGCCGCTGGGCGAGGAGGACGGAGGGCGGGGGAGTCTCGGCCAGGGCGCGCACCGCCTCGGCCGCGTCGGTCTCGGCCAGGGTGCGGACCAGGGCAGGGAGCCGGTCGCTCGGCACGAAGTGGTCGGCCAGGCCCAGTGCGATGGCGTCGGACCCGGAGACCAGGGCGGCGGTCAGGGCGAGGTGGGTGCCGAGCTCACCGGGGGCATGGGACAACAGCCAGCTTCCGCCGACGTCGGGTACGAAGCCGATCGCGGTCTCCGGCATCCCCAGCCGCGTGCGCTCGGTCACGATCCGGGTGTTCGCATGGCCGGAGACGCCGACCCCGCCGCCGAGCACGACGCCGTCCATCACGGCCAGGTACGGTTTGGCGAACCGGTGGATCTGCGCGTTCAGATGGTACTCGTCGGCGAAGAACCGGGCGGCCTCGGCGTCAGCGTCCGCTCGATCGTCCGCGCCCGCGTCCGCACTGCGGTAGATCGCCACGATGTCGCCCCCGGCGCAGAGGCCCCGGTCGCCGCTACCGGTCAGCAGAACGGTCTCGACCTGACCGTCGACGGCCCAGTCGGTCAGCACCTCGGACATCCGTCGGATCATCGCGTGGGTCAGGGCGTTCAGGGCCGCCGGGCGGTTCAGGATGATCTGGGCGAGCCGCCCGTCGCGGCGCAGCAGAATGTCCGGCCGGTCATCCATGAGCTCGAGCATGGACCCCACGCTACCGGCACAGACTCAGATCGTTCGGAAGCGACTCCGCAGCGACTCAGAAGCGGGCGAGCTGCTCCGCCTTGTTGGCGTCGAATTCGGCGTCGGTGACGGTCCCCGTGGCGCGCCGGCCCGGGCGATGGCCATGGCGAGTTTGATCGTGAGCACGTTCGCGTTGACGTCGCGGGCGCGGCCTCGCTGGCGGCCCGGCTCGACGTGGACCTGGAACGGATGCGCAGCAACCTCGACCTCACCGACGGCCTGGTGTTCAGCGAACGGGTGACCACCCTGCTCGCAGAGGCCCTCGGCAAGGCCGCCGCGTTCGCCCTCGTGCAGCGCGCGTCGGAGAAGTGCTACCGCACCAACCGCCCGCTGCGGGTGGTGTTCTCCGCCCTGATCACCGCCGGGGGACATCCCGAGGAGCTCCGATCGCGGGCCTGGTCCGCGTTCGATGACGACCTCAGCCTCAGGCAGACGGACGCCGGAATCGACCGGGTGCTCGCCCGGTACCTCGAATCCACCGCGAGCAAGGGGACCTCACTATGACCCAGCCCATTATCCGCGGCACGGTCACGCCGGCACCGGCACCGGCCTCAGCCCCGCCGCCCGGCAACCGGTCACCGTCGCTGAGGTCGCCGACGTTGTGATCACCCTGGTCGACTTGGTCGGCGGGGGAGCCTTCCACTACGCCGGGGTGTCGTTCGGCGGCGCTGTCGGACTCGAACTGGCCCTGCACCACCCCGGAGACGGCGGATTTCCAGGACTTCATCACCCGCTATGCCTGGGGGGAGATCTGGACCAGGCCCGGCCGCGATCGGCGCACCCGCAGCTTCCTGACCCTGGCCTGCCTGGTGACCGGCGGCCACGAACATGAACTGGGCATGCACGTGCGCGCGGCCCTGACCCATGGGCTGACCCGCGCGGAGATCAGCGAGGCCATCCTGCACACCGCGATCTACGCGGGGGTGCCGGCGGCGAATTCCGCTCTGGCGGTGGCACGCGATACCTTCAAGACGATCGACATCGGCACCACGAACTGAAGCTGAAGGACCACTCCATGGACAAGACGTACTCCTCCGCCGCGGCTGCCGTCGCCGACATCCCGGATGGGGCCTCCCTCGCCGTCGGCGGCTTCGGCCTGGTCGGCGTCCCGATCCTGCTGATCCGGGCGCTCCTGGCCCAGGGCAGCACCGACCTCCGGGTCGCATCCAACAACTGCGGCGTCGACGGCTGGGGGCTCGGCGAACTGCTGCGGGAAGGGCGGATCAGCCGGGTGATCGCCTCCTACATCGGCGAGAACAAGGACTTCGCCCGCCGCTATCTCGGCGGTGACATCGAGGTGGAACTGACCCCGCAGGGCACCCTGGCCGAGCGGCTCCGGGCCGGCGGCAGCGGAATCCCCGCCTTCTACACCGCCAGCGGCGTCGGCACCATGGTCGCCGAGGGCGGGCTGCCCTGGCGCTACGGGCCGGATGGGTCGGTGACGGTGTCGTCGCCGCCCAAGGAGACCCGCACCTTCGCGTCGCTCCGCGGTGGGGAGAAGGAGTACGTGCTCGAGGAGGCCATCGTCACCGACTTCGCCCTCGTTCGCGCGGCGAAGGGCGACCGGCACGGCAACCTCGTGTTCGAGAAGTCGGCCCGCAATTTCAACCCGGTCGCCGGCATGGCCGGCCGCATCACCATCGCCGAGGTCGACGAGCTGGTCGAGCCGGGGGAGCTCGATCCGGATGCCATCCACCTCGCCGGTATCTACGTGCACCGCATCGTGGCGCTCTCCGGCGCCGAGTCCGCCGACCTGCCGATCGAGAAGACCACCACCCGGCCGCGGCCCGTCGCATCCGTCGCATCCGTCGTATCCGTCGCATCCGTCGCATCCGTCGCAAAGGACAGCTGATCATGCCGTTGACCCGCAATGAAATGGCCGCGCGCGCCGCGCAGGAGCTCACCCCCGACAGCTATGTCAACCTCGGGATCGGGCTGCCCACGCTGATCCCCAACTTCCTGCCGGAGGGGGTGGACGTCATCCTGCATTCCGAGAACGGGGTGCTCGGGGTGGGACCGTACCCGTGGGAGGGCGAGGAGGACCCGAAGCTGATCAACGCCGGCAAGGAGACCATCACGGTCAACCCCGGTGCCAGCTACTTCGACTCCGCGCAGAGCTTCGGCATGATCCGCGGCGGAATGATCGATGTGGCCGTGCTTGGCGCGATGCAGGTCTCCGCCACCGGCGACATCGCCAACTGGGCCGTGCCCGGCAAGATGATCAAGGGTATGGGCGGTGCGATGGATCTCGTGCACGGCGCCGACACCGTGATCGTCGTGATGGAGCACACTGCGAAGAACGGCGACTTCAAGATTGTGAACGAGTGCGGCCTGCCGCTGACCGGCAAGCGCGTCGTGACCCGCATCATCACCGACCTGGCCGTGATCGACGTGACGCCGGAGGGTCTTCTGCTGCGCGAGATCGCGCCGGGACTCACCGTGGCCGAGGTGCAGGCCGCCACCGAGGTGCCGCTGCTCGTGCCGGGGACGCCGACCGTCATCCACACGCTCCTCTCCGCTCCGAACACGGTGGCCGCATCGTGAGAGACGTCGTCATCTACGAACCGCTACGCACCCCGATCGGCCGGTTCGGCGGCGTCTTCAGGGCGGTCGCGCCGGCCAACCTGACGCGGCCGTGATCACGGCGCTGATCGAACGCACCGGAATCGACGGGGCCGTGGTCGACGACGTGATCCTCGGCCAGGGCTATCCCACCGTGGAGGCCGCCTCCGTGGCGCGCGTCGCCGCACTGAACGCCGGCCTGCCCGTGACGGTCGGCGGCGTGCAGGTGGACCGGCGATGCGGCTCAGGGCTACAGGCCATCCTCGACGCGGCTGTGCAGGTGCAGACCGGTGTCAGCGACGTCGTCGTCGCCGGCGGGGTCGAATCGATGAGCCAGGCTCCGTTCTACACCGTCGACTCCCGCTTCGGTGTGGGCGGCGGCGCCGGAATCCTGCTCACGGACGCGCTCAGCCGCGGCCGCGAGACCGCCGGCGGGCGCCGCTACCCGGTACCCGGCGGCGTGCTCGAAACCGCCGAGAACCTGCGCCGCGAGTACGGCATGGGCCGCACCGAACAGGACGACCTGGCTCTCCGGTCGCAGGCGCGGGCATGCGTCGCCGTGGCCGAGGGCCGGTTCGACGACGAGATTGTGCCGGTCACGGTGCCGGGCCGCACGGGCCCCGTCGTGGCCTCCGCCGACGAAACTCCGCCGACGAAACTCCGCCGACGAAACTCCGCCGACGAAACTCCGCCGACGAAACTCCGCGGGCCGACAGCAGCCTGACGGCTCTGGCCGGCCTCCGCCCGATCCTGCTGGAGACGGACGCCGACGCCACCGTCACCGCCGGAAACGCCAGCGGCCAGGGGCTCGCCGCCATCTTCGAGCGGGTGTAGGGAGTCTGTCTCGCGCACGGGTTAGGCGCCCGGGCCCCGATAGGGCAAGCTGGTGGAGAGCATTGGGGGATGCCATCACCAAGCCCACCACCCGTCGTCGTGCGCTGCTCGCACTCGGCGTCGCCGCAGCCGTCGTGCTGAGCGGCTGCACCGCGGGCCGGAACAGCGTCGACCAGAACAGCACGCCGATCGCGGCGGACATCGCCGGGCAGCTGGACGCGGCCGTGGGCGAGGCGATGGCGCTATCGGGTTCCTCCGGCGCTCTGGTCGGGGTCTGGTCCGCCGCCGGCGAATGGACCGTCGCGCACGGCACGACGGAAATCGGCGGTTCCGCCCCGATGACCGGCGGGATGCACTTCCGCATCGGCACCAACACCACGGCCATGACCTGCACGGTGCTGCTCCGGTTGGTCGACGAGGGAACCGTGACGCTCGACGACCCGGTCTCCACCTACCTGCCCCGCCTCGTCGGTGTGGCGGGCGTGACGCTCGGCCAGCTCTGCCAGGGCACTTCGGGGCTTGGGTCCTACAGTCCCGTTCTGGCCGGGGAGTTCGTGCACAACCCCCTGCGCACCTGGCCGGCGATGGAACTCGTCTCCCAGGGGCTGGCCACGCCCCGAACCGGTGCTCCGGGCAGCGTGTGGGGTCCCTCAAACACCGGAATTGTGCTGCTCGGGATGGCGCTGGAGCGGGCCACGGGCCGGCAGTGGGCGGCGCTCTACGATGAGTACATCTTCCATCCGCTCGGTCTGCACGACACCTCATATCCTCACGCCGGCGATGTGGACCTCCCCGCACCACACTCGCACGGCTACGCCGCCGCGGTGGGCGCCGACGGTCCGGTGTGCACGGCCATCACCGACAACACCCTGCTCTCCAATTCGATGAGCGGCGTGGCGGGCGGTGTCGTTTCGACGCTGGCCGACATGAGGACCTGGGCAGGCGCTCTCGCCGCGGGTGGTCTCTTGTCCGAGTCGTCGGCGAGCGCCCAGTGGGACACCGTGAACGAAGACGTGACGACGCCGTCGTGGCAGCGCTACGGCCTCGGCGCGGAGCAGGTCGGGCCCCTCCGCGGGCGCACCGGATCGATCCCCGGATTCATCTCGGCGACCCTGGCGGATCCGGACCAGACCATGACCGTGGTGGTCATGCTGAACAACTCGAGCGCGGGTGACCAGTTCGCCCTGACACTGGCCCGTCAGCTGGCCGCCATCATCGCCGAGGCGCCGGCTGGACGCGGGAACGAACCGTCGGTTGCGCTGCCCTGGACGGTTGCGCAGACCCGAACCGAACTGGCTGCCGAGGCGGCCTGCCCGACTGTGGCAGAGATCGTCGGTTAGCTGAGTGGGCCGTAACCGTTCGGTGGTGTCGCTTGCCGGGCCCGCCGGGCGCCGCAGAACGGGGATGACCCTCGGTCGAGGTCGCAAGAGCCCGTGGACAGGCAGGCCACGCAGCGTGTGCGGTGGATCAGCTCGAGACCCCTGGCAGCCACCACGAGAATACGACCCGCGAGAGGTGCCGAACGGGACTCCGAGGCTGCTCAGCGGGCCTCGGCCTCAGATTTTTTAGCCCTCGATGCTCCGGGAACAGTGGAGTACGTTTCTCGTTCCGCTTCCGCGCGTAATCTGAATGTGTGAATTCAGCAGGAACGACTGACCAAAGCGGCGTGAATGAGAACGACGCGAACCCTGGCGAGGGTGCCGTCAACCAGGTGGCCACGGCGCCGCTCGACCTGGCCGCGCACGTTGCTGCCGTGTCGACCGGATCCTGCGGGGCCGTCGTGACCTTCATCGGCCAGGTGCGCGACCACGACCCCGACGCCGCCGGGCAGGTGACCGGCCTCGATTACAGCGCGCATCCGGATGCCGGTCGCATCCTGTCCGAGATCGTCGCCCGGTACTCCCGCGAATACCCGCAGGTGAACCTCTCGGTCAGCCACCGCATCGGCCACCTCGACGTGGGTGACCTGGCCCTGGTCGCGGCCGCGGCAAGCGCCCACCGCGCCGTCGCATTCGAAGCCTGCGAACGCCTGGTGGAGACCGTCAAGCTCGAGGTGCCGATCTGGAAGAAGCAGTACGAGGTCGACGGGTCCACCGCCTGGGTGGGCCTGACCTGACCGGACCCGACGTGACCTGACGTGATCCGACCTGGTCTGATTCTGGAATAATTAACCGGACGTGTATCCTGTTTATTAGCGGCCGGCTCGGTCGTTCCACCGAGGAGGATTCATCCTATGACCGCCGAACCCATCACCCTGAGCAGCGCACACACCTGCAACTGCAACCATGACGACGCCGAGACCATTGTGCTCGACGGTCGCACCATCCCGCACGCGGTTCGCCACGCGGCCATTTTCGGCGCCCTGGAGGCCATCCAGCTCGGCTTCTCGCTGGACCTGATCGCCCCGCACGACCCGCTGCCCCTGCTGGCGCAGCTCGAGCAGGCACGCCCGGGAGCGTTCACCGTGTCGTACGTGGAGCGTGGCCCGGACGCCTGGCGCATCCGCTTCACCCGCGCCGCCTAGTCTCCCGAGATTCGACACCACCGTGCACGGCAACGGGCGACTGGCGTTTCTGCTGCTCGGCGGCCTCTCTCTGCTGGCCGGGCTCGACGGTGCGCTGCTCCTGCTGGGTTTCCCGGCGCCGGTCGTGACCGCACGCCTGGCGGATGTGCACGGACCCCTGATGGTCTTCGGGTTCGTGGGCACCGTCGTCGTGCTCGAACGGGCCGTCGCCGTGCGCCGGAACTGGGCCTACCTGTCGCCGGGGCTGCTGGGCCTCGGCGGCCTGTCACTCGTGTCGCCGCTTCCCCTGGTGGTCGGCCAGCTTGCCCTCGTGGCCGGGTCGGCCGTGTTGCTGGCCATCTACCGGGCGATCTGGCTCCGGCAGCCGTCGACGTCCGCCGCGGTGCAGGCACTCGGTGCCCTGCTCGGTCTCACGGCAACCGTGCTGTGGCTCGGCGGCGTGCCCGTGCCTGTCCTGGTGCCCGCGATGACGCTCTACCTGGTGCTCACGATCGCCGGTGAGCGGCTCGAACTCGCGCGCATCTCGCCCTCCGTCGACCACCGGGCCGAAATGCGGATGCTGGCCGCCGGCCTGTTCCTGACCCTCGGCACGGTCGTCGCTCTCGTCTGGCCCGGGGTAGGCTATCCGGTTCTCGGGCTCGGGCTGCTCGGTCTCGTCGCCTGGCTGTTCCGGCACGACGTGGCGACCCGGCTCATCCGCAGCACCGGCCTGCCCCGGTACATGGCCGCGTGCCTGCTGGCCGGCTACGGCTGGCTGCTCGTGGTGGGCGCCAGCTGGATCATCGTCGGCCCGAGCTTCTCCGGTCCCGGCTATGACGCCGTGCTGCACGCCGTCTTCCTCGGGTTCGTGATGTCGATGATCATGGCGCACGCCCCGACCATCTTGCCGGCCGTGCTGCGCCGGCCGCTGCCGTACCGGCCGGTGCTCTACCTGCCGGTGCTGCTGCTGCACGTCTCCCTGCTGGTGCGCATCCTGCTCGGTGACGCGCGCGACCTGCCGGCACTGGTGCAGTGGGGCGGCGTGGCCAACATCGTGGCCGTGCTCCTGTTCGTGCTGCTGGCCGTGATCTCGGTGGTGCGCGGCGTGCCGCGGCGCCAGCCAAACACCAAACTGAAAGTCACACCATGAACCGTCGACTGTGGCACCTCATCACCGGGCTCCTGACTCCGGCGTGGCTCCTTCTCACTCTCATCGCCGTGCTCATCCACCGCTTCATCCCTGTCGCGCCGTGGCTCATGGTGCACCTCCTGTTCCTGGGCGCCGTGAGCACCGCGATCCTGGTCTGGAGCCAGCACTTCGCCGACACCCTGCTCCGGCATCCGGCCCCCGGCGGCCGCGTCTCGCTCGGGGCGAGGCTCGGCGCGCACACCCTCGGAGCGGTGCTCGTGATCACCGGCATCGTCGGCGGCTGGTGGCCGGTCGTGCTTGCCGGCGGCATCCTGGTCGGCACGAATGCCCTCGCCCACGCCCTGCTGCTGTTCCGGCAGTCGCGGGGAGCGCTGCCGGGACGGTTCGCACCGCTCGTGCGCTACTACATTGCGGCCGGAATCGCGTTGGCCATCGGTGTGACCCTGGGCGTGCTGATGGCCCGAACCGATATCGATGGTGAGTCCGCGGAGCGGATGTACATCGCCCATATCGGGTTCAACCTGCTCGGCTGGGTCGGCCTGACCGTGATTAGCACGGTGGCCCTGCTCTGGCCGACTGTGCTGCACGCCCGGGTGCAGACGACGCGCGCCTCGGCCCGCGGAACCCTGCCTCTGTTCCTGGCCGGCCTCGCGGTGCTCGGGATCGGCCTGCTGATCGACCAGCGCCTGGTCGCCGCCGCGGGTGTTCTGCTCTACCTGGTCAGCCTCGGCCTGGTGCTGGTTGAGGCCCTGCGCCTGGCCAGGCAGTCCCCGGCCGTCACCTTCGCCGGTTGGAGCATCGGTGCCGCCCTCACCTGGTTCTTCGCCTGCGTGCTCGGGTTCGGCCTGATCGTGACGTTCGCACCGAGCTGGGTAGCCGCGACCGACCGGCTCGGGCAGCTCGTGCCCGTGTTCGCGGTCGGTTTCGCCGCGCAGATCCTGCTCGGAGCCCTCAGCTACCTGGTGCCGGTCGTGCTCGGCGGCGGACCCTCGGTCTCGAAGGCCACGGCCGCCCTGCTCGATCGTGGTGCCCTGTTCCGGGTCATCGTCGTCAACGTCGGCCTGGTCCTCTATCTGATGCCGGTGCCCAGCCTGGTGAAGGTCACGGTCTCGCTGCTCGTCGTCGGCACGCTCGCCTCCTTCCTGGTCCTGATGCCGCGGGCGCTGCGGCAGAACCGCCGGCTCCGCCAGGCGACGGATGCGACGGCCCCGCCCGCCCCGCAGATTGCCGCGGCCCCGCCGCGCCGCACAGGTGCGACCATCACGGCCGTCGGCGCCCTGCTTCTGGCCGTATCCCTGGGGATCGCCATGGACCCGGCCGCCGCCGGAATCGCGAGCGGCGGGGCATCCGCCGACAGGGTGTCGACCGGCCACACGACCACGGTCGACGTCGTCATGAAGAACACGCGCTTCAGCCCGGACACCATTGAGGTGCCCGTCGGCGACACCCTGGTGATCAACCTGACCAACGACGACGAGATGGTGCACAACCTCGTGCTCGCCACCGGCGTGGTCTCCGGTTCCGTCGCTCCCGGCACCAGCCGGCAGGTCGACGCCGGCATCGTGGGCGCCGACGTCGAGGGCTGGTGCTCCATCGCCGGCCACAAGGTCCTGGGCATGGTGCTCACGGTCGTGGCCGTCGGAGCCGAGCCTCAGTCCGGCGACGACTCCCCAACGATGGACCACGGCTCTGCGCCCGCCGGCGGCGCGTCCAGCGCGGCAGACGATCTCGATTTGATGCGTGAGCCCGACGCCGATTTCGTCGCCCGCGACCCGGCGCTGGGGGCGGCGGAGGCGGAGACCGTGCACACGTTGACCATGCGGGTAGAAGACGTGGAGACCGAGGTGTCTCCCGGCGTCACCCAGACCCTGTGGACGTTCAACGGCACAGCCCCCGGCCCGACCCTGCACGGCAAGGTCGGCGACGTCTTCGACATCACCTTCGTCAACGACGGGTCGATCGAGCACTCCATCGACTTCCACGCGGGTGCTCTCGCACCCGATCGGCCCATGCGCAGCATCAATCCGGGAGAGAGCCTGACCTATCGTTTCACCGCGACCCGCTCGGGGATCTGGCTCTACCACTGCGGCACGATGCCCATGTCGGTGCACATGGCGAACGGCATGTTCGGCGCCGTGATCATTGATCCACCCGGGCTTTCAGCGGTCGATCGGGAATACGTCCTGGTGCAGTCCGAGCTCTACCTCGGTGCGCAGGGCGGGGAGGCCGACGCCGACAAGGTGGCGGCGCAGTTCCCCGACCTGGTGGTCTTCAACGGCATCGCCAACCAGTACGGTGCCCGCCCGCTGACGGCGAAGGCTGGCGAGAAGGTGCGCATCTGGGTGCTGGACGCGGGCCCCAACGTGGGCAGCTCCTTCCACGTCGTGGGCGGCCAGTTCGACACCGTTTTCAAGGAGGGCGACTACCTGCTGCGTGATGGCGGCAGCACCGGCACGGGCGGCTCCCAGGTGCTCGACCTGGCCGTGGCCCAGGGTGGCTTCGTCGAGTTGACCTTCCCGGAGGCCGGCAGCTACCCCTTCGTCAGCCACATCATGTCTGATGCCGAGAAAGGCGCCCGCGGCGTCGTCCTGGTCAGTCCGTGATCTTTGTCCGAGTTTCCCCAAAAATGATTGTGTGCGGCGTGTCGCCGGTCAGGTGGAAGAAATGGGCGGCCCGTCGCCTCAGTCTGCTGTGTGAGGGTATTACACCGTTGGACAGGGTTTTTATTGTGGAATATCGTCACTGCGAGTTTGGTGACGTGATTAGAAATGTCACTCATACTTTTAATCCTGTGGTAGCTTTCAACCACCCCGCGTGACCTATCCGGGGGAGGAACCGTGACAGGTGGCAGCACCTGCTTCCGCGCCCTTGAATCACGCAACATGGAAAGGGGCCCACCGTGGTCCGATTGAGAGCCGGTGCAGGAAAACTGCGATCGGAGTTGATGGTTTCCAAAGGATGGTTGCAGGGCGTAGCCCTGGTAATGGTCTTCGGTTTCGCCGTGATGGGCTTCCTGGCCTTGAGGACCTATACGGACTCGATGCCCCAGCCCAAGCAGGTCGTCGACTCGCAGGGTGAGGTTGTCTTCACGACGGCCGACATCACCGCGGGCCAGCAGACCTTCGTGCGGCGCGGCCTGCAGCAGTATGGCTCGATCCTGGGTCACGGCGGCTACCTCGGACCGGACTATACGGCCGACTACCTGCGGCGCTCCTCGACCGAGGTGCTCGAGGCCCTGACCGCGTCCGGTGTGCAGGACCCACAGGGTGCCCTCGTCGAGATGATGCGGACCAACCGCTACGACAAGGCCACCGGCGACCTCGAATTCACCGATCTGCAGATCGAGGCCTTCGACACGCTCAAGCAGCACTACGCCGATTTCTTCGGTTCCCCGACCACCCAATACGGTCTGATCCCGAATGCCATCACGGACTCGGCGGACATCCACGACCTGACCGCCTTCTTCGCCTGGACGTCCTGGGCAGCCTCTGCTGAGCGGCCCGGTCACAACTACTCGTACACGAACAACTGGCCGGCCGAGCCGCTCGTGGATAACGTTCCGACCGCCGACATCATCGTGTGGAGCGGCCTCTCGCTCGTGGCCCTGATGGTCGCCCTCGGCGCCCTCTTCGGCCTCTACGGCCGGTGGAGCAAGAGGATGGGCTGGCAGCACGGGGAAGAAACCCCGGCACTGTCCTTCCGACAGCCGGGGGAGGTGGCGGTGACACCCGCCCAGACCGCCACGGCCTGGTTCTTCTTCGTGGTGGCTTTGATGTTCCTGGCCCAGGCCTTCCTGGGTGCCGCCATCGAGCACTACCGGGTCGACCTGTCGAGCTTCTTCGGGGTCGACCTGGCTCAGCTGCTGCCGTTCAACCTCGCCCGAACCTGGCATGTGCAGCTCTCGCTGTTGTGGACGGCCACTTCGTTCCTGGCCGCAGGCATCTTCCTCGCTCCGTATATCTCCGGGCGTGAACCCAAACGTCAGCACTGGTTGGCCTACGGCTTGCTCGGCGCCCTCGCCCTGGTCATCGTCGGATCGTTCGTGGGTGAAGCCTTGAGCATCTTCGGCGTCGAGGCCGCGAAGGGCTCGCCGTTCTGGGACATGCAGTGGGAGTACATCGACCTGCCCAAGGTGTGGCAGGGCATGCTCGTCGTCGGACTCTTCCTCTGGATCGCGATCATCTACCGCGGCATCCGGGCGCGTCTGAAGTCTGAGCACCGCTTCAACCTGCCGTGGCTCTTCTTCTACGCCGGTCTCGCGATCCCCGCGTTCTACGCCGTCGGAATGCTCGCCGGCACCGAGGTTCACCTGAGCGTCGCCGAGTTCTGGCGCTTCTGGGTGGTGCACCTCTGGGTTGAGGACTTCCTGGAACTGTTCACGACCGTGATGGTGGCCTACATCTTCGTCATGCTCGGGGTTGTGCACCGCAAGATCGCGATGCAGATCATCCTGCTCGACGTCATCCTGTATTCCGCCGGTGGCATCCTCGGCACCATGCACCACCTGTACTTCTCCGGAACCCCCGTCGAGCACATGGCGCTGGGAGCCTTCTTCTCCGCCCTGGAAGTCATCCCGTTGACCTTCCTGACGATCGAGGCCTGGAGCTTCCTCCAACTCGGTGCCCGGCAGGAGTCGCGCAGTTCGGCTCCGTTCCCGCACCGCTGGGCCGTGATGTTCCTTGTCGCGGTCGGCTTCTGGAACTTCCTGGGTGCCGGCGTCTTCGGATTCCTGATCAACCTGCCGATCGTCTCGTACTACGAGATCGGTACCGCGCTGACGGCCAACCACGCCCACGCGGCGATGATGGGCGTGTACGGAATGATGGGCGTCGGTCTGTCGCTCTTCGCCCTGCGCTACCTGATCCCGGCCGAGCGCTGGCCGGACAAGCTCGCCAAGATCTCGTTCTGGTGCCTCAACATCGGCCTGGCCTGGATGACGTTCGCAACGCTGCTGCCGCTCGGCGTCATTCAGCTCTGGCACTCCATCAACGACGGCTACTTCGAAGCCCGCAGCCTCAACTTCATCAACGAGCCCGGCAACGCCGTTCTCGAATGGCTGCGGATGCCCGGTGACATCATCTTCATCGTCGGAGGCGTGATGCCGTTCGTCTGGATCACCTGGCTCGGGGTTCGCTACCGCATCAAGGCAACCACCCACGACGTGCCGATGGAGGCTTTGTTCGTCGAGGCGGTCCCCGCCGGCGCGACGGTCACCGGCGGCGCGGAGCCGACATCCGGATATTCCTCGGACTACCGCTCCACCGGCACCGGAGAGCTCGGTGGGGACCGCCCGGGCGGCGGCGTGTGATGGCCTCCATCAATCCGGAGGTCTGGTTCGCGCTTGTCTACGGCGGCTTCCTGCTGGCCGTGGCACACGTGCTTGACCTCCTGGCGAGACGCACCGGGGCGAAAACCACCGCCATGAGTTCGAGCGGGTTCGAGTATCACGAAAACCACGACGCCTGGAAGTGCCAGGAGGACCAGTGGCTCTGGCCGATCTCCTTCGATCCGGATAACCGGGTGACGCGATACCAGGCCAGCCCCACGGTCTGCAACCCCTGCCCGGTCAAGGACACCTGCACCACCTCGGATGCGGGCCGGCAGCTCGCGCGAAACATCGACCCCTGGCCCAGTTCGGAGGCAGAACGGTTCCATCGCGGGATCGCCTGCTCCGTCGTCGTGCTCGGGCTCATCTGGCCGCTGGCGTCCATGTTCCAGAACCGCACGGGCGTGGAATTGCTGATCCTGGGGTCAGCCTCGGCCGTCATCGCCGCCGGCAGTTGGCCGTTGTGGTCGCACCTGCGTCGCACGCCCGCTCGCTTTCCCGAGCATCTCAAGGTCGTAGGGCTCGACGAAAGCGTCGCGGCCCGCGCCGCCACGGCGGCGGTCGAGGCGCAGCGGCGCAGCGGCTACGGCAGCATCAGAAAAACGGGCCCGCGGCCGGTTCAAATCGAACCGTACGCGAGCGCCCGGGCGTCGGAGCAAACCGACGCCGATCCGGAAACGATGAAAGGAAACACAGTGAGCGCCTCATTCTCAGCCCGTTGGGCTGAACTGGAGACGGAGGCCGACCCGGGTCGTTCCGGCCCCGCCGTGGGCTGGAGCCGGAGGGGCAACTCGTGATGGCCTGGCAGATCGCGGCCCTGATCGTGGTGGCGCTGCTGCTCGTCTGGCTGGCAGCTTCCTTCAAGGTGCTGCAGGAATACGAGCGCGGCGTGGCGTTCCGATTCGGCCGGCTGGGCCCGGTGCGGGACCCGGGTGTGCAGATGGTGTTCCCCGGACTGGACAAGATGGTGCGGGTCGACCTCCGGATCGTGACCCTCACGATCCCGCCGCAGGACGTCATCACCAAGGACAACGTTCCGGCCCGGGTCAACGCCGTCGTCCTATTCCAGGTCACCGACCCGGTCCGTTCGGTGATGGCGGTCGAGAACCACGCCATCGCCACCTCCCAGATGTCGCAAACAACGCTGCGCTCGGTCGTGGGCCGCGCCGACCTCGACACCCTGCTCGCCCACCGGGCCGACCTGAACGAAGACCTCGCCCGCAACATCAATGCGCAAACCGAACCCTGGGGCGTGCAGGTGAAGGTCGTCGAAATCAAGGATGTCGAGATTCCGCAGGCGATGCAGCGTGCCATGGCCCGTGAAGCCGAAGCCGAGCGGGATCGCCGGGCGAAGATCATCAACGCCCACGGTGAATTGCAGGCGTCGGAGGAGCTGGGCCAGGCGGCGGAAATCCTGAGCCGCAATCCCGCGTCGCTTCAGCTGCGCTACCTGCAGACCCTGCTCGAGCTGGGCGCCGACCAGAAATCGACTGTGGTCTTCCCGCTTCCGATGGACATTCTCGGTCCGTTCCTCAACGGCAAGGTCACCCAGCAGGTGGCCCAGCCGAGCGCCGCACCCCCCGGTGCGGACACGGTTCCCCTGCCGGACCCGGCGGGGGCCGCCGCGGCCTTCGCCGCCGCCGTTGCGACCGCCGTTGCGGCTGCCGCAGCACAGACAACGGAGGTTTCTTCCTAATGGCCGACATCGTTTCACGCGACCGCGCCCTCAGCATCCGTCTGATGCTGATCGGAGCCTTCGCCGGCATCTTCGCACCCATCGCCGGGTTCCTCGGCGGCACGATCGTCGGAGTCGACCAGACGGTCGGCGGCCTGGAACCGCTCTTCGTCTGGCTCTTCGTGGGCATGATCGTCGGGATGTTCGGCGTGGCCATCGGTATTCTTGGCGCCCTGCGCTGGGTCAAGGGCGGGCACCACCTGGACTGACCTGCCGCGCACCACCCGCACGCAGAAGCGCCCGGCCGAGTAATCGGCCGGGCGCTTCTGCGTGCGGTGAGCTGCTGTAAACCGATCAGCGTTCCGGGCTGCTCAGTCGGTGCTGGGCTGGTAGCCGCAGCTGGGGTCCTCGGCGAGCGGGTCCCCGGTCACCGCGTAGGCGTGCGAGCGGGAGCCGCCGCAGACCGTGCGAAATTCGCAGTGACCACACCGGCCGCCGAAGAGATCCGGGGTGCGCAGCTCCTGGAGCAGCTGCGCCTCCCGGTAGATCTCGGAGAAGGGCTGCTTGTGCACCGACCCCACGGACACGGGCAGGAACCCGCTGGGGTAAACGAGACCGACATGGTCGACGAAGGCGAACCCGCGCCCGGAATTGACGTCGAGGGGGGCCCGCGGACGCCGCCGCCTCGGCTCGTCACCGGTGAGCAACCGCTCCGTGGCCTCCCGCAGCGAGGCTCTCAGTGGGCCGACTGGGAACGCGGTGTCGAGGTCGACCCCGTCGTCCACGCCGGCCCGCTGAAGCGCGATGCGTCGGTAGTGGGGTGCCTCGGTGGTCTTGATGGCGACCAGGTCGGAGACGTCGTGCAGCCAGTGCAGTACCTCCTCCTCCTCGGCCGCGGTCAGAGCGTTCAGGAGCTTGCCGCGGCCGGTGGGCACGAGGAAGAAGACGCTCCACAGGGTGGTGCCGAGATCGAGGACGGTCTTCAGGATGCCGGGCAGCTCGTGCACGGTGTCGCGGGTGACGGTCGTGTTGATCTGCAGCCGGTAGCCGACCTCGCGCACCATTCGGGCGGCGATCATGGTGTCGTCGAAGACGCCGTCGACACCGCGGAAGGCGTCGTGGGTGGCCGCTGAGGCGCCGTCCAGCGAGAGCGAGACCGCCTTGGCCCCGGCGTCGTGGAGCTCGACCAGGACCTCACGGGTGAGGCGCGGGGTGACCGAGGGGGAGAGGGCCATGCTCAGGCCGAGGCTGGTGCCGTGGGCGACGAGCTCCGGCAGGTCGGGGCGCTCGAACGGGTCCCCGCCGGTGAGCACGACCAGCGGGCGCGGTGTGCCGAAGGCGGCGAGGTCGTCCAACAATTTGCGACCCTGGTCCGTGCTCAGCTCGAACGGATTGCGAGTGCGGATGGCGTCGGCCCGGCAGTGGGTGCAGACCAGTTGACAGGCGCGCGTCACCTCCCAGATGACGATGAAGGGCCGTTCGGCGGTGTCGTGGTGCAGCACCCGGATGGGGCGCACGTGCGTGTCGGTCATGGGGCAAGTCCTAGCTCAGCGCCGAATTTCGGCCCTCAGTTGTTTTTACCATAGATATAGGGAAAACTAGTTTGGTGCCTATCGAACCCCTTGACGCCCGCACCCACCGCGTGCTCTCCGGCATCAGTCGGGTCGCCATTCTCGAACTCCTGCGCGATGCCGACGCGGCGATGGATGTGCCGGCCATCGCCCAAGCGGTGGGGCTGCACGCGAACACGGTTCGGTCCCACCTCGACCGGCTGGTCGAGGTGGGCCTGGTTGCCGAGACCGTCGAGACGCGCGTGCGTCCCGGGCGGCCCCGGCTCTTCTTTCGCGCCACGTCACCCGCCGCCGAGGTCCCCGCCGAGTCCTACCGGCTTCTTGCCGGTCTCCTGGCCGGCGGCCTGGGCAGGGACGTTTCCTCGGGGGCAGGCGCGGCCGCGGCCGCGGAGGCCGGGCGGCGCTGGGGCAGGGAGATGGCCGAGACGGATGCCGGACTCTCCGACGCGCAGTCGCGGGCGGCCCACGGAGCATCGGTCGGGCGTATCGTTCAGATCCTTGACGAGGTCGGCTTCGAGCCGCGCCTCGGGGATGCCGGTGCTGCCGGGGATACCGGTGCTGCCGGTGCTGCCGATGACGTCGCTTTCGGCGGCGGCGCCGCCGCTCCGGTCGACGTCGTGATCGAGCTGCACCGCTGCCCGTTCCTCGATGTGGCCAAGGAGCACAGCGACGTCGTGTGCGCGGTGCACCGCGGCCTGATGGAGGGCGCCCTCGAGCGCCTGCACACACCCGGAGTCGGCGTCACCCTCGAGCCGTTCGCCCGCCCGGGCGTCTGCCTCGCCCACCTCGAGATCCCGGCGACGAAGCCGTGAGCGTGGCCCGGCGCACACCGCTGCGCAGCACCTGTGCGCGGCCGCATCCGTGCTCCTCCGCCATGCGGAACACCATTCTCGGCCAGATCCCGATCTTCCAGGACCTGTCGGCCGGCGAGCTCGCCGACCTGGCCGAACGGATGCTGTCGCTCGCCTGGGGTCCCGGAGACACGCTGTTCACCGCCGGCGAGCCGTCCGAGCACGTGTTCGTACTCGCGGCCGGCCAGGCGAAGGTGTTCCGATCGACCTCGACCGGGCAGTTCACGAGCCTCGACTTCCTCGGCCCGGGAGCGGTGCTGGGAAGCCTGACCGCGCTGGACGCGGGTCGGTACCCCGAGACGGCCGTTGCCCTCGTGACCACCTGCGCCCTGCGCCTCGAATCCGGCGCCTTCCGGCAGATGTTGCTCGCGCATCCGCCGGTGGCGCTGCGCGTGCTGGATGTCGTCGTCGACCGCCTTCATCGGGCGCGGTCGAGGGAGGCCGAGCAGGCCTCCGTTACCGTCACGACGCGGGTGGCAGCGACCCTGCTGCGCCTCGCCGACACCTTCGGCGTGCCGGGGGACGGCGCCGGTACCACCCTGATCCAGCTGCCTCTGACCCGCGCCGACCTGGCCGCCATGACCGGCACGAGCGCCGAGTCGGTGTCCCGCGCCATGAGCGGCCTGCGCCGGGACGGGCTGATCGATTCCGGACGACGGTGGACCGCCGTGCTCGACCGTTCCGGCCTGGTTGCGGCAAAGTGACGGCCGTCATGGTTGCCGTCGCCTCGGGTTCGTAACGTCGCAGTCATGACCACAATCATCCCCACCACAACATCCACTCCGACATCCACTCCGACATCCACTCCGACATCCACCCCGGCCACCGTCCACACCATCCTGCGGGCCGACGGCTTTTCCTGCCCGTCCTGCGTCGCCAAGATCGAGAAGCAGATCGGCCGCCTCGCCGGCGTCAGCGCCGTGACCGTGTTCTTCGCCACCGCCCGGATCGAGATCGACCACGACCCGGCCGTCGTCAGCACGGATGCCCTCATCGCCGCCGTCGGCAAGGCCGGCTACACCGCCCGCCTGGCCGCGTTCTGACCGGCGGACAGGGGGAGTGACATGACCATCGTGCGCCGCCACCTGATTCCCCTCATTTCCGGCGCGTTGATCGGCGCCGCCTGGCTGCTCGGCCTCCTGCCGGTGCCGCCGCTTGTCTCCGACGCGGCGATGGTGGCGGCCGCGGTCGTGGCCGGGTTCCCGATCATGCGGACCGCCGGGCGAGCGCTGCTCGCCCGGGTCGTGGGCATCGACCTGCTTGTCACGGTCGCCTCCGTCGGCGCCATCGTGCTCGGCGAATACTGGGAGGCCGCCGCCGTGACCTTCCTGTTCGCGATCGGGCATGCCCTCGAATCGGCCACCCTCAACCGCACCCGCTCCGCCCTGACCGCGCTCGTGGCCCTGGCCCCGGACGTCGCCCTCGTGCTGCGGAACGGCGAGCAGCTCGAGGTCCTGGCCGGGTCCGTGCGGACCGGGGAGACCGTCCTGGTCAAGAACGGCGCGCGGGTGCCCGTCGACGGCACCGTGCAGCAGGGCACGGGCACGATCGACGAGGCCTCCATCACGGGCGAGTCCTCCCCGGCCGAGAAGCGTGCCGGCGACCGCGTCTTCGCCGGCACGGTCTCGACCGGCGGCTTCTTGCAGGTGCTGGCCACCGAGGTCGGCGCGGCTACCACCCTGGCCCACATCGTGCACCGGGTCGAGGAGGCGCAGGAGGCCACGGCCCCGACCCAGGTCTTCATGGACCGGTTCTCGGCCTGGTACACCCCCGGCATCCTGGTGCTCGCGATCATCGTCGGCGTGGTGACCGGCGACGTATTCCTGGCGCTGACCCTGCTCGTGATCGGGTGTCCCGGCGCCCTGGTCATCTCCATCCCGGTCGCGATCGTCGCCGGGATCGGCCGCGCCGCGCAGCTCGGAATCCTGATCAAGGGCGGCGAGTTCCTCGAGACCGCCGCGAAGATCACGGTCGTCGCGGTCGACAAGACGGGCACCCTCACCCGGGGCCGTCCGGTCCTGACGGATGTCGTGGTGCTGAACCCCGCCCTGACCCGTGCCGAGGTGCTCGACTGGGCTTCACGGGCGGAGGCCGGCTCCGAGCATCCGCTGGCCGGAGCGATCGTGCAGGCCGCCGCGCGGGAGGCCGCACGCGAAACCGCGCAGGGCGCCCAGGTGACCGGCCTGCCGGAACACATCACGTCGGTGCCCGGGCAGGGCATCGTCGCCGCGGTGGCCGGCCGCACCGTGCTGATCGGCAATCCGGCCCTGCTCCGCGCCCACCGGATCGCGGGCACGGATGCCGCCACGACGCTGGCCGAGAAACTCGCCGCCCACGGGCGCACGCCGCTGATCGTCGTGCTCGACGGCGTCGTCGCCGGTGTCCTCGCCGTGGCCGACGAGGTGCGTCCCGACGCCGCCGACATGGTGGACGCGCTGCACGCGGCGGGGATTGTTCGGGTCGTCATGCTCACCGGCGACGGGCCGCTCGTGGCGCAGGCCGTGGGTGCCCACGTCGGAATCGACGAGATCCGGTCGTCGCTGCTGCCGGAGGACAAGCTCGACGTCGTCACCGGGCTCCGGCGGGACGGCCACGTCGTGGCGATGGTGGGAGACGGCGTCAACGACGCCCCGGCCCTGGCCACGGCGGACATCGGCATCGCGATGGCGGCGGCCGGTTCGGCCGTCGCGGTCGAGACCGCCGACATCGCGCTGATGGGTGACAACCTGCTGATGCTCCCCGCCGCCATCGACCTGGCCCGCCGCACGGTGCGCGTCATGCACCAGAACGTGGCCCTTGCGCTGGTCACGGTGGTGCTGTTGCTGGCCGGTGTGCTGTTCGGCGGCGTGACGATGTTCGGCGGCATGCTCGTGCATGAGGCATCCGTACTGATCGTGATTGTGAATGCGATGCGCCTGCTGCGCCGGTCCGGGCAGCGCGCGGAACGCAGAGTACGGCGTCGGATTTCGTCCGAATCGCATGTCCAGTCCCCGAAAAAGTCAGAGAATTCAGAAAATAAGGAGATGATTAGGAGGTGACGCCGTCCTCCCCCTCGTCGAGCTACCGCACGCTCGCGTCCTTCAGCAGGATTCAGCTTCTGTACTTCCTGCAGCAGCGCGGAACGATGACGGTGGGCGACCTGGCCGAGGCCACCGGTCTGCACCACAACACGGCCCGGGAGCACCTGCAGCGCCTGATCGGGGACGGTTTCGTCACCTGTCACCCGGAAAATAAAGACTCCAAGGGCCGGCCTCGGATGTTGTACAGCGCCGCCGCCGGCCCGAACCACGTCGACGGCTCCATCCGGGCCGCGAAGGCCGAAGCCGCCGATCGCCACGGTGACCAGGTGCGACGGATGCTGCGGGTCGAGGCCGTCATCCACTCGCCGCTGCAGCGGCAGCTGGACGCCCTCGACGACCACCTCGACGAGTCCGGCTTCGACGCGCGGCTCGAGATCGACGGTGCCGACGGCAACCGAGTGCACCTGCACGAATGCCCGTACAGCGAGATGGTCAAGGCGCACCCCGAGGTCTGCCGGGTGCACTTCGGGCTGCTGAAAACCCTGCTCGAAAGGACCGAGGGACCCCTGAGCGCCGACGCGCTGCACCCGCTGGTCGAACTGAACACCTGCACCCTCGACCTGCACCGGTCCGACGCCGACCCAGGTGTCGAAACAGGCGCCGCACAAACCGCCGCGGAACAGCTCAAGCCGGCAATCATTTATCACGGCGTTTCCGGCTTGTAGCGAATTTCGCCACCCCTGAGACTGGAGTCCGAGGGTGGTTGCCGACCATGGTGACCCCGGGCAGTGCAAGGGGTACGTTGTGAAAACACTCAAGAATTCGGCTTTCTCGAAGCCGGCTACGACCCGGCCGGCCAAGCCCGGCATCGACGGCCCCATCGACGACACGATCCTGAAGCTCGGGCGGTTCCTGCGTCGAGGCAAGGCCTCACCCGACCTGCGATCCGTGTTCCTTACGGGCGGCCGCGACGCCGACTCGTTCTACCGCGACCGCTGGACCCACGACAAAGAGGTGCGGTCCACCCACGGCGTGAACTGCACCGGCTCCTGCTCCTGGAAGGTGTACGTCAAGGACGGCATCATCACCTGGGAGACCCAGCAGACCGACTATCCCTCCGTCGGCCCCGACTCACCCGAATACGAGCCCCGCGGCTGCCCCCGCGGCGCCGCCTTCAGCTGGTACACCTACTCGCCGACCCGGGTCAAGTACCCCTACGTGCGCGGCGTGCTGCTCGACCTGTTCCGTGCGGCGAAGGCCCGCACCGGCGACCCGGTGCTCGCCTGGGCGGAGGTCACCGGCGACCCCGAGAGCGCCCGCGCCTACAAGAGCGCCCGCGGCAAGGGCGGCCTGGTGCGCACCAGCTGGGACGAGGCGTCCGAGATCGTCGCCGCTGCCCACGTGCACACCATCAAGAAGTACGGCCCCGACCGCATCGCCGGCTTCTCGCCGATCCCCGCCATGTCGATCGTCTCGCAGGGGGTGGGCAACCGGTTCATCTCCATGCTCGGTGGCACCATGCTCTCGTTCTACGACTGGTACGCCGACCTGCCCGTGGCGTCCCCGCAGGTGTTCGGCGACCAGACCGACGTGCCGGAATCGGCAGACTGGTGGAACTCCTCCTACCTGATCATGTGGGGCTCCAACGTGCCGGTCACCCGCACGCCCGACGCGCACTTCATGGTCGAGGCCCGCTACAAGGGCCAGAAGGTCATCACCGTCTCGCCCGACTACGCCGACAACTCCAAGTTCGCCGACGAGTGGCTGGCCGTGCACCCCGGCACCGACGGCGCGCTCGCGCTGGCCATGGGCCACGTCGTGCTCAAGGAATTCCTGGTCGACCGCCGCACGCCCCGCTTCGTCGACTACATGAAGCGTTACAGCGACTCCGCCTACCTGATCAGCCTCACCAGGCGCGGCGACGCGTACGTGCCCGGCAAGTTCGTGACCGCGGATGCCCTGCCCGGCCTGGCCCCGACGGTCGCCAGCGCCGCGTTCAAGCCGGTGCTTCTGGGCCACGACGGCGAGGTCGTCGTGCCCAACGGTTCGATCGGGCACCGTTTCTCCGAAACCGACGTCGGCAAATGGAACCTCGACCTCGAGGGTGTCGACCCGCTCCTGTCCATCGCCGACGCGCCCGACTACGACCAGGCGTCCGTCGCCATCGACATGCCCCGGTTCGACGTTGCTCCGGAGACCGACGAGATCGGAGAGCAGCACGCGGGCGGTGCGGGCATCATCCGTCGCGGCGTCCCCGTGCGGATGGTCGCCGGCCAGCTGGTCACCACCGTGTTCGACCTACTGCTCGCGCAGTACGGCGTCGGCCGGCCCGGCCTGCCCGGTGTCTGGCCGACCGGCTACGACGACGCCACCTCACCCGGTACCCCTGCCTGGCAGGAGGGCATCACCTCGGTGCCGATGCAGGCCGCCGAACGCATCGGCCGCGAGTTCGCGCAGAACGCCGAAGACTCCAATGGACGCTCGATGATCCTGATGGGTGCCGGAACCAACCACTGGTTCCATTCCGACACCATCTACCGGGCCTTCCTGGCACTGACCACCATGACCGGCTGCCAGGGCGTCAACGGTGGCGGCTGGGCTCACTACGTCGGCCAGGAGAAGGTGCGCCCACTCACCGGCTACGGCCAGTACGCGTTCGGCCTGGACTGGGTGCGCCCGCCCCGCCAGATGATCGGCACGGGCTTCTTCTACCTCGCCACCGACCAGTGGCGCTACGACGGCCTCGCCGCCGACACCCTGTCCAGCCCGCTCGGCGCAGGCACCTTCGCCGGCCGCACCACCGCGGACTGCCTGGTCGAGTCGACCAAGCGCGGCTGGATGCCCGGCTACCCCACCTTCAACCGCAACTCGCTCGACCTCGTCGACGACGCGGTCCGGGCGGGCGTCGACCCGGCCCAGTACGTGGTCGAGTCCCTCGGCGACGGCACCCTCGAGTACGCCATCGAGGACCCGGATGCGCCGGAGAACTTCCCGCGCATCCTCGACGTGTGGCGGGCCAACGTGATCGGCTCGTCGGGCAAGGGCAACGAGTACTTCCTGAAGCACCTGCTGGGCACCAAGAACGCCGTTCGCGCCCCCGAATCGCCGCCCGAGAAGCGCCCGAAGACCATGAAATGGCACGAGACCGCCCCCGAGGGCAAGCTTGACCTGATGGTCACCAGCGACTTCCGCATGACGAGCACCACCATCTTCAGCGACGTGGTGCTGCCGCCGGCCACCTGGTACGAGAAGAACGACCTGTCAACCACCGACATGCACCCCTTCATCCACTCGTTCAACCCGGCGATCGCCCCGCCGTGGCAGGCGAAGACCGATTTCGACATCTTCCACATCCTCGCGGAGAAGATCTCCGAGATGTCCGTGGAGCACCTCGGAGTGCGGAAGGACCTGGTCGCCGTTCCGCTGCTGCACGACACCCCGGATGCGATGAGCGCCCCGCACGGCATCGTCGAATACGACCAGGTGCTGGTGCCCGGCGTGACCATGCCCAAACTGGTCGTGGTCGAACGCGACTACCCGGCCTTCGCCGCGCGGCTCGGTGCCCTCGGCCCGCTGACCGAGAAGCTCGGCATGATGACCAAGGGCGTCAAGTTCAACCCCGACGTCGAGGTGGCCTACCTGGCGAAGAAGAACGGGCTCGTCGAGAGCGGCCCCGCCGCCGGACGGCCGCAACTGAAGACCGCCATCCAGGCCTGCGAAATGGTGCTCGCGCTCTCCGGCACCACCAACGGACGGCTCGGTACGCAAGGCTTCCGCAGGATGGAGGAGCGCACCGGCCAGAAGTTGGCGCACCTGGCCAGCGACAACGAGGGCCGTCGCTTCTCCTACCCGGATGTGCAGGGTGCCCCGGTCCCGGTACTCACCTCCCCGGAATGGTCCGGCAGCGAGCACGGCGGCCGACGCTACAGCGCGTTCACGATCAACGTGGAGCACCTCAAGCCCTGGCACACCCTCACCGGGAGGCAACACTTCTACCTCGACCACGACTGGATGATCGAGCTGGGGGAGACCATGCCGATCTTCCGGCCGCCGCTGGACATGCACCGCCTGTTCGATGATTCCATCGTCGGGTCGACCTCGTCCACCGGCGCGACCGGCTCGAACGGCCGGGCCGAGGTGGCCGTGCGCTACCTCACCCCGCACTCCAAGTGGTCGATCCACTCCGAGTACCAGGACAACCTGATGATGCTGTCGCTGTCCCGCGGCGGGCCCACCATCTGGATGTCACCGCAGGACGCAGACAAGATCGGCGTGCGCGACAACGAGTGGATCGAGTCCTACAACCGCAACGGCGTCGTCGTGGCCCGTGCGGTCGTCTCGCACCGGATGCCCGAGGGCACCGTGTACATGTACCACGCGAAGGACCGCACCATCAACGTGCCGATCGCCGAGACGAGCGGCATGCGCGGTGGCACGAACAACTCGCTCACCCGGATCCTGCTGAAACCGAGTCACCTGATCGGTGGCTACGCCCAGCTGTCCTTCGCTTTCAATTACCTCGGCCCGACCGGGAACCAACGCGATGAGGTCACCGTGATCCGTCGACGCAGCCAGGAGGTTGAGTACTAAATGCGCGTAATGGCTCAGATGTCGATGATCATGAATCTCGACAAGTGCATCGGGTGCCACACCTGTTCGGTCACCTGTAAGCAGGTGTGGACCAACCGCACCGGCGTCGAATACGTCTGGTTCAACAACGTGGAGACCAAGCCCGGCGTCGGCTACCCGCGCCGCTACGAAGACCAAGACAAGTGGAAGGGCGGCTGGCAGCGCAACAAGCGCGGACGCCTGAAACTGCGCTCCGGTGGCCGCATCAAGCGCCTCGCCACCATCTTCAACAACCCCGACCTCCCGGTGATCGACGACTACTACGAGCCGTGGACCTACGACTACGACATGCTGACCAAGGCTCCGCTGAGCACGGAAAGCCCCGTCGCCCGGCCCAAGTCGCTGCTCACCGGCCAGAACATGGACATCAAGTGGTCCGGCAACTGGGACGACGACCTCGGCGGCTCGCAGGAGACCGCGGCAGACGACCCCATCCTCGCCACCATGAGCGAGCACGTGAAGATGGAGTTCGAGAACACCTTCATGTTCTACCTGCCGCGCATCTGCGAGCACTGCCTGAACCCCGCCTGCGTCGCGGCCTGCCCCTCGGGCGCCATGTACAAGCGCGAGGAGGACGGTATCGTCCTCGTCGACGAAGACGGATGCCGCGGCTGGCGCATGTGCGTCTCCGCCTGCCCGTACAAGAAGGTCTACTTCAACCACAAGACGGGTAAGGCCGAGAAGTGCACGCTCTGCTACCCGTTGATCGAGCAGGGCAAGCCCACGATCTGCTCGGAGACCTGCGTCGGCCGGCTGCGCTACCTCGGCCTGATGCTCTACGACGCCGACGCGGTCCTCGCGCAGGCCTCGGTCGAGAACGAGCACGACCTGCTGGATGCCCAGCGCGCCTGCTTCCTCGACCCGTTCGACCCTGAGGTCATCGCCGCGGCGAAGGCCGAAGGCATGGAGGACGACTGGATCCTCGCGGCCCAGAACAGCCCGATCTACAAGCTCATCTCCGAGTACAAGGTGGCTCTGCCGCTGCATCCGGAGTACCGCACCATGCCGATGGTCTGGTACATCCCCCCGCTGTCCCCGGTGGTCGACGTCATCTCGACCACCAACAACGACGGTGAGGATGCCCGCACCCTGTTCGCCGCCATCGACAAGCTCCGCATCCCGGTGGAATACCTCGCCGGGCTGTTCTCGGCCGGAGACGTCGTTCCCGTCGAGTCCTCGCTGCGGAAGCTCGCCGCCATGAGGTCGTACATGCGCGACATCAACCTGGGCCGCGACCGCGACGAGTCGATCCCGGAAGCGGTCGGCATGACCGGTCCCGAGATCGAGGCCATGTACCGCCTGCTGGCCATCGCCAAATACGAGGATCGCTACGTCATCCCCAAGGCGCACGTCGAGACGGCGCGTGAGCTTGAGGAACTCGCCTGCTCGCTCGACACCGACGGCGGCCCCGGTATGGGTGGCCCCAGCGTCGCCACGGCGGCAGGCCCCTATGGCAAGACCCCCGGGATGCCGCTGAACGCGACCGTCGACAACTACAACGAGATGGTCGGCAAGGGCTCCGAACGCACGAAGCCCACCACGCCCGGCCGGGTCAACCTGCTCAACTGGACCGGCGGCGGCGTGCCGGAGGGCATGTTCCCGCCGAAGGCCTCCGGGAGTCCCGCATGAGGCTGCCGAAGCTCCCGACCCGCAAGGTCACGGCGCTGCCTCTGTCCGCGGAGGACGGCCGGATGGCGCACATGGCGGCATCCATTCTGCTGGATTACCCCAGCCAGGAGCGACGGGCCCGTTTCGGTGCTGTCGCCGCGTCGGTGGCGTTGCTGCCGGATCCGCTCCGCCACGCCTTCGAGGCGTTCCTGACGAAAGCGGATGCGATGACGCAGCAGGAGTTGGAGATCCACTTCACGGCCACTTTCGACCTCAAGCGCAAGTGCTGCCCGTACCTGAGCTACTTTGCGGCCGGGGACACCCGTCGCCGCGGCATGGCGCTCGTGCGCTTCGTCGAGGCCTACCGTGCCGCGGGCTGGGAGGTCGCCGCCGACGAACTGCCCGACTACCTGCCGATGGTGCTCGAATTCTCCGCGCGGAGCGACTCGCCGATCGCACAGGAACTGCTCGCCGCGCACCGCGACGGGATTGAGGTGCTCCGCATGGCACTCGAGGCCGTGCCGAGCCCCTACGCGCACATTGTGGAGGCGGTCTCCCTGTCTCTCCCGAAGATCGACGAGGAGACGCGTCAGCGTTACCTCAACCTGGTGAACGAGGGTCCGCCGACCGAGACGGTCGGCATGACCTTCCTGGGCAATCTCAAACCGTTCTCGCCGTCCGGCGCGAACAGCGAGGAAGTACGGGTATGAATCCGCTCGACATTCTGCTTTGGGTGGCGTTCCCCTACGCCGCCGCCGGGGTCTTCATCGTCGGCCACCTTCTGCGGTACCGGTTCGACCAGTTCGGCTGGACCTCACGGTCGAGCCAGACCTACGAGAACAAGTGGCTCCGCTGGGGCTCGCCCATGTTCCACTACGGCATCCTGATGGTCTTCGGCGGTCACATTGTCGGACTCTTCATCCCCAAACCGTGGCTCGAGTTCTTTGGCGTCACCGAGCACATCTACCACCTCGGGGCCACCTGGCTGGGCAGCGTCGCCGCGGTGCTGACCATCGCCGGCCTCGCCATCCTGCTGATCCGTCGCCGCCTGGTCGCCCGGGTCAAGCTGGTCACGACCGTGATGGACAAGGTCATGTACCTGTTCCTCGCCGGCACCATCGCCTTCGGCACGACGGCGACCGTGCTCTACCAGGTGCTCGGCGCCGGCTACGACTACCGTGGGTCGATCTCACCGTGGATCCGCAGCCTGTACGCCTTTCAGCCGGACCCGGCGCTGATGAGCGACGTGCCGTTCTTCTTCCAACTGCACGTGCTCTCCGCCACGATGCTCTTCCTGCTGTGGCCCTTCACCCGACTGGTGCATGTATTCTCGGCGCCGCTCGGCTACTTCGTGCGTCCCTACATCGTCTACCGCTCGCGGGACGGCCACCGCGGTGCGGGCTCCCAGAAGGCCCGCCGTGGCTGGGAGAAGAGCGAACTACCGAGGGACACCCGCGAAAAGGTGGGCGGCCGCCGCTAGCCGAAGATCCCAGGGACGTCGACGCCGGTGCGCGACCCGCAGCCGCCATATGCAGCCGGGGGAGCGGGTCGCGCAGGGGTAACGGATGATGCAGGCCGCCGGCACCTGGGCGGCCCGAAGGGCTAGCCAGCGCGCACGCCAGGCCGCCTGCAGGCGATCGAGGGCGTCTTGATCCCGCCGCACTCGGGCTGGTAGGCGAAGCCTGCGCTGTATGGCGGGGTTCCGCTCCGGTGCCTGGCATTGCCAGTGCGGGTCCAATTTCGTGCCTGAGGATGCCCCAGAAGGAGACACATGTTCGATGCGCTGCTCGACACCATCTTCGGTTTGCCTGTGCACCCCCTCGTGGTGCACGCGACCGCGGTCGTCGTTCCCACGGCCGCCCTCGTCGTCGTCGTCGCGGCCCTCTGGCCCCGGTTTCGCCGGTGGGCGAAGTTCCTGCCGCTGATCCTCGCATTGGCCGCACTCGTTCTCGTGCCGCTGGCGCGCGAATCCGGGGAGGCGCTGAGAGAGCGGGTCACTGAGACCGCGCTGGTCGAGACCCATTCCGAGCTGGCCGACGGGCTGCTGCCCCGGGTTGCCGCCCTGGCCGTGGTCGCTGCCGTTCTGCTCTGGTGGAACTACCGGGAGGTCGGCGGCCGGACATCCGTCGCCCGCACCCCGAAGTGGGTGGCCATCGTGCTGGCCGTGGCCGCGCTGGGCGCCGCCATGGGAACCATCGTGCAGGCCGTGCGCATCGGTCACAGCGGGGCGGCGGCCGTCTGGTCCGAGGCCGGGGGAGCACCGGCGCCCGCCGGGGGCGAAGACGACGACTGAGCCGGCCTGAACTCAGTCGGTCACGGAGCTGTCGGCGCCCACGCCGGCGGCAACCTCGCGGGTCCACTCGGCGGAGATTCTGGCTCCCCTGACTCTTCCGCGGGTTAGGCCCGGTCGCGCGAGCGTGTGTGTGTGTGTGTGTGGCCAACTCAGGACATCCGTTGCCGGCATGCACCGGCCGCCACGGATCAGTGCGGAACCAGTGTGGATGTTCGGCCCGGCCGGACGGATCTCCTGAGTTGGCCACAGCCCTCGCCGGATGGGCAGCAGCGCTGGTGCGGATCGGGCATCGACCACCCGCTCCGCCCCGTTCGGGGCTCGGAACTCCCAGTCCGACCCCTTCATCGCCCACGGCTGGCAGGATTCGGGCAGCTAGTCGGCGGTGGCGGCCCGTTCCTCGGCGAGCTCCGCGAGCCGCGCGAGGGCGCGGGGCCAATCCGCAGCGAACATGGCCGTGAATTCCTCGTCGGTGTCGACGGTCACCACGAGTGTGGTCACCCCGTCGGACTCGCTGAAGGAGTAGTCCTCGTGCGCGCCCGCGAACCGCCGCGCGTGAGCGCTCGTGGTGTCGTCGATGCCCCGGGAGACAGCACCGTGGATTTCCAGGGAGATGAACTCGTCCAGCCGGTTTTCGACGACCGTGGCCACCAGCCCGCTGTGGGAAGCATCCTCGCCGGGGGCGAGGAAGCGGATCGTGCTGCCCTCCGCCCAGCTTCCGACGTAGTGGGAACCCTCATGGAACGCCCGGGTCCAGTCCCGGTAGGTCGACGCGTCCAGCATCGTGCTCCAGACGGCGTGTACCGGAGCGTCGATCCGAATCGTGAAGTGCAGCTGTTCCATGCGGGGATCGTACTCCGCTCCGGCAGATCGATCAGCTGGGGAAGGGCGCACCCTTGCGGGCGTAGTAGAACCAGGCGAGCCAGGTGCAGAACACGCAGAACACGGCGCAGCCGGCGAAGAACGCGGTCGGGCTGATCATGGTGAGCGAGATGCCCACGACGAACGGTCCGAAGGCCGCGATGGCGGAGGTCCAGGCGATGGCTCCGCCGGCCTGACGCTTCGGGAAGATCATCGGCATCTGCTTGAACGTGCCGGCGTTGGCCAGCCCGGCGAAGAAGAAGATGATCAACATGCCGGTGAGGAAGCCCCAGAACTCGTCCACGCTGGTCGGCGTGAGGAAGAAGGCGGTGAGGGCAGTTCCCGCCACCATGCCGAGGCCACCGATGAACGTGAAGATCGCGCCGCCCCACCTGTCGCAGAACGGGCCGCTCGCCGCCCGCACCAGGGCGCCGAGGACGGGGCCGATGAATGCGAAGGCCAGCGGGTTCGGGGCATCCGGGAAGTCGCCGTAGACGTTGAGGATGATCAGGCCCATCTGGGCGGCGAGGCCACTGTAGGCGCCGAAGCTCATCAGGTAGATGGCGGTCATGATCCAGGTGTGCTTGACCTGGAAGATGTCCATCTGCTGGCGGAAGTTCGCCGTGATCGGCACCCGGCGCAGGTACATCACCGCCAGGACGATGGCAAGCAGAGCCCACGGGATGAGCACCAGCCCACCGTTGTGCAGCCAGACGAGGTCACCGTCGGCACTGCTCTGGGGGGTGAGGGCGGCGGTGCCGAGCAGACCGAATCCGACGACCCAGGGCAGGATCAGCTGCATCAGGCCGATGCCGAAGTTGCCGAGGCCTGCCTGCAGGCCCAGAGCCGTACCGGCGAGGCGTTTGGGGAAGAAGTAGCTGGTCGATGCCATGAAACCGGAGAAGGTTCCGCCGCCGATGCCGGCCGCGAACGCCAGGGAGAGCAGCACCCAGTACGGCGTCGACGTGTCCCGGGCGGCGAGGGTCCAGCCGAGCATCGGGATCATGAGCAGGGCCGACGACATGGCGACGAGGTTGCGGGTGCCCATCATCGGCGGCAGGAACATGAAGACCAGGCGCAGCAGGCCGCCGGCGAGCCCGGGGAGGGCGACGAGCCAGTACAGCTGGCTGGGTGCGAGGGAGTAGCCGATGTCGTTCAGACGCGGGGCGATCGCGCTGACGAGGTACCAGGCCGCGAAGCTCAGAGTCAGGCTGAAGGTGGTGATCCACAGGGTGCGCCAGGCGAGCCCCGGATCCCAGGTCTCGTCATTCTCCGGGTCCCAGTTGGACAGATCCGGTTTGAGTTTCGAGGCGAACTGCGGGGACGTTGCGACTGACATGGACTTCCTCGGCTGGTTGCTGCCGGGCACCAGGCCCGCGTAGCTTCCACCCTCGCGGTACAGCGGAAATGCGACAACGCGTGAACGCCGTGAAAAATGATTCGGTCGTACAGAACCGAAATCGGCGGGCGTCAGCCGCCGGCGAAGGGCGGCAGCACGTCGACGGTGTCGCTCCCGGAGAGCGGCACCGTGTCATCCGTCGCCCGCGTGCCGTTCACGAGCAGGGAGCACCGGCCGAGGATGCGCTCGAACTCGTCGCCGTAGAGGCTGGTGAGCTGGGCGCGCAAGTCGCCGATGGTGGCGGCATCGATCGCGGCCGCGTCGGCGGCGGCGGCTTCGGCTGCCGCGGCGAAGAAACGGATGGTCGCCATCAGCGTGTCACCTCCGGCTGGTCCGGCGGCCAGGTGAGGGCGAGCCGGGTGGCCAGCGCACTGGCGGCCTCGATGGCGGCGGGTGTGCCGCCGTTCCGGGCGGCGGCCAGACCGACCAGGAACGTGCTCAGCGGGGCGGCGGGCCGGGCCACGTTGTGGGCCACGTCGCGGGCCACGTCGAGCAGCGTGCCCACGGGGATGTCGGCCGGATCCAGGCCGAGTGCGGCGGCGAGGGCCACCAGCCACTCGGCGAGAGCCTCAGGGGGAAGCGGGGTCGAGGCGCTCATTGGGTATCACTCCTCATCGGATTGCTCCGCGGTCGGATTGCTCCGCGGTCGGATTGCTCCGCGGTGGGGTGCTGGTCAGCAGTGCGGAACTCCTCTCCACATCCTGCCATGTGTCTACGTCGCTCCCCTTGCCGTTCTGGTCGCGGACGCCCCGCAGCTCGAGCGGGGCCAGCAGTCCGCGCATGCTGGCGCCGTGGGCGTCGGCGCCGAGCCGGTGCGCGGCCGCCCGCAGCGGCGCCAGACGGTAGATCCCCGCGAGCCACTGCGCGCGGCCGCCCGCGTCGACCAGGTGCAGGCCGTGAACGGATGCCGGCAGCCCCGGGTCGGACGCCGCCGGCACCAGTAGGCGGGCGGCATCCGCTGCCCACGGCAGGTCGCAGGCCAGCAGGAGCACCCAGTCCGCAGGCCCGGACGCGGTCGCGTGCTCGAGCGCCGCGAGTCCCGCCACGATGCCGGCGACCGGGCCGCCGAACGGGGGATCTTCGAGCGTCCAGGTCAGCTCGGCCGTGTCGTCGTCCGGGACGGCCGCACGGGCCTCCTCCGGCCCGACCACGACAACGTTCCGGGCGAGACCGCGGGCGTCCAGCACCCGGGAGAGCAGCGTGCGCCCGGCCACCTCGACCGCGGGCTTGACCGCGCCGTCGAGGCGCCGGGCGCGCCCGCCCGCCAGCACGATCAGGTCGACGCTCATGGCTGCTCGGGTCATCGCTACTCGTTCGGGCGGTGCCAGTCGCCGGACTTCCCTCCGGTCTTCGTGATGAGGCGCACGTTCTCGATCCAAACGGACTTGTCGAGGCCTTTGACCATATCGACCACGGCGAGGGCGGCGACCGACACGGCGGTCAGCGCCTCCATCTCGACGCCGGTGCGGTCGGCCGTGCGCACGGTGGCCGTGACGCGCACCCCGGTGTTTTCGATGACGAGGTCGACGGCGGCGCCGTGCACCCCGATCACATGCGCGAGGGGGAGCAGGTCGGCGCACTTCTTGGCACCCTGGATGCCGGCGATGCGGGCCACGGCGAGCACATCGCCCTTGGGGGTGCTGCCGTCGCGAAGGGCCGCGATGACCGTCGGTCCGCAGGCCACGAAGCCGGCGGCGGTGGCGCTGCGCACGGTGGGCTGCTTCTCGGTGACGTCGACCATGCGGGCCTGGCCGGAAGAGTCGAGATGCGTGAAGGGGTGTGCGGACAGGTCGCGGATGCTCATGTCAACAGCATGACAGTGACGCGGTCGCCCTCGGCAATCCGCGTCACGTTTTCCGGCACGATGGCCAGCCCGACGGCCTGAGCAAGCCCGGCGACGAGGTGGGATCCCGACCCACCCGCGGCGGACCGGCGGACCACTCTGCGGATTCCCACGCCCTCGAGGGTCACCGGCATGTACTGGGCACGGCCGGGCGGGGAGTCCCAGCTCTCCCCGGCGGTCGCCGAGATCGTGGGGCGAAAGAGGTCGATGTGCCCGCCGAGGCGGCGCAGGGCCGGCCGCACGAACACCTCGAACGACACGAAGGCGCTGACCGGGTTGCCGGGGAGGGCGAAGATGAGCGGTCCCTCGACTGCATTGTCGTCGGCCGGCCAGCGGCCGAAACCCTGAGGCTTGCCCGGCTGCATCTTGACCGGCCCAAACCGTACGGTGCCGAGCGGGGCGAGCACGGCCTTGACGATGTCGTAGGCGCCGACGCTCACCCCGCCGGAGAGCACGATGGCGTCGACCGTGCCGGCGAGGCTGGCCAGCAGGCTGCGGAGCGTGTTCTCGTCGTCGGGAACCGCGCCGAGCCGGATCGGCACCCCACCGGCGGCGGTGACGGCCGACGCGAGGAGGTAGGAGTTGGAGTCGGGAATCTGGCCGCGCCGGGCGGGTTCGCCGGGGGTGACGAGCTCGCTCCCGGTGGAGATCACGGCCACGCGCGGAGCCGGGTGCGCCCGGAGCGACGAGGTTCCGGCGCTGGCGGCCGCGGCAACCCGGGTCGGCCAGAGCACCGAGCCGCGGGTGAGCACGGTGTCGCCGGCGTGGGCGTCTTCGCCGGCGCGACGGATGTGCGCTGCCGGCTGCGGCGCCCGCACGACGGTGACCGTGTCGATGCCCTGATCGGTGTCTTCGATCGGAACCACGGCATCCGCCCCGTCCGGGAGCGGCGCCCCCGTCATGATCCGGGCCACCTGCCCGGTCTCCAGGTGCGGGTTCTGGCTGGTTCCGGCCGCAAGGTCGGCGACCACCGGCAGCGTCACCGGGTGCTCGGCGGAGGCCTGAAGCAGGTCGGCGCGCCGGACGGCATAGCCGTCCATGGCCGAGTTGTCGAAGGGAGGTGTGTCCGTGGCGCTTCGAACATCCTCGGCCAGCATCAGGCCCAGCGCCTCGTCAAGCGAGACCAGCACGGGCGGCAGCGGGGCGACCGCGGCGAGCACGAAGGAGAGCTGGTCGGCGACGCTGCGGGCCGAGACCGGTACGGCGCAAGCGTCGGCGTCGTGCTCGTGGGCGTGCTCGTGCGTGTTCCCCGTCATGGTCAGTTCCCCGCTGTGGTCGTCGATTCGTTGGACACGGCGTCGCCGGCCCACTTGCTGCCCCGGCCGGGAGCCGTGCGTGCGGCGACGGCAACGTCCCAGGCGACGATCCCGCCGGCGAGCAGGGTGAGGCCGGTGAAGCCGGCCGCGTCCAGGGCCATCGCGGCGCGTTCGGCCCGCGGCCCCAGATGGCAGTGCAGCACCAGCGGCACGTCCCGCGGCAGGGTGGCCATTCCGGCCTCGGTGAGCAGGTCGCCGAGAGGCAGCAGGACGGCATCCGGGATGGCGCTCTCGGCGTGCTCGTCGGGCTCGCGCACGTCGACCAGCACGAACGGGTCGGTTCCCTCGGCGCGGGCAGTGAGCCGGGCCACGAGCTCCACCGGGGTGAGCGTCGACCAGGCCCCAGCGGTGGCGGCCCGAGCGGAGCCGCGGGCGGCGGCGAGGGTCGCTGCCGGGTTCGGGTCGGCGGCGGCGATGCCGGTGCCGATCAGGGGCACTTCGGTGAAACGGCCCGAGAGCGCGTCGATCACGAGCACGCGCCCGATCAGCGGAGCGCCGATACCGGCGATCAGCTTGATCGCCTCGGTGGCCATCAGCGAGCCCACCTGGCCGCAGAGCGCGCCGAGCACGCCGGCTTCGGCGCAGTTGGGCACCTCACCCTCTGTGGGCGGGGTCGGGAACAGGTCGCGCAGATGCACCCCGGTGAGGCCGCTCTCGGCCGGTGGGCTGGCCCAGAACACCGACAGCTGGGCGTCGAAACGGAGAACGGATGCCCAGACCAGTGGCAGGCCCAGGGCCGCGCAGGTGTCGTTGACCAGGAAACGGGTGGGGAAGTTGTCGGTGCCGTCGATGACCACGTCGTAACCGCCGATGATCGCGGCGGCGTTGCCGGCGTCGAGCCGTTCGGCGTGCTGCACGACCACGGCCTCCGGCGCGATCTGGGCGATCGATTCGGCGGCGCTGGCCACCTTGGGGCGTCCGACATCCGCCTGGCCGTGCACGATCTGGCGTTGCAGGTTGCTGGGTTCGACGTCGTCGCCGTCGACGATGCCGATCGTTCCCACGCCGGCCGCGGCCAGGTAGATGAGCGCGGGGGACCCCAGCCCGCCGGCGCCGAGCACGAGCACCCGGGCGTTGGCGAGGCGGCGCTGGCCGAGCTCGTTGAGCTGGGGCAGACGGCGTTGGCGGGCGGTGCGAACGGATTCGGCGCCGCTCAGGCGGGCGATCGGCTCGACAAGAGGGGGAATGGCCATGCTTCCACGGTAGGCGTTGGCAGCGCCCGGTGTGTACCCAAAACAGTCATCTGAGCACACCCCTTGAATTTCAGGCCGCAATGTAGTCCTCTAGATGTGAAACAGGCACCAACTAGAAATTTCGATGCAGTCTCGCGCGGCCCGACGGGTCTCGCTGTGAGGGAAGCAAACAGGAACTAGGAAGGTACTTCATGACTGGGAACAGAGCAGTTGCCTACAAGAGCCCGGGCGTCGTCGAGGTCATCGACATCGACTACCCGACCTTCGAGCTGAAAGACGGACCGGGTGTCAACCCGGCGAACGTGGGCCGCAAGGTGCCGCACGGGGTCATCCTCCGCACGGTCACCACCAACATCTGCGGCTCGGACCAGCACATGGTTCGCGGGCGCACGACCGCGCCGTCGGACCTCGTCCTCGGCCACGAGATCACCGGCGAGGTGGTCGAATGCGGACCCGACGTCGAGTTCATCAAGGTTGGCGACATCGTCTCGGTGCCGTTCAACATCTCTTGCGGCCGGTGCCGCAACTGTAAGGAGCGCAAAACCGGAATCTGTCTCAACGTCAACCCCGACCGCCCGGGCAGCGCCTACGGCTACGTCGACATGGGCGGTTGGGTCGGCGGCCAGGCCGAGTACGTGCTGGTGCCGTACGCGGACTGGAACCTCCTGAAGTTCCCGGACCGGGACCAGGCGCTGGAGAAGATCATGGACCTCACCATGCTCTCGGACATCTTCCCGACCGGCTTCCACGGAGCGTTCAGCGCGGGCGTCGGGGTCGGATCGACCGTATACATCGCCGGAGCGGGCCCGGTGGGTCTGGCCGCGGCGGCATCCGCTCAGCTGCTCGGGGCCGCCGTCGTCATCGTCGCCGACCTCAATGAGGAGCGGCTGGCGCAGGCCCGCAGCTTCGGCTGCGAGACCATCGACCTGCGGAAGGGCGAACCGCAGGATCAGATCGAGCAGATCCTGGGTGTGCCCGAGGTCGACTGCGGCGTGGACGCGGTCGGCTTCGAGGCCCGCGGCCACGGCAAGGATGCCGGAACGGAGCGTCCGGCCACGGTGCTGAACTCGCTGATGACGGTCACGGCCGCCGGTGGTGGCCTGGGCATCCCGGGCCTCTACGTCACGGGTGACCCGGGCGGGGTCGACGAGGCGGCGAAGGTCGGCTCGCTGTCCATCCGGCTGGGCCTCGGCTGGGCCAAGTCCCTGTCCTTCGCTACCGGTCAGACCCCGGTGATGAAGTACAACCGGTCGCTGATGATGGCGATCCTGCACGACAAGGTGCAGATCGCGAAGGCCGTCAACGCTCAGGCGATCAGCCTGGACGATGCCCCGCGCGGCTACGCCGAGTTCGACGCCGGCAAGTCGATCAAATACGTGCTGAACCCGAACCAGTACATCAAGTAAGCGCGTTCGACCGGTAACAGGACATCCGGCCCGCGGTTCGCCCGGGTCGGATGCCCTGTTCTGCTGAGGCCGGGCATTTGTCACCGTCCCGAAGGACTGTTGCCGCGGAGGGCGGCGGTTAGTGTGGAGACATGATTGATCAGTTCCAACGCCCGCTGCACGATCTGCGCATCTCGGTCACCGACCGCTGCAACTTCCGCTGCGTGTACTGCATGCCCAAAGAGGTCTTCGGCAAGGACTTTGCTTTCATGGAACGCGACGAACTGCTCTCCTTCGAAGAGATGACCCGGCTGGCGCGGATCAGCGTGGCGCACGGGGTCGAGAAGATCCGCCTCACCGGCGGTGAGCCGTTGCTGCGCAAAGGGATCGAGGAACTGGTGGCGATGCTGGCGGCGCTCCGCACCCCGGACGGCCGCCCGATCGACATCGCGATGACCACCAACGGTTCGGTGCTGGCGCTGAAGGCCCGGGCTCTGAAGGACGCCGGGCTGAAGCGCGTCACGGTGTCGTTGGATTCGCTCGACGACGCCACGTTCCGGGCCATGAACGACGTGAAGTTCCCGGTCGCCAAGGTGTTGAACAGCCTGGACGTGGCCCACTCGGTCGGGCTCGGCCCGATCAAGATCAACATGGTGCTCAAGCGCGGGCAGAACGATCAGGACATCGTTGCCATGGCGCGCCACTTCAAAGGCACCCCGTACATCCTCCGGTTCATCGAGTTCATGGACGTGGGCTCGAGCAACGGCTGGGAGATGGGTGACGTGGTGCCCTCGGCCGAGGTCGTGGCCCGCATCAACGCTGAACTGCCTCTCGAGGAGGTGGCCCCCAACAAGACCGGTGAGACCAGCCGCCGGTGGCGCTACCGCGACGGCGAGGGGGAGATCGGCGTGATCTCCAGTGTCACCCAGTCGTTCTGCCATTCCTGCTCGCGGGCGCGGGTCTCCACCGACGGCAAGCTGTTCACCTGCCTGTTCGCGACCGAGGGGCACGACTTGCGTGCCCTGATGCGCGGCGGTTGCACCGATGAGCAGCTGACCGAGGTGCTGAAGCAGATCTGGCGCGAGCGCACGGACCGCTATTCGGAGCTGCGCAGCGCCGAGACCGGCCGGCTGCGCGCATCCGGCAAGAAGAGAATCGAAATGTCGTACATCGGTGGGTGAATCCAGATGAGCAGGATCACGGCCAGGCGCAAGGTCGTGCGACTGACGGCGGGCGAGAATCCCACCAGCCGGGAAGACGTGCTGGCGGTCGAAGAGCCACTCGAGATCCGCGTGAACGGCCGCTCCCTCGCCGTCACGATGCGAACCCCCGGCAACGATTTCGACCTCGCCGCCGGGTTCCTGGTGTCGGAGGGCGTCATCACCCGGAACGAGCACTTTTCCACGGCCCGGTACTGCGCCGGCGCCACCGTCGAGGGCGTTAACACCTACAACGTGCTCGACGTGTCGCTCGCGCCCGGGGTCACACCGCCCGACCCGAGCCTGGAGCGATCGTTCCTGACGACCAGTTCCTGCGGGCTCTGCGGCAAGGCCAGCATCGACGCCGTGCGCACGAAGTCGGCGTTCCCGGTGACGGCTGACCCGCTTCAGGTCGACGCAGAGCTCCTGACGAGCTTCCCCGAGGTCTTGCGTGCCGCCCAGGACGTTTTCGAGAAGACCGGCGGCATCCATGCGGCCGCCCTCTTCGACGGGACCACCGGGCGGATGCTGGTGCTGCGCGAAGACGTCGGCCGCCACAACGCGGTCGACAAGGTCATCGGCTGGGCGCTGAAGGAAGACCTGCTTCCGCTCACCGGCACGGTGCTGATGGTGTCGAGCCGGGCGAGCTTCGAACTGGCGCAGAAGGCGCTGATGGCCGGGATTCCGGTGCTCGCCGCCGTGTCGGCGCCGTCGTCGCTGGCCGCCGAGTTCGCGGACGAGGTAGGCATGACGGTGGTCGGGTTCCTGCGCGGCGACTCCATGGTGATCTACGCCGGGGCGGAACGCATCACGAGCGGCGAGCGGACGCCGCAGAGCGTCCCCGGCTAGCCGCGCTCCGCGGGTTCGACCACCCGCCCGGTGCGCCAGGTGTCGACCGTGATCACGCAGCCCACCACTATCAGGGAGATCGAAACGGAGGCCAGGGCATCCGTGGTCCAGTGGTAGCCGAGGTACAGGCGGCTGAGGGCCGCCAGCGCGATGCCGACCACGGCGATGCTGAGACCGAGGGTGGTGGCCCGCATGCTGCAACGGCGCGAGAGCAGAAGGTAGGCGGTCACCAGCAGGAAGTCGGATGCACCCAGCACGTGGCCGGAGGGGAACGAGAACGTGAGATCCGTGCCGTACAGCATCAGGTCGATCGGCGGCCGCTCGCGGCCGACCGTGCGTCCGATGACCTGGGCCAGCACCACGCCGGTTGCCATGGCACCGGCGAGCAGCAGGGGGCGCCAGGCGTGCCGGGTGAGAAGACCCCAGCCGACGCACACGACCAGCACGATCAGGGGCAGCGCGACCGGCCCGAATACGACCGCCAGCACCACCATCACGGTCGTCAGAACGGGGGACCGGGCTTCCAGCAGCCACTCCTGCACGGGGAGGTCGATCGCGGTGACGCCGCCGCCGCTCTGCACACTCAGCAGCGTGAGCGTGAAGACGACGGCGCCGAAACCCAGGCAGGCGATCGCGGTGACTTGGAGCATGCGGCGGGACCGGGCATTGCGTTCCCACGTCTCGACGACGTACCGGTCGTGGAACGTGCGCCACGGATGCGACGCGCGGCTGCGTCGGCGTTCGCGATCGAGTGTCACGGCCAGGGGAGCCCAGACCACCACCGCGATCCCGATGCCGAGCAGTGCCGCCCCGACGGTGTCGGTCAGCCAGTGAGCGCCCAGGTAGGTGCGGCTGAGCATCATCAGCGCCGTGTACAGCGCTCCGGCCAGCCACACCCACCAGAACCGGAAGAGCAGCGCCAGGATTATCGCCAGCGTCGCCGCATTGGCGACATGGCCGGAGGGGAACGACCCGAAATCGACGCTGACCAACAGATCGTCGAGCTCGACCGGGCGGGCCCGGCCGAACAGCCACTTGAGGAGGTGCACGGCGGCACCGGAGACCACGGTTACCGCGAGGGCGAAGCCCGCGGCCCACGGGCGCTTGAAGAACAGGAGCAGGCCGATGAGCAGACCGGGCACGACGACGGAGGCGGTGAGACCGCCGCCCAGGCTGTTCATCACGAGGGCGAGGGAATCCCACACCGGTGCCCGATTGCCGGACACCGCGATCATCCACTCCGTGTCCAGGGCGAACGGCTTGCCGTTCCGGGAGATGACCAGGCCCAGACCCACCGCCAGCGCGACGGTGACCAGCCCGGAGAGCAGCGGCCACCAGTGGGTGACGCGCTGTGCCCCAGCGCCCGTGTTCACGCCTCGGCTCACGTCAGCGGTGCTGAATTCGCTGCCTCGTGGGCGATGAATCGCACGGACATGGCCTTGTAACCGGGGGTGTTCGACTCCCGGGCCACGAGCTCGCGGTGCATCAGGGCGTTCGCCTCGGGGAAATACGCGGCCGCGCAGCCCCGCGGGGTGGGGTAGACCACCAGGCGGAACTCGTTGGCGCGCCGCTCCTCGCCCCGGAAAGTGCTGATCACGTCGACCATGTCGCGGTCCGCAAAGCCCAGCTCGGTGACGTCGTCCTGGTGGATCAGGATGACCCGGCGGCCGCCGGAGATTCCGCGGTAGCGGTCATCCAGGCCGTAGAACGTGGTGTTGTACTGGTCGTGGCTGCGCATGGTCTGCAGGATCAGGTGGCCGGCCGGCGGGGTGAGGTACTCGAGCGGGCTGACCGTGAACCGGGCCCGGCCGATGTCGGTGGCGAAGCTGCGGGTGTCGCGGGGTGGGTTGGGCAGTACGAAACCGTTCTTCGTCTTGAGGCGCGCGTTGAAATCGGTGAAGCCCGGGAGAACCCGCGAGATGCGGTCACGGATGACGTCGTAGTCGTCGGCCATCGCCTTCCAGTCGATCACGTGGTCGTCGCCGAGGGTGGCGCTGGCCATCCGGGCGACGATGACGGGCTCGGCGAGCAAGTGCTCGGAGACCGGGTCCAGACGCCCCTGCGTGGTGCGCACGACCGACATGGAGTCCTCGACCGAGAGCACCTGGCGACCACCCGGGTGCTTGTCGTCCGTGTCGGTGCGCCCCAGCGTCGGCAGGATCAGCGAGGTCGTGCCGTGCATGATGTGCGACCGGTTGGGCTTGGTCGACACGTGCACGGTCAGGCCCACGCGCTGCATTGCCGCCTCGAGGGCCACTGTGTCGGAGCAGGCGAGGGCGAAGTTGCCGCCCATCGACACGAACACGTCGACGTCGTCGTTCTCGAAGGCCGCGACGGTGTCCACCGAGTCGAGGCCGTGCTTGCGAGGGGACTCGATGCCGAATTCCTTGTCCAGCGCGGCGAGCATCGATTCCTTGGGCTTCTCCCAGACGCCCATGGTGCGGTCGCCCTGCACGTTGGAGTGGCCGCGAACCGGGCAGGCGCCGGCGCCCGGCTTGCCGAAGTTGCCCTGCAGCAGGAGTAGGTTGATGATCTCCTTGAGTGTGTTGACCGAGTGCGGCTGCTGAGTGAGTCCGAGCGCCCAGCAGATGATCGTGGCCGTGGAGTCGATCATCATCTGCGCGACGGTGGAGATCTCCACCGCGGTGAGCCCGGTGGCCTTCTCCGTCTCGGCCCAGTCGATGGTCGTGCGGGCGGCGCGGTACTCGTCGAGGCCCTGGGTGTTCGCCGCGACGAACTCCGCGTCGACGACGGAGCCGGGAACGCGCTCCTCCGCTTCGAGCAGCAGGTGGCCGAGGGCCTGGAACAGGGCCAGGTCGCCGCCGACCTTGATCTGCAGGTACTCGTCGGCGAGTGCTGTGCCATCGCCGATCAGGCCGGAGACCGACTGGGGATCCTTGAAATTGAACAACCCGGCCTCGGGCAGCGGGTTGACGGCGACGACCCGGCCACCGTTGTCCTTGCATTCCTTGAGGGCCGACAGCATCCGCGGGTGGTTGGTGCCCGGGTTCTGGCCGACGACGAGGATCAGCTCGGCATGGTGGATGTCTTCGAGCGAAACGGTGCCCTTGCCGATGCCGATGGTGGCGTTCATGGCGCTTCCGGAGGACTCGTGGCACATGTTCGAGCAGTCGGGCAGGTTGTTCGTGCCGATCGAGCGGGCGAACAGCTGGTAGAGGAACGCCGCCTCGTTGGCGGTGCGTCCCGAGGTGTAGAAGACCGTACGGTCGGGAACGGTGGCTCGGATCCGCTCGCCGATGAGCTCGAAGGCTTCGTTCCAGGAGATCTGGGAGTAGTGCGTGTCGCCGGGACGGATGACCACCGGATGCGTGATGCGGCCCTGGTTGCCGAGCCAGTACTCGGTCTTCGTGGCGAGCTCCTCGATCGAGTGCTCGGCCCAGAACGCCGGCGTCACGGTGCGCAGGGTGCTCTCCTCGGCGACGGCCTTGGCGCCGTTCTCACAGAACTCCGCGGTCTTGCGGTGGCCCTGCGACTCCGGCCACGCGCAGCCCGGGCAGTCGGTGCCGTCGCGCTGGTTGAGGCGCAGCAGTGCCTTCGCCGTGCGGGGAACGCCGGCCTGCGCGAACCCGCGATCGAGCGCCACCAGAACCGCTTCCACTCCGGCCGCGGACTTCTTCGGCTTCGTGACGACCAGATTGTCTTCGTTGATGTCTTCGATCGGAGCGCGTCGTGTCATGTGACCATTTTGCTCCATTTCACAGGGCGTTCCGACATCGGCTACGTGTATGTTCGGATCGGACTGCTTGAAGCAGGAGACAGGGGGGGCACCGTGGGAACTCACACGACGCTGGACACGATGCGGCAGACCCGGTCAATCCTGGACGGCATTCGCTGCGCCGACGACCTGACCATCGCAGCGAGCCGGGACGGCGGCATCCGCGCCGTGCGCCTGCTCGCGCAGGCGGCGACCGACCCTGGCGACCAGCTGACCGCGATCGCGGCCATTCACTCGCTCGGCCAGGTGTTCGACGAGTCCGCGGATGACGTGCTCGTGTCGCTGCTCACCCACGACTCCCTCTTCATCCGCGAACACACGGCCTGGGCGTTCGGCGCCCGGCTGCCCCGGTTCGAGGCGATCTCCGGACTGCTAAGCATGGTGGTCGACGGCGGCTTCTCCGGCATGATCGCCCAGCGCACGCTGGAGCAGTGGAGCTCGTCGGTGCCGGTGCATGTGGCGCTCGCCCTCGAGGGCACCCTGATCGGCGTGCATGAGTGCGGCGCCCGCGCCCGCCTGGTCGAAACGATGGGTCTCATCGCCGGGCGCATCCCCGAACGTCTGCTGCGCCGGGTCGCAGTCGACGGCTCCGAGCCGAACGCGGTGCGTGCGGCGGCGATCGCGGCCATCGGCGACCTCGGTCCGAACGAGGCCAACATCCGTATCGTGAGCGACCTGTCGCAGGGCAGCGGCGTGCTTGCCGACGTGGCCCGGCTCGCCCTGATCGACTTGACCGTGCCGGCCTACCCGCGCCCGCCGTGGAGCCGGGGGCTGACGGTGGCCCAACTCTTCCTGCACGCCGACATCGACCGCGAACTCAGCCAGGTGGGAGCCGGCGATAACGGCGGCATCGCCACGCTGCTCGTGCGCCTGGGCGACGCGCTCGTCTCCGGCGGCAGCGGCAGCGGCGGCAGTGAGCGCGGCGGCTCCGTGGAACGGGTGCTCACCCTCTCCCGCGGCAGCTTCGCCGGCGCGCTCACCTCTCTGTCCGAGGTCGGGTCTTCCCTCGCGGAGCACGCCTTCGCGACCGTGCCCTTCCTGGGCGAACCCGTCGCCTCGGTCGATGCCTGGCCGCGGCGGATTGCGACGCAGCGCGGCATCCGTCGCATTCTGCGCGCCGCCGGCACCGTCGACGCGATCCACCTGCGAATGGCCGACATCGGCACGCTGGCTGCCTCCACCGTCGCCCGCGAGCTCGACATTCCGATCGTGTTCACGGTGGCCCCCGACCCGCACAGCGTCATCCACTCCCTCGACAGTTCCGGGGTGCTCACCCGGGCGAACTTCGGCACGGTCGACGAGACCGAGCACTTCTGGTTCCGGGCCCGGCTCGTTCAGCGGCTGGCCGCGGATGCCGCGCACACCGTTCTCTTCCCGAGGCCCGAGCTGCGGCGTGACATGCGCGACCTTGTGGGAATCGATATCCGGCAGCATCCGGAACGCCACTCCGTGATCGCGGAGGGCATCGACCTCGCCGTGATCGAGCGTGCCCTGGCGGATGCCCGACTCGCGGCCGACCCGCCCGCCGCGCACGCGACCGGGGCGACCGGCGTGACCAGCGCGGCGGGCGCGGCGGGCGCAGCGGCGCTAGCCGAACTGGACGACCTGCTCACCACCCTCCCGCCGAGCCGGCGCGGGCTTCCGCTCGCCGTCACCGTCGGACGCCTGCACCGCGTCAAGGGCATGGCTGCCCTGGTTCAGGCGTGGGCTGCGGATGCCAACCTGCGCGCCCGCTGCAACCTGCTCATCCTCGGCGGGGACCTGAATTCTCCCTCCCTCGACGAGAAAAGCCAGCTGGACCAGATGGCCGCGGTCGTCGACCTCGCCAATGCGGCCGACCAGGGCCTACTGCTCGCCGGGCACCGCACCAACGACACCGTGGCGCACTGGCTGGCCGCGGCCCGGTACGGCCGGCCCGGACTGGCGGCCCCCAATGGGGCGTATGTCTGCGCGAGCATGAAGGAAGAATTCGGCATCGCCCTGCTTGAGGCCATGGCGACCGGGCTCACCGTCGTCGCCCCGAATTCCGGCGGCCCGGCCACCTATGTGGAGCACGCAGTGACGGGTTTCCTCGTCGACACCGGCAACCAAACGGCCCTGGCGGGCGGGATCATCGCTGCACTCGAGTTGGCTGCCGGCCCCCTCGGACCGGAGTACGCGGACCGGGCCGGGGAAATGGTGTCGCGTTCCTTCACGATCCAGGCCATGGCTGAGACGCTGACCCGGGTCTACCGCGACGTCGCCGACACGAACGAGTCGGGCGCGTACCTGGTGAGCGTTTCATGACGCTGCTGATCATCAGCCCGGACTACGCCTCCCACCTGTTCCCGCTGGCCACTCTGGGCACCGCGTGGCTGGAGGCCGGCGAACGCGTCGTGGTGGCCAGCGGTTCGGCCACTGCCGACATCGTGGCCGCGTTCGGATTCGAGCGCATACCCCTGCAACTGGGCCGCGGCTCGAACCCCGGCACGATCCGCGCCGAGGAACAGCCGACGGGCGAGGACGACGCGCTCCGCGGGTTCTTCGACGCCACCCGGCTCGGAATGGTGGAAACGCTCTGTTTCCAGGCCAAGGCACGCAGCAGCGACCTGCTCTGGAACCCGGTGGAGGTGGCCCGCGCGGTACAGCTCATCGTGGCCGAGGTGCAACCCGACCACGTGATCGTCGATCACCTGGCGTTCAGTGCGCGCCTCGCTTTGGTGAGTGCGGGCATCCGTCACGCCGATGTGGTGCTCGGTCACCCGTCGGCGCTGCCCGTGGGCGCGGAGGTCTACGGTTTCCCGCCGGAGTGGCCGCTCGCCTTCGCGCCCGACAGCGACGACCTCGGCGCACTCCTGACGATCTGCGAGAGCGTGCGGGATGCGTTCACCACCCAGTGGAACGACGCCCTGCGGGTTCTCGACCCGGCCGCGCTGCCGAGCCCGGATGCGTTCATGGAGTCCGGAGACATCCTGCTGCTCAATTATCCGGCCGAGCTGCACGACACCGCACGTGGCGAGTTGCTGCCGGCGCACGCGTTCCTCGGCTCCGCCGTGCGCAACGAGGCCGCCGACGACGAGGTGAACGCCTGGCTCGCCGCCGACAGTGACCGGCCCATCGTCTATGTCAGTTTCGGCAGCTTCCTGTCGGTGCGCGGGGATGTTCTCGCCCGGGTGGCCGAGGCGCTTGCCGCACTCGACGTGCGGGTGGCCGTCGCCGCCGGTGCCACCGACCCCGCGGAACTCGGGCCGATCCCCGACTCCTGGCTCGTGCGCGCGTTCCTGCCGCAGGTCACCGTGCTGGCGCGCTCGGCTCTGGCGGTGTCGCACGGCGGCAACAACAGCGTCACCGAGGCGATGACCTCGGGGGTGCCACTGCTGCTGCTGCCCTTCTCCACCGACCAGTTCGCCGGGGCCGCCGCGGTCGAAGCGGCCGGATTCGGGCTGTCCCTCGCGCCCAACACGGCTACGGTTGAGGAGCTTCGGGCCGGAATAGCCGAACTGCTCGCGCTCGACGGGGACGCCCGGCGAAGCCTGGATCGGTTGAGTTCCTCGCTGCAGGGCGGGGCCGGGCCCAAGCGCGCGTACGCGGCGCTGCTGGCGGTGCCGGTCGAGCTGTAGGTTGCGAGTATCCGGGAGGTCAGACGTCGATCGCGTAGACCAGGGATTCCTGCACCATACCGAACCAGTCGTAGATGTCGTTCAGGAACGGTGCCGCGTCGGCGCTCCGCGCCGGCACCCCGTCGGGCCCGATCTCGAGGCGTTCGGCAAGGGTGAGGCGCAGGTCGGTGAGCGTGCGCAGCCAGGACTGCACGTCGTCGGCGTCGAGGTCGATAATCACGGGCGCCTCGGCGGATGCGGCCGCGTCGGCGGTCGCAGGTAGCTCGGCGTCGTTCGGTTCGTCGGCGATGTCGGCGGGCGGTTCCTCGCCGAGCGTCGCAAGCATGCACCGGGCGTTCCGCACCTTGCGCTCGAGCAGGTCATCGGCGGTGAACCGGCGGAATTCCGCGGCGGCCTCGGGGTCATCGGCGTAGGCATCCGGCAGCAGCCGACGCAGGGCCGGGTCACCGGATGTGCCGAGTGCGTGGGTTTCGGCGCCCTCCAGCAGGTCAATCAGCTGGCTCGCGGCCAGGCGCAACAGGCCGATCTCGACGGGTTCGAACCGGGCGGTCACGCTGCCGGCGTTCTCGCTGCCCGTCATGAACTGCATCATGCGTCGGCCTTGGCGAGGGTGGCCCACAGCCCGTAGCCGTGCATGGCTTCGACGTGGCGTTCCATTGCTTCCCGGTTGCCGGAAGCGACGACGGCCTTCCCGTCGTTGTGCACCTGCAGCATGAGGCGCTCGGACTCCAAGGCGGAGATGCCGAAGTAGCTGCGGAACACGTAGGAGACATAGGACATCAGGTTCACCGGGTCGTCCCAGACGATGGTGATCCAGGGGCGATCGAGGGACACGGCGTCTCGCAGATCGAGTCGTTCGTCAGTCTTCGGCACGGGTTAAGCCTCACACGGAGGGGGGGCAATTCCAACCCGGTGTGGCCGGTGTCCGGGGGCGTGGTGCGGTGCGGTTTCGGTGCTCAATCGCGCGTGTCGACGTCGAGCCCGGTCTCGAGGTCGGCGCAATCGACCAGCCGGGTGTTGTGAGACTGCAGGTAGGGACGTGCGCCGGTGTCGCCGGTGGCGGTGTCGATGAGCGCGCCCCAGTGTGCTCGCCCGATCACCACCGGGTGTCCCGGGCGGGCGTCGAAGCCTGCCTGCCGGAGCGTGAGCGGGCCGACGGGGTTCGCGTCGGCATCCGTGGCACCGGGCACGGTGTCACCGGGCAGGGTGTCGATGGGCAGGGTGCCGATCAGTCGTGCGACCGTGCCGGGCAGCAGACCCGGGATATCGACCGGGACGATCGCCACGGCGACCGGAGCAGGCAGGAGCTCGGTGGCCTGCAGCTCGGTGGCTTGTCGCAGGCCCGCCCGCAGGGACGCGGAGAGTCCCTCTGCCCAGTCTTCAGCCTGCGTGAGGACGACCGACGGGGTCATGCCGAATTGGTGGAGCAGTGCCCGGACTTCTGCGGTTTCGGCGCCGAGCACGACGATCACCGGTGAGCAGCCGGCATCCGTGAGCGTGCGGATCGTGCGCACCAGCCAGGGGATGCCGTCGTCGCCCTGCGCAAGTGCCTTCGGCATGCCGTAACGGGAGCCGGCGCCGGCTGCGAGCACGAGGCCGGCGATTGGTGCGGAGGAAGTGGCCATGCCTGCCATCGTAGGGCGGTGCGGGTGTGGGCACGGGTGTGAAGGTCGGTCGGGCACGGCCCGCACGATTCTCACCTTTTAGTCCATCAACCCCTGACGAATTCGACGGAGATTTCACCGATTTCGCGCCCAAATGGATGCTCGGGGCCGGTTCTAAGCAAAATCTCCGTCGAATTCGTTCGGCCAGGGCGGGATTGAGGGCGGGACTGGAAAGCGGGAGGGCGGCTCAATCGCCGGGCGGCTCAACCACCGGTCGGGGCGAGCACCCGGCGGCCGCGCACGAAGACGCCGGCGATCGCGGGCTGGCGGAGGGCCAGCAGAAGCGCGAAGAGGGTCTGGTCGGTGGCCATCTCCTCGTCGTCGGCCCGGATGCCGCGCTCGAGCACCGTGGCAAGGGGCTCCCAGCGGTCCGGCTCGATCAGGAGGAAGTCGGCGTCCTTGCCCACGTCGAAGTTGCCGAACCGGGCCTCCATGTCGAGTGCGCGCGCGCCGGCCAGGGTGCCGGTGAAGAGCAGGGCGGCCGGATCCAGCGACAGGCCCGCCTCTCCGGGCTCGGAGAGGTGCACCTTGAAACAGTCGTTGAGCACCCGGGAGATGAGCCATTCGTCGCCCGCGCCGACATCCGACCCGATCGCCACATTCACGCCGAACGACGTCGTGCGCAGCCACGGCATGGTGCCCGATCCCAGGAACTGCTGCGACGTGGGGCAGTGCGCCACGCTCGTTCCCGTCTCGGCCAGGCGAGCCAGCTCGCTGTTCTCGCAGTGCACGGCGTGGGCGAGGATGCTGCGCCGCCCCAGCAGGCTCGACCCGCCTCGCGCCGAACCCGGCAGGAACCGGCCGTCGTAGGTGTCGAGGTAGGTGTCGACCTGGTAGACCGACTTCACGGCCTCGATCTCGCCCGTGCCGGGCCGGTTGTTCTCGTTCAGGTGGCTGTGGAAGTAGACCCCCTGGCCGCGCACCGCGTCGTAGAGCTCGCCGAGCCCCGCCAGGGTCGTGGGGGTGACGGAGAGGCTGAATCGCGGCACCACCGCCACCTGAAGCAGCGCGGTGGCGGCGTCGCCGGTGTCGACCGCGTGCCAGCGGGCGATCTCATCCGTCACAAGCTCCAGGGCCCTGGCCTCGCTCGTGAGCAGCGCCTGCGAGGGCTTCGAACCGACCGTCTGGATTCCGCGTCCGCTGACCAGGCGCAGTCCGGCCCGGTGCGACTCCTCGAACAGGGCGTCCTGCGCGGGAGGGAACGCGGAGCCGAAGACCAGGGCGCTGGTCGTGCCCGCGGCGACGCGGCGACGGGTGAAGTCCCGGGCGATCTGCTCGCCGAACCCGGGGTCGGCCAGGCGAGCCTCGGCCGGGAAGACGCAGTTGTCCAGCCACTCGAGCAGCTGGCCGCCGCCATAGGAATCCGTGGAATAGGTCTGCGGGAAGTGCACGTGGGTGTCGACGAAGCCGGGCAGGATGAAACCGCCCCGGTTGTCGGTGACCGCCAGGGTTTCGTAGACGGCAGGGAGGTCGACGAATGAGCCCACCCAGGCGATCCGGCCCGTGTCGGTGGTCACCAGGACGCCGTCGGGCAGGGACACGAGGTGCCGGTGCGCGGCGGCTACGGTGGGGGAGCCGGCAATGTGGAAGATGTGGCCGCGGTAGACCCGGCTGGACGGTGTCACGTGAGAGCCCGTTCTCTGTTCGTCGTTCTCTTCCACTGGACTCGTTTCCACCGGACTCGTTCAGTGTATTGGGGGTCGTCAGGCTCGACCGCCGTGCGATCAAGTAAACGCTTGCAGCAAACGCTTGCATAAGCGGTACGCGACGGAGTAGCGTCACATCTGTTGTTCTCAGCGCCACCGGGCGCGAGACAGGGGGAGTCACTGTTGACGAAACGCACCGCTACACGCCGCCCGGCCATCCGCCGCATTGTGGCCACGATCGGAGCCGGCGCGATCGTTCTCTCCGGTCTCGCCTTCTCCGAGGTGTCCGCGGCCGCCGCCACCCCGACGGTCGCCCTGGTCGGCAGCCTGCAGAGCGAGTTGGGCTGCACGGAGGACTGGCAGCCGGCCTGCGAGTCCACCGAGCTGGCCCCGACGGGCGTCGACGGGGTCTGGTCCGCCGAGTTCACGGTGCCGGCCGGCAGCTACGACTACAAGGTCGCCCTCAACGACGCGTGGGACGAGACCTACGGGCTGGACGGTGGCGCCGACAACATCCCGCTGACCATCGCCGGTGAAAGCCGAATGAGCTTCACCTTCGACCTCGGCCGGAAGCGCGTCGGCCTCGAGGTACTCTCCCTGGCCGGTGCCTACTCCGCGGAGGACGAGGCCGTGGCGGCCGCGCCCATCCGCCAGCCCGGCAGCGACGAGCAGTTCTACTTCGTGATGACCGACCGGTTCAAGGACGCCGACCCGGCCAACAACACCGCCGGCCTCGGCGACGACCCACTGGTATCCGGCTACGACCCCGCGAACAAGGGCTTCTACAACGGCGGCGACCTCGCCGGGCTCCGTTCCCAGCTCGACTACATCGAGGGTCTCGGCACGAGCGCCCTCTGGCTCACGCCGTCCTTCAAGAACCGGGCCGTGCAGGGCGAGGGCGCGAACGCGTCCGCGGGCTACCACGGCTACTGGATCACCGACTTCACCCAGATCGACCCGCACCTCGGCACCAACGCCGAGCTCAAGGCGCTCATCGACGACGCGCACGCCCGCGGCATCAAGGTGTACTTCGACATCATCACCAACCACACCGCCGACGTCATCGACAACGAGGAGAAGCAGTACTCCTACATCGACAAGGCGACGTCGCCCTACACGACCGCGGCCGGCGAGCCCTTCGACCCGGCCGACTACGCGGGGACCGACGAATTCCCGACCCTCGACGGGACATCCTTCCCCTACACGCCGTTCGTCGCGGCCGCCGACGCCACGGCCAAGGTGCCGGCCTGGCTGAACGACCCGACGCTTTACCACAACCGGGGAGATTCGACCTTCGAGGGTGAGAGCAACCTCGACGGCGACTTCTCCGGCCTCGACGACCTGATGACCGAGAACCCGGCCGTCGTGAACGGCTTCGTCGACGTGTACACGGACTGGGTCGACCTCGGTATCGACGGCTTCCGCATCGACACGGTCAAGCACGTCAACCTGGAGTTCTGGGACACGTGGTCCACGCAGGTGCTCGACTACGCGCACGCCGCGGGCAAGCCCGACTTCTTCATGTTCGGTGAGGTCTACGACGCGGATGCCGCGAAGACGTCCCCGTACGTGCGCAAGACCGACCTCAACTCGGTGCTCGACTTCGGATTCCAGTCGCAGGCGACCAGCTTCGCCGCCGGCAACTCCGCGAAGGGGCTCAGCCAGCTGTTCGCCTCCGACGACCTCTACACGACTCCCGACTCCAACGCCTCCGCGCTGCCGACCTTCCTCGGCAACCACGACATGGGCCGGATCGGCTACTTCCTGAAGAACACCGATGACCCGCTTGCCCGCGACGTGCTCGCCCACGAGCTCATGTTCCTGACCCGCGGCCAGCCGGTGGTCTACTACGGCGACGAGCAGGGTTTCATGGGCGCGGGCGGCGACAAGGACGCCCGCCAGTCGCAGTTCGCCAGCCAGGTGCCCGAGTACGCGAACCAGCCGCTGATCACCGGCGAGACCGCCGGTTCGATCGACCGGTTCGGGACGGATGCGCCGCTCTACAGTCGGATCGCTGAGCTCTCCGCGCTGCGGAGCGACCACCCGGCCCTCGCGACGGGCGCCCAGATCGAGCGCTACGCCGACACCGGGGCCGGCGTCTACGCGTTCAGCCGGGTCGACCGCACGGAGAAGATCGAACACCTCGTCGCCGTCAACAACTCGGCCGCGGCGAAAACCGTGACGATCCCCACCCTCACCACGGGTGCGTCCTACTCGGTGCTGTTCGGCGACACCGCTTCCGCGGTATCCGGCGACACCGGGGATCTGGCCGTCACCGTGCCGGCCCGCGGCTCGGTCGTGCTCGTGGCCGACCGACCCGTCAGCGCTCCGGCCGCGGCCGCCGCGATCACGGTCGCCGCCCCGGCAGCCGGAGCCGGCGTCACCGGCGTCTCACCCGTCGGGGCCACCGTCGACGACGGGACCTGGCAGGAGACCGGCTTCGCCTGGCGGGTCGTGGGTGACACTGCGTGGACCAGCCTCGGCACCGCCGAAGACACCACTCCGCGGGTCTTCCACGACACCGCCGGCCTCGCCACGGGCACCCTGGTCGAATACCGCGCCGTCTCCACGGATGCCGCCGGCCAGCGGGCCGCCGCGTCCAGCTTCGCCTCCGTGGGCAACACGGTTTCGCTCGCCGATACCGGCACGCCCGACGCCGCGATCGACCTGGTCACGGTGGCCGGTAGTCACAACTCCGAGATGGGTTGTGCCGGGGACTGGCAGCCCGGCTGTGAGGCCGCGAAACTGACCCTCCGGGCCGACGGCATCTACGCCGGCACCTTCGACCTTCCGGCCGGCGACTACGAGTACAAGATCGCCGTCAACGGCTCCTGGGACCTCAACTACGGTTCCGGCGGGGTTCCCGGCGGCGACAACGTGAGCTACACGACCGACGGCGGCCCGGTCACGTTCTACTTCGACCCGCGCAACAACTTCTTTCAGGGCACGGCCGAGGGCGATATCGTCGTCGCGGCCGGTTCCTTCCAGGAGGAGGCCGGTTGCCCCGGAGACTGGAAATCGGACTGCCTCGCAACCTGGCTGCAGGACGTGGACGGCGACGGCATCCTCACCCTGAGTTCGAACACCCTGCCGACCGGCTCGTACGAGGCGAAGGTCGCGCACAACCTCGGCTGGGACGAGAACTATGGCGCCGACGGCGTGCCGAACGGAGCGAACCTGTCGTTCACGGCCACCGAGGGCAAGGAAACCCTGTTCAGCTACGACCTCGCCGCCCACGTGCTCACGATCACGGTGACCGACCCGCCGCTGGCCGGCACCGGAGCGCAGCGCGCGCACTGGGTGAGCGAGAAGACCCTCGCCTGGCCGCGTGACCTGCTGCCCGCGAATGCCGACCCGGCCGCGCTCGGTTACACGCTGCACTCCTCGTCGTCCGCCGACCTGGCGGTCGTCGACGGAGCGGTGACCGGCGGTGACACGGTCGCCCTCGAGTACGACCCGGCCGGTCTCTCCGACGCGGAGAAAGCGCGTTTCCCGGCCCTCGCCGGGTCCGTGGCCCTGCGCCCGGTCGGTGTGGACCGGGTGGAGCTGGAACGGCTGCTGACCACCCAGCTGGCGGTGGCCCAGTCCGGCACCGACACCGGCACCGACACCGACGACACCACAGGCATCCTCACCGCGTTCACGGGCGTGCAACTGCCCGGCGTGCTCGACGACCTCTACGCGGATGCCGCAGCGGACCGGACGCTCGGCGTCACCTGGTCCAAGAAGCGGCCCACGATCGCGGTCTGGGCTCCCACGGCGCAGAACGTCGACGCGCTCGTCTGGACGGCGGGCGACACGGCCGACCCGGAGCGCATCGCGTTGACGCGCCAGGATGACGGCACGTGGACCGCGACCGGCGCCAAGAACTGGACCGGCGCATCCTTCGTCTTCGAGGTCACGGTGTTCGCGCCGACGACGGGGAAGATCGAGGTGAACCAGGTCACCGACCCGTACTCGGTCGCCCTGACGCAGAACTCCACCCGGTCGGTGCTCATCGACCTGGCCGATAAGGCTTACCGCCCCAAGGCGTGGGAGAAAGCGAAGGCGCCGGTCATCGAGAAGGCCGTGGACCGGTCGATCTACGAACTGCACGTGCGCGACTTCTCGATCTCCGACGACACCGTGCCGGAAGAGCTCCGCGGCACCTACGGCGCGTTCGGGGTCGACAGCGCGGGAACCCGGCATCTGTCCGAGCTGGCGGCTGCCGGGCTCAACACCGTGCACCTGCTGCCGACCTTCGACATCGCCACGATCCAGGAAGACCGCGCCCTCCAGGCCGTTCCGGCCTGCGACCTGGCCTCCTTCGGACCGGCCTCGCCGGGCCAGCAGGCGTGCATCCAGGCGATCAGGGACCAGGACGGCTTCAACTGGGGCTACGACCCGTTCCACTTCTCGGCGCCGGAGGGGTCCTACGCGGTGAACGCCCACGGCGGCGCCCGGGTGGCCGAGTTCCGCGGCATGGTGGGGGCCCTGCACGAGGACGGCCTGCAGGTCGTACTCGACGAGGTGTTCAACCACACCGCGCAGAGCGGCCAGGGGGAGAAATCGGTGCTCGACCAGGTCGTGCCCGGTTACTACCACCGTCTCAACCCGCAAGGCTCCGTCGAGACCTCCACCTGCTGCCAGAACATCGCCACCGAGCACGAACTGGCCCAGAAGCTCATGGTCGACTCCGTCGTGCTCTGGGCGAAGGAGTACCGCGTGGACGGGTTCCGGTTCGACCTGATGGGCCACCACTCGAAGGCCAACCTGCTGGCCGTGCGGGATGCCCTCGACGCGCTCACCCTGAAAAAGGACGGCGTGAACGGCCAGGCGATCTACCTCTACGGTGAGGGCTGGAACTTCGGCGAGGTCGCGAACAACGCCCTGTTCGAGCAGGCGACGCAGGGCCAGCTGGGCGGAACCGGCATCGGCACGTTCAACGACCGGCTGCGCGACGCGGTGCATGGCGGCAGCCCCGTCGACGGCAGCACCGTGCAGCAGCAGGGCTTCGGCACCGGGCTCGGCACCGATCCCAACGGCGTGGCGATCAACGGCACCCCCGAGCAGGCGCTCGCCCGGCTCGGGCAGGCCAGCGACCTGGTGCGGCTCGGCCTGGCCGCGAACCTGCGCGACTTCAGCTTCGTCACCAGCGACGGCACGGTGAAGCGCGGCGACGAACTCGACTACAACGGGTCGCCGGCCGGGTATGCGGACCAGCCGGACGAGGTGATCAACTACGTCGACGCGCACGACAACGAGACGCTCTACGACCTGCTCGCCCTCAAGCTGCCGGCCGACACCGGGATGAGTGACCGGGTGCGCATGAACACCCTGTCTCTTGCCACCGCGACCCTGTCGCAGGCGCCATCGCTCTGGCACGCCGGAACCGACCTGCTGCGCTCGAAGTCGCTCGACCGCGACAGCTACAACTCGGGCGACTGGTTCAACCGCATCGACTGGACCGGCCAGACGAGCAACTTCGGCGTCGGTCTGCCGTCAGCGGCCGCCAACGAGGACAAGTGGGCCATCATGCGCCCGCTGCTCGAGGACCCGGCCCTCAAGCCGACGCCGGACGACATCAGCTTCGCGTCGGCCCAGGCCCAGGACCTGCTGCGCCTCAAGCAGTCGACCGAACTGTTCCGGCTCGGCGATGCGAAGCTGATCAACCAGAAGCTGACCTTCCCGGCCAGCGGACCGGACGCCACCCCCGGCGTCATCGCGATGAGCGTCGACGACACGGTGGGAGGCGACGTCGACAAGAAACTGGACGGCCTGCTGGTGCTCTTCAACGCCAGCCCCGAACCTCAGACGGTTCTGCTCAGCGAGTTGGCCGGGCGCGGCTACGCCCTCAGCGGCATCCAGGCCGCCGGGACGGATGCGCTCGTCAAGTCGACGACCTGGGACGCGGCGACCGGCACGGTAACGGTTCCCGCCCGCACGGTCGCGGTGCTCGTCGACGCGCAGGAGCGGACGGCGAAGAAGCGGTAACCCGCGGATCGCACCCCGTTCAGGAGCGAACGGGGTGCAGCAGCCGCCAGATCCGGTCGCGCGACATCGGCAGTTCGGTGGGACGGATGCCGATGGCGTCGCGCACCGCGTTCGCCAGGGCGGGTGCCACCGGGTTGTAGGGCGACTCGCTCATCGACTTCGCCCCGAACGGGCCGAGCACGTCGCTCGTGTCCGCGAAGTACACCTCGGTCACGGGCAGGTCGGCGAGCTGCGGGATGTGGTAATTCCGCAGCACGCTCGTGGTCACGGTGCCCGCCCCGTCGAGGATGACCTCCTCGTAGAGCGCGGTGCCGATCGCCTGCGCGACCCCACCCTCGATCTGGCCGCGGCACTGCTCCGGGTTCATCACGACCCCGGCATCCGCCGCCTGGATCGACTGCAGAATGCGCACCTCGCCGGTCTGCGTGTTCACGGCCACCCGGAACGCGTGCACGTTGAACGCCACCGAGCGGCGGGCGCCGTCTTCGGCGCCGACACCGCGGAGAGCGGAGGCCCCGGGCACGGATGCCCCGGTTACGGATGCCTGCCCGGCCAGTTCGGCCAGCGTCACGAACACCGCTCCGCTGCGCAGCCCGTCGGGTTCCAGGGTCCAGGCGGCGGCGGGGATCTCCGGGTGCCTCTCCGTGGCGGCGGACCGCAGCGTGTCGGCCAGGTCGTTCGCCGCCGCGAGCACGGCCTTGCCGGCGATGACGACGCCCGCGGAGCCGAACGCGCCGGTGTCGTAGCCGATGGCATCCGTGTCGGACTGCAGGATCTCGATCCGGTCGGGAGTCGTGTGCAGGGCCGTGGCGGCGAGCTGCGCGTGCACCGTGGTGGTGCCGTTGCCGAACTCGGCCGTGCCGACGCGGACGGTGTAGCGGGTGGGGGATTCGAGGACCGCGTTTTCGAGGGTGACCGAGGCCTGCGCGTAGTGCCCGCGCGGCGGGGTGGTCGCAATCATGGCGGTGGCCATGCCCTCGCCGGTCTTCCAGTGCTCGCCGAGCGGCACGGTGGCGCCGTTGCCGCGGGCCAGGGCCGTCTGGGCCAGGTCGAAGCACTGGTCGAGTCCGTAGCTGCCGAAGATGAGGTCCTCGCCCTCCACGTGGGTGACCACGAGCGGGTCGTTCGGGCCGACCGAGTTTCGCCGGCGCAGGTCGAACGGGTTGATGCCGACGGTGCGGGCGAGCTCGTCGAGTGCGGACTCGACGCCGAAGATCACCTGGCCGAGGCCGTAGCCGCGGAAGGCGCCCGAGGGGAGATTGTTCGTGTAGACGCTTCGGGCATCCACCCGCTTGTTGGGCACCCGATAGAGGCTGACCGACTCGGAGCTGCCGTGGAACATCACCCCGGGGCCGTGGTTGCCATAGGCGCCGGTGTCGGCGAGCACACCCAGCTTCAGTGCGGTGAGGCGGCCGGCGTCGTCGGCGCCGAGGGTGACGTCGATGCGCATGGGGTGACGGGCCGGGGAGAGGGTGAACTCGTCGGAACGGCTGAACTCGTATTGCACGGGGCGCCCGGTCTTCAGCACCGCGAGCGCGACGATGTCCTCGGTCAAAATTTCCTGCTTGCCGCCGAAGCCGCCGCCGACCCGGGCTGTGAACACGCGCAGCCGCCCCGGGTCGAGGGCGAACAGGCGGCAGATCTCGCGGTGCACCAGGAACGGCACCTGGGAACTGGTGCGCAGGATGAGCCGGTCGCCGCCTGCCGATGCGTCTGCCGTGCCGGGCTCCAGCCAGCCGATGGTGGCGTGCGTCTCCAAATGGGTATGCGCCACCCGTTGGGTCTGCCAGGTTCCGCTCACGCTGTGGGCGGCGCCGGCCAGGCCGGCCGCGATGTCGCCGTATTCGCCGTGCAGCTCGGCCACCAGGTTGCGGGTCGGGTCGGCCAGCCGGCTCGCGGTGGCGTCCTTGTCGCCGTGCACCAGGGGAGCGCCGGGCAGGAGAGCGGCGTGCGGGTCGAAGACGGCCGGGAGCGTCTCGTAGTCGATCTCGATCAGGCGGCAGGCGGCCTCGGCGATGGCGAGGGTGTCGGCGACGACGGCCGCGACGCGCTGGCCGCGGAACCGCACGACCGAATCGAGCACGAGGGTGTCGTCGGGGTCGTCGAGGCGGTCCTCGTGCCGGGCGGTGGAGAACAGGGTAGCTGGGGAGTCGGCGTGGGTAAGCACGGCGTGCACCCCGGGCAGGGCCGCGGCTGCCTCGGTTTGGATTGAACGGATGCGCGCGTGCGCCTGCGTGCTCTGCAGCACGCTGAGGTGCAGGAGGCCGGGCACCGTGACGTCGAGGGTGTACGGCTCCTGCCCGCTGACCACGCGTTCGCTGGCCGGGGCCGCCAGGGAGGTGCCGACCGTGCCGGGGCGCGGTCCGGTCTGGACGACCGGGCCCAGGCCGGTGCGTGCCGGTGCGTCGGTGCGACAGGAGCTGTCTGACCTGGCTGAGCCGTTGACGGGGGTGTGGCTGCCGCGGATGGCGTCCTCGATGGCGCGGTAGCCGGTACAGCGGCACAGGTTGCCCTTGAGCAGGCGGGGGAGGTCGTCAAGGTCGGTCTCGGTCAGGGCGGACGCGGTCACGATCATGCCGGCGGTGCAGAACCCGCATTGGAACCCGGCGGCGTCGACGAAGCGCTGCTGGATCGGGGCCAGATCACCGGGCAGGCCGAGCCCGGCCACGGTCGTGACCTCTGTGCCCTCGGCCCGGAACGCCGGGTAGATGCAGGAGTGCACCGGAGTGCCGTCGACCAGCACGGAGCAGGCGCCGCAGTCGCCGGTGTCGCAGCCCTTCTTGACTTCGAAGTGCTCCTGGTCGCGGATGAAGGAGCGCAGGCACTGCCCGGGGGCAGGGGAGGCGTCGACGGGTTCGCCGTTGATCTGGAATCTCATGAGCGGTCTCCGTTCCGGGGTGCCGCCTGGTCTCGCGCGGCCGGTTCGGGTTCTTGTCTCGGTTCGGGCTGCTGTTCCAGCTCTGCTCGGATCTCCTCGCCGAGCACGCCGCTCACGGCGCGGCGCCAGTCGGCGGCGCCGTGAGCATCCGTGAACCAGCAGTCGATGGCGGCGATGTCCTGGGCGAGTGTGCCCGCGTCGGGCAGGGAATCGTAGCGCAGTTGCACCGGACGCACAGTGCCGGCGGTGACGGTGAGCACGAAGCGGCCGGTGCCGTCGCTGGCGTCGCGGGCGGTCGTGTCGTCGCTGTCGGAGAGGTCGGCGCGGTCGAGCCGGCCGATCAGCACGGCGCCGGAGCGGCCGAGTGGGGAGAGGGCGATCTTGCGGTATGCGGTGCGGGCCGCCAGCGAAGAGGTCGGCACGTGGATGGACCGCAGCACATCGCCGGTGCGGAGCGCGTTGGTGGTGTTGCCGGTGACGAAGGACGCTGCGGGCATCCGTTCGTCGCTGCCGTCACGACGCCAGATCAGCACCTCCGCGTCGAGGGCGGCAGCCAGGCTGGTCATCGGGCCGGCCGGCAGGGAGGCGCAGAGGTTGCCGCCGACGGTGGCGACGTTCCAGATCTTGAATGAGCCGTAGAGGGCGGTGCAGCACTGGTAGATCAGCGGATGCGCGGTCCAGCCGGGTGCGGCCGCCAGCCGGGAGAGTTCGGCGATGGTGCAGGTGGCGGCGATGACGAGGCAGGGGGTGGTGCCGGTGGCGCGCTCGCCGGTGTGGGCATCCGTGCCGGTGGCGGCACCTGGGCCGGTGTCCGGGGTGCCGGCATCCGTCGTCAGGGTCAGAGCGGGCCAGCCCAGGGTCTGCAGGTCGACCAGCCCGGTGAGGTGCGTCTGCGGGTCGGCGAACAGGTCGGAGCCGCCCGCGAGCGGGGCCACCTGGGCGTCGAGGAGCGCGAGATCGCCCCGGTGACGGGCGGGGGTGATCGTGAGCACGGTGTTGAGGTCCATCGTTTCCCTCACTCGACCGCTCGGGTGCAGGTCGACACCCTGAATTATCCACTCGCCCGTGTCGCCCCGCGAGTCGACGCGCTCGCTCGCGGCATCCTCACGGCGAGCCACCCTGTTTTCGCGCAGGGCACGGGTGCGCGGAAGGGCGGGGGCGAACCAATTCGACGGAGATTTTGAGCCAAAAGCGGATTTTAGGCGTGTTTTGTGCCGATTTGACCAGAATCTCCGTCGAATTCGTTCGGGCCGGAGCCAGTGGGGCTAGTGGAGCCAGAGGGGTTAGTGGGGCTAGTGGAGCCACAGGGTTAGTGGAGCCAGAGGGGCCAGTGGGGCCAGCCCAGCTAGTGGTCCACACCGTGGAGCTGGTCGAGGATGTGGTCGAGCACGTCGGCGAGGAGACCCAGTCCATCCTTCACGCCGTTGGGGGAGCCGGGGAGGTTGATCACCAGGGTGCGCCCGCGGGCGATCCCGGCGTGACCGCGCGAGATGACGGCCAGAGGGGTGGATGCGGCGCCGCGGCGGCGGAATTCCTCCATCAGCCCGGGGAGCAGCCGGTCGAGGTGCGGGAGGGTCTGCTCGGGGGTGAGGTCGTGGGGGCTGACGCCCGTGCCGCCCGTGGTGATCACAAGGTCGATGCCAGCGTCGAGGGCCTCGATCAGTGCAGCGCCGACCGGGGCGCCGTCGGGCACGACGCGGCGCTCGCCGAGCGTGAAGCCGCGCTCTCGCAGCCAGGCATCGAGGACGGGGCCGGTGCGGTCCGGGTAGACCCCGGCTGCGGCGCGGGTGGAGGCGACAATGACCTGCGCGCGGCGCGGTGCGCGCGGTGCGCGTGGTTCGGTGGGTTCGGACGGAGTCGACGGAAGGTTCGCTGTGGCGGTCACGCGCTCCATCCTGCCCCACTGCGGCAGCCGCGTTCACGCACCTCCCGGTGTCTATTCCGCAGATGCGGTAATAAGATGCTCAATATGTCTCAGATACGGATTAAAGAAGCCGCCGGATACCTCGGGGTCAGCGACGACACCCTGCGGCGCTGGATCGACAATGGGGCGCTCGCCGCGAGCACCGACGACGCCGGACGCATGGTCGTCGACGGATCCGACCTGGCCCATCTGGCCCGGGAGACCGCGCTGGCCCGAGAGGACGCGCTGTCGCCCGCGGATCCGTCCACGACGGCGAGCTCGGCCCGCAACCGTTTCGTCGGGCTGGTCACCCGCGTGGTGAGCGATCCGGTGATGAGCCAGGTCGAGCTGCAGTGCGGCCCCCACCGGGTGGTGTCCCTGATGAGCACCGAGGCCGTGCGTGACCTCGGCCTGGTGCCGGGGTCGGTGGCCGTGGCCGTGGTCAAGGCCACCACCGTGATCGTCGAAACCCCGAAGGGCCAGTCGTGACCCTATTGTGGAGCGTGCGCGTCGCGGTCGGGCTGGCGGCGGCATCCGTCGTGCTGGCCGGCTGCGCAGGAACGGCCGGAGCCTCGTCGGGGGCGACCGGGGCGTCTACGGAGCAGGGCGAGACGCTCACCGTGTTCGCCGCGGCATCCCTCACCGAGACCTTCACCGAGCTGGCCGACCGGTTCGAGGCCGTCCATCCCGGCGTAACGGTCGCGCTCAACTTCGGGGGATCGGCCGACCTCGTTACCCAGATCCGGGAGGGCGCCCCTGCCGATGTTTTCGCGGCGGCGGACGCCAGGACCATGGCCAAGCTCAGCGGCGACGGCCTCCTCGACGGCGTCCCGGTGGTCTTCGCCACCAACACCCTCATGATCGCCGTGCCCGCCGACAACCCGGCCGGCATCGATTCCTTCGCCGACCTCGCCGCGCCGAATGTGGACGTAGTGGTCTGCGCGCCGCAGGTGCCGTGCGGCACCGCGCTGCCGGCCCTCGAGGCGGCGGCCGGCGTCCGGCTCGCGCCGGTGAGCGAAGAGAACGCCGTCACCGGCGTGCTCGGCAAGGTCACATCGGGCGACGCGGATGCCGGGCTCGTCTATGTGACCGACGTCACCTCCGCCGGCGACGCGGTTCTCGGCATCCCGGTGCCGGAGGCAGATCAGGCCGTGAATGAATACCCGATCGCCGTCGTGGCGGGCAGTGAGCAGGCGCTGCTCGGGGCAGCCTTCACCCGGTTCGTGACCGGAGCGACCGGTCAGACCGTGCTCGGGGCGGCCGGTTTTGGCGCGCCGTGAGGTGGTGGTGAGTCGCTCCGACTCCCACACCGGCCCCCACGACGGCCGGGTCACCCTCGGCGTGCCCCGCTGGACCCTCCTCGTGGCTGCCCTCGGCGTCCTGTTCATCGTGCTGCCGATCGTGGGCATGACCCTGCGCGTTGACTGGTCCCGGTTCGGTGCGCTCGTGACCTCCGAAGCGGCGGTCGCGGCGCTGCTGCTCAGCCTGCGCACCGCCATGATGAGCACCGTGCTCTGCCTGCTGTTCGGCGTGCCGATGGCTCTCGGCCTGGCCCGCAGCCGGTTTCCCGGACAACGCCTCGTGCGCGCCGTCGTTCTGCTGCCGCTCGTGCTGCCGCCCGTTGTGGGCGGTATCGCCCTGCTGTCGACCTTCGGGCGCCGCGGCCTGCTCGGCGAGACTTTCGAGGTGCTCGGCATCCAGATCGCGTTCTCGACCACCGCCGTCGTGCTCGCGCAGACCTTCGTGGCGCTGCCGTTCCTGGTGCTGAGCGTGGAGGCGACCCTGCGGGCCTCCGGCGCGCGCTTCGAGGCGGTCGCCGCCACGCTCGGCGCCACCCCCGGCACGGTCTTCCGGCGGGTGACGCTACCGCTGGTGCTGCCCGGTCTGCTCTCCGGCGCGGTGCTCGCGTTCGCGCGCGCGCTCGGTGAGTTCGGGGCGACCCTCACGTTCGCCGGCAGCCTGCAGGGGGTCACCCGCACGCTGCCGCTCGAGATCTACCTACAGCGGGAAACGGATGCGGATGCGGCCGTCGCCCTGGCTCTCCTCCTCGTGGCCGTCGCCCTGATCGTGATGGTCGCCACCCACCGGCCGCGCGGACTCTCGTGACCTTCGAACTGGCCGCCGTGATGCGCCGGCGCGGACTGGAGGTCGCCTTCACCGTGTCGCCGGGCGAGACGGTGGCGCTGCTCGGCTCCAACGGGGCCGGCAAGTCCACCATCGTCGAGCTCTGCGCGGGTCTGCTGCGGCCCGATTCGGGTCGGGCCACCCTCGACGGGCAGGTCTTCTTCGATCTGGCGGCCGGCGGTGCAGACCGTGCCGGCGGTGCAGACCGTGCCGATGGTAGGCGGCCGGGCATCTTCACACCGCCGCACGCCCGACGCACGGTGCTGCTCGCCCAGGAGCCGCTGCTCTTCCCGCACCTGAACGTGCGCGACAATGTGGCGTTCGGGCCGCGCAGCGCGGGGGAATCCCGGGCTGCGTCACGACTTCTCGCCGACGAGTGGCTCGCCGCCGCCGAGGTGTCCGACTTCGCCGACCGGCGGCCCGGGATGCTGTCCGGCGGCCAGGCCCAGCGGGTCGCGGTGGCCCGGGCTCTCGCGGCCAGTCCGCGGCTGCTGCTGCTCGACGAGCCCATGACCGCGCTGGATGTGGCGGCGGTGCCCGCCCAGCGCCAGTTGCTGCACCGGGTACTGCTCGATCGGTCCGTCATCCTGGTCACCCACGACCCGCTCGACGCCCTCGCGCTGGCCGACCGGGTGATTGTGCTGCAGGGCGGGCGCATCATCGAGGAGGGGCCGACCCGTTCGGTGTTCGCGCACCCGCAGGCCGAGTTCACCCGGGCCCTGACGTTCGGGCTCGACCTGTCTGCCTCGCCGTGATACCCCTGTCAGAGTTCGGTGTGCATTGCCCGGGGGAGGGAATACGCTGGATGATATGACGTCTTCCGCTTCACCGTCCACCCGTGCGATGGCTCGCCCGCTGACGGACGAGGAAGTCGACCGCATCCGCAACGACTTCCCGATCCTCGATCAACTGGTCAATGGGCATCCGCTCAATTACCTCGACTCGGGCGCTACCTCGCAGAACCCGCTCAGCGTCATGGAGGCCGAGCAGGAGTTCTACGAGCAGCGTAATGCAGCCGTGCACCGCGGGGCCCACACGCTCGCGTTCGGAGCCACCGAGACGTTCGAGGCAGCCCGGGCGACCGTGGCCGCGTTCATCGGGGCGAAGGCCGACGAGATCGTCTGGACGTCGAACGCGACCGAGGGCATCAACCTCGTCGCCTACGCCTTTTCCAACGCGTCGCTCGGCCTCGGCGGCCCCGCGGCGACACGATTCTCACTCGGCGCCGGCGACGAGATCGTCGTCACCGAGATGGAGCACCACGCCAACCTGATTCCGTGGCAGCAGCTCGCGTTGCGTACTGGCGCGACCCTGCGGTTCATCCCGGTTCTAGATGACGGCACGCTCGACCTGGCCGCGGCGGCGGGAGTCATCGGAGCCCGCACCCGCCTGCTCGCGCTCACGCACGCCTCCAACGTGGTGGGCACGATCAACCCGGTCGCCGAGCTCGTAGCTCTGTCCCGCTCGGTGGGCGCGCTGGTGCTGCTGGACGCCTGCCAGTCGGTGCCGCATCTTCCTGTGGATGTCGCCGCCCTCGACGTGGACTTCGCCGTCTTCTCCGGGCACAAGATGCTCGGCCCGACCGGCATCGGTGTGCTCTACGGCAAGGCCGAGCTGCTCGCGGGCATGCCGCCGTTCCTCACCGGCGGATCCATGATCACCACCGTGGACATGCACACCGCCGAGTTCCTCGCCCCGCCGCAGCGGTTCGAGGCCGGTACCCAGCGCATCTCCCAGGCGATCGCCCTGGCCGCCGCGGTGGAGTACCTGACCGAGACCGGGATGGAACGCATCGCCGCGCGCGAGGCCGAAATGGGGCAGCGCCTCGTGGCTGGGCTCGTCGGCATCCCCGGGGTGCGTCTGCTCGGGCCGCCGGCCGGAGTCGACCGCATTGGTCTGGCCAGTTTCGACCTGGCCGGGGTGCACGCCCACGATGTCGGTCAGTACCTCGACGAGGCCGGTATCGCGGTGCGCGTCGGGCACCATTGCGCCCAGCCGCTGCACCGCCGGCTCGGCGTGACCGCGTCGACGCGGGCGAGCACCTACCTGTACACGACCACCGACGAGGTGGACCGGTTCCTGGCGACCCTGGCCGAGGTTGCCCCGTTCTTCGGAGTGAAGTCATGACCCAAAGTGCCATGCAGCAGCTCTACCAGCAGATCATCCTCGACCACGCCAAGTCCCGGAACGGTGCCTCGGCGGAGGGGCTGCCACCGCTCGAGGCAGCCGGGACTGCTGCCGGTGCTTCTCTTGGCGCTGCTTCTCCTGCCGGTGCGGGTTCCGGGTCGCGCGTGACGGAGTCGCACCAGGTGAACACGACCTGCGGGGACGAGGTAACCGTGCGCATCGGCCTGCGTGCCGGTGAATCCGGCGGCTCGCCCGCGTCGGCCGGCGAGCCTGCCGACGATGTCGTGATCGAGGAGTTCGCCTGGGCCGGCGACGGATGCTCGATTTCGATGGCCTCGGCATCCGTGCTGCACGACATCGTGCGGGGCGAGAACGTCGCCACCGCGCGGGCCGTGCTGAATACCTTCCGCGAGATGCTGCGCTCGCGCGGCACGATCGAGCCCGACGAGGAGGTGCTCGGTGACGCTGCCGCCTTCGCCGGCGTCTCCCGCTACCCGGCCCGCGTCAAGTGCGCGATGCTGCCGTGGGTGGCGTTCGAGGCGGCTCTGCTCGCGGGGTAGGGCTCGTGTAGGGCTTGTGTAGGGCTTGTGTAGGTCTGCGCAGGGATCGCGCAGGCTCGGAGGCTAGGGTGGTCGGAGGCCGCGCGACGCGGCTCCGGACGACGGTTCAGTACCCGGCACGCGACAAGACTGGCCACGGGAGCTGTTGTCATGTCGTGGATCATCCTTATTGTGTCCGGGGTTCTGGAAGCCGTTTGGGCCACGGCGCTCGGTAAGTCGGACGGGTTCACCCGACTGTGGCCATCCGTCGTGTTCGCGGTGGCACTCGTGCTCAGCATGGGCGGGCTGGCCTTTGCCATGCGGGACATCTCGACCGGGACCGCGTATGCCGTCTGGGTCGGGATCGGCGCGGCGCTCACCGTGCTCTACGCCATGGTCTTCGGCGCCGAGCCGGCCTCCCTGCTGAAGATTGTGCTCATCCTCGGCCTGGTGGGGTGCGTCGTCGGGTTGAAATTCGTCGACGCCGCGCACTGAGTCGGTCGCTGAGCGCGTCCGACGCTGCGAGCATCAGGGCATCAAAACGGTGGAACATCAGAACGGTGGCGGCTCGTCCGCTTCGGGTGGCCGAGACCTCGCGTCAGATGAAGGCCTCGGCGGCGGATGCGGCCCCGGCTTCGGTCGACGCTCCGGCGCACGGATGATCGTGGCCGGCTCACTGATGAACGTGCGCCCGGTCGGCGATGTCCACTTCAGCGTGCCGTCCGACAGGTGCATGTAGGTCCACCGGGTCTCTGACTTCAGCGCATGGTCGGCCGGACACAGATGCGCCAGGTTGCCGTGCTCCGTCAGCCCGTCGAACTGCCAGTCGAGGGTGTGGTCGATGTCGCACTGTGTCGCCGCCCGGCGGCAGCCCGGCCACCGGCAGGTTTCGTCTCGCACCCGGAGGTACCGTCGCAGTTCCTTCGGCACCTTGTAGCGGGTGCGCCCGACCGAGAGCACCACTCCCGTCTCCGGGTGGATCAGGACTCGGATGAAGCCGGGTGCCCGAGCCGCGATCTCGCGTGCGGTGTCGGGGGCGATCGGTCCGTATCCCTCGAGGTGCCCGGGTTCCTCGGAGTGGCCGAGGAGCGTCATCACCGGGACGGTCACGTGCACCGAGCCCCGGATTCCCTTGCCCACCCCGGAGGCGGTGACCCCGTCGAGGATGAGGTCTTCGAAGACGTCCGCCCGCAGCTGCGTCAACGCGCGGGTCTCGTTCGGGCCCTGCAGGCTCATCCCCATCACGGTGAGGCGGTCGTACCCGGCCTTCACCTTCTCCGCCGAGTCGAACCAGTACAGCGACGCCATCCCGTCGGGCTCCGGCTCGAAGACCACTTTGCGGTCGGCCACCGATTTCTGGTGCCGGGCTGTGATCGACTCCGGGTGCTGCCGTTCCCGCATGACGCGTGCCTTGTACTTCAGGTTGGCCACGGTCAGGTGCGGAGCGGATTTCAACAGCGCCTCTTCGAACCCGGCCAGTGCCTCGGCGGGGAGTGACCAGGCCTGGTTCATGATCGCCTGCGCGTGCCGGTACGTGATCGACCCGTCCTGCAGCGCGGCCCGGGTGGCGGGCAGCTCATTCATCAGGGTCTGGCTTTCGGCGATCAGGGTCTCGGTCGAGCGCACCGGCAGCCGCAGGGTGCACGCCAGCTCGGTGACGAACTCCCGTTTGGCGACCATGGCGGCATCCCACCGGGCACGAGGCACCCCGGCCGTGACCCCGGATATGGCCGGAGGACCTTCCCGAGCCTTGTCTTTGGCTGCCTGGACCGCGTCCAGGGCCAGTACCTCGGCGAACCGGCGGGCCTGATCGACCTGCTCGGCCAGGCGGGCGTCGACCCGGGCGGACTCCGCCTGCGTCTCCCGGATCGCATCGAAGTGACGACCCAGGCGTTCTAGCTGCTCACGGTAGGAGGGCTTCATGAGTCACACGTTACGGGCGGCCACTGACATTCGTGGGGCCAGATCGGCACCCGTCAGTACCCTGTGGATAACCTGATCGCACCCGTATTGTGGAGGAGTAGAGCAATGCGCCCAGGGCCCGCTGCGGGCATCCGCTACTGGGCCGGCGGCACGCATCCGTTGTCACGTAAACGCGGAGATTTCTGGCAAAACACCGGTTGTGGTCGCCGGTTGCCCGGCGTGTCGCGAGAATCTCCGCGGTCAGCGAATTCGACCGCGACGGATGCCCCGGCGAACCTCTGGAGGTCGACGCACCGGGTCTCGACAAGCTCGACCACCGGGCCGACCACCGGGCCGACCACCGGGGCTGGCCACCGAAAACGGCTCTTCACTCGGGCGGGCCTTCGGCGTATGTTTGAGGTGGAAAAAGCGAAAAGTCAACGCCCGCCGGGGTGGTCAACCTACCCCTGCTGGGCGAGGAGTTCCGGCCACGATTCGCGCTCACCGCTTCACCGACAGTCGGCTCTCCGCCTCGGAAGCACGCCCTGATCGACATCCAGTGCGGCGCGGGATGCCCGATACGCGGCGGCTTCAACGTCTACCCCTCCACACGCGCCACGAATCACCTGCACCACCAAGGAGGCGTTTCACAATGATGAAAGAACTGCACACCGTGTTACCGGCGGCGGACCTCAAACGAGCCCAGTCGTTCTACCACGACGCGCTTGTCCTCGACCCCGACGAAACCAACGAGGGAGTCCTCGTGTATCACGTCGGGTCGGGATCGGTCTTCGAGATCTACGAGACCAGTAACGCCGGCACGGCCCAGAACGCCCAGATGGGCTGGATCACGGATGACCTCGACACCGAGATGAGCACGCTCCGCGAACGCGGAGTCGTCTTCGAGGAATTCGACATCCCCGGCATGAAGACGGTGAACGGGGTCGTCACGGCCGAAGACATAAAATCGGCCTGGTTCCGCGACACCGAAGGCAACTTCATCTGCATCTCGCAGACGATCTAGCCACCCCAGTCACCCCATTCACCGATCCCGGGCGGCGCGGAGGCGCCGCCCGGTCCCTCGCTTGGCCGTCATGCTCGGCGCGTGCTCGGCGCGTACTCAGTGCGTGCCCGGCGCATGCTCGGCGCGTGCCCGGTGCGTGCTCGGCGCGTGCTCGGCGCGTGCTCGGCGCGTGCCCGGTGCGTGCTCGGCGCGTACTCAGTGCGCGCCCAGCCGGTGTGCCAACTCGCGAAGCACCACGGCCAGGCGGTCGCCGAAACCCTGCGGGACCTGCTGCGGCAGGGCATCCGTCGGCCACCAGGCGACGTCTTCGCTCTCGTGGCTCGTCACGGGCATCGCATCGGCCCGTGCGACAGCCGCGAAACCGATGTCCCAGTGCGTGGTGCAGAGCCCGAACCGCGAACTGAGCGCGTGCCGGTGCACGTCGACCGGCAACGGGTCGCCGGTCCCGGCGACGAGTCGGCCGTCGAGAGGACTGAGTTCGGCGATGCCGCCCTCTTCGCGGGCCTCGCGCAGGGCGGCCGCGGCCACGGAGAGGTCGGATGCCTCGATGTGCCCGCCGAGTTGCACCCAGAACCGGCCCTTTTTATGGAAGCAGAGCAGCACGCGACTCAGGTCCGGAGTGAAGACGAAGCAACTCGCGGTCAGATGCTCGGCGCCGCCGTCGCGGTCGAGCGCAGAACCGCGGCCCGCCCGCACGAAGTCGATATATTCGCTTCGCAACCGGGCCTGGGCCGGGTCGACCGGCATCCAGCCGGCCAGGAGCGTCTCAACGTCGAGTGCTGCGGGGAGGTGGTGTGCGCCGGAATGCAGATCGATGCCCTGGGTCATATCCGAAGGCTATCCGCCGGGCGACACCCAGCGGTGCAGCCACTCGGTCGTCAAGCCGGCAGGGTGAGCCGTCCGCTCAGGCCGAGCGGGCGCCCAGCTCGGCGCGGAGCGGCCAGTCCTGGCCATCGAGGATGATCTGCGCCGAGCGACCGGTGGCGGCATTGACGACGATCGGCGCCATCAGGTTCACGGTCGTTCCGTCCTCGCCGGGGTTCGTCACCACAAGCAGCAGCGCGTCATCCGGCCCGGTCAGGCCGAGCGATGCCGCGTGCTCGTCGCTGATCACGGGGGAGTAGTCGGGCAAGTAGACGGATGCGTCGAGCACGAACAGACGGGTTCGCTGGTCCGCTGCGGACTGCAGCGAGAACAGGCCGTCGGCGCCGGGAATCTCGGTCAGGCTGAACTCGGTCAGCGGGTCCAGCCCGGGCGGCGGGGACACGAAGCTCAGGGCGGCGGTCACGGTGCCGGCGGTCGAAACGGCGCTCATCGGAGGAAGTCCATCAGCGTCGGCTGGAGCACCCGGGCGGTGACCGACAGGGCCGCCTGGTAGGTGACCTCCTGCAGTTTCAGGTCGAGGATGGCCTGGCCGAGGTCGACATCCTCGATTCCGGCCCGCTGGGCCTCGAGATTTCCCTTGTGCTGCACGAGTGCTTCCCCGGCTTTCTGGATCTGGGCCTGACGCACACCGACATCGGTCTGCGCCGTGAGCACGGTCTTCATTGCCAAGTCTATGGCTGTGAGGTGGGCACCCACGTTCGTGCCGGTGCGCAAGTCGTCGGCGATGGTGCCGATCAGAGCAAAAATCGAATTCGTAGCCGTGCCGAAGATGGCGGCGCCGTCGGCGTCGACCCTCACGGTGGTGTCCGCGCCGATGCGGCGGTCGACGCTCGCGGTCGCGGTGCCCGTGAAGGTGAAGTCGGGGTCGTCCCGGAAGGCGAGCCCGGCATCCGAATTTCCGGCGAAGACGCTGCGGCCCAGGTAGTCGGCGTTCGCCTGCGCGAGCAGGTTCTGGGTGAGGCCGTCGAGGCGGGCCGCGATGGCCTCCTTCGCGGCGGGGGAGAGAGCGCCGTCGTTGGCACCCTGCACGGTCAGGTCGCGCACCTGGTTCAGCAGGTTCGTGGCCTCGGCCAGTGCCATGCTGGCGGTGGTGAGCCAGCCGTCGCCGTTGTCGGCGTTGCGGGCGTACTGCGTGACCGCGCGCTGCTCGGTGCGCACGGTGAGGGAATCGGCTGCCCGAGCGGGGTCGTCGGAGGGGCGGGCGATGGCCTTGAGCGTGGTGGCCTGCTCCTGCAACTGCGCCATCCGGGCGAGGTTGGCCTGCAGATTGGTCTGCGCGGAGCGCATCTGGGTCTGGGAGGTGACGCGGGCGATCATGGGTTACCTTCCCACCAATCCGGTGCGATTGATCAGGGTGTCGAGCATTTCGTCCACGGCGGTCAGCACCCGGGCGGCGCCCTGGTACGCGTGCTGGAACATAAGCAGGTTGACGTTTTCCTCGTCGAGATCGACGGAGGAGTTCGACAGCTGAGCGCCCACCGCGGCGGTCGAGGTGAGGTCGGCGAGGGATGCCTGGCGCAGCGCGTTCTTCGTGGTCACGGCCAGCGAGGTGACAATGTTCGACCAGTCGGTGCTGGGGGACCGCACCGGGTTTCCCGCGGCGTCCACGACCGTGCCGGCGCCGAGCTGGGCGATCCTGTCGGCGATGGAGCCGTCGAGGGCGCCGTTCGCGGTGAGCCCGGTTGAGAGCTCGGCGGCGTTCGTCGGCAGGACGGACAGGCCGAGCGCGGCCGGTCCCGTGCCCGCCGAGCCGAAGAAGGGGCCGGGGCGGGTCGAGTTGTCGCCGGTGGAATAGATCGCGTTGACCTTCGCGGCCAGGCCCGTGGCGAAGGAGTTGTACGCCGCGGCGGCTTCGGCGAGGGCGCCGCCGGTGCCGGCGGCATCCGTTTTCGTGAGCAGGGAGAGCGCGCCGGCGAGCTCGCCGCCGTCGACGGGGATCGCGCCGGTGCGGTCGGCCCACTCCACGCGCACGGGCCCGGCGGTGCCGACCGGGTCGGTGAGGCCGTTCGGACCGTCGAGGGTGCGGGCACCGAGCGCAACGAGTGGGCGGGCGGTGTCGCCGGTGACCAGCGCGTTGCCGCCCACGAGCACGTCGACGGTGCCGTCGGGGCGGTTGACGACGGTGCCGCCGGTGAGGGCGGCCAGGGTCGTGGTGAGACCGCTGCGCTGGTCGATCAGCTCGTTGGCGTTTCCGCCGCCAGCAATCGACTGACGGATGCGCGCGTTCAGCTCGGCCACCTGGGCGGCCGCGCCGTTGATCTCGGCGACCATGGTGTCCACGCTTCCGCGTTCCGACGACCACTTCGCGGCGACCGCCTGGTACCCCTGCCTGATCTGGGTGGTGACGGCGCCGGCCTGGCCCAGCAGCACCCCGGCGGGCGCGGTCTCACCGGCGGCGTTGGCCACGTCGTGCCAGCCGGCCCAGAACTCCTGCAGCTGGGCGGAGAGCCCGTTCTCGCCGGGCTCCTTCAGCGAGGCCTCGACGGCGCTCAACGCGTTCGCCCGCACCGCGGAGTAGCCGGCGACCGCGGCGGTGCCGCGCACCTGGGCGTCCAGCGACGCGCTGCCGAGGCGGGCGATTCCGTCGAGGCTGACACCCTGGCCGGGGCGCACCCCGGAATTCATCAGGCCCACACGGGTCGACGCGTCTACCGCGGAGGTCGTCACCCGCTGCCGGGTGTACCCCTCCGTGTTCGCGTTGGCGATGTTCTGGCCCACGACGTCGAGACCCTGCCGGGCGGCGACCAGGCCGGTGTAGGCGGTGTTGAGTCCTCCGAAGGTGCTCATCGCGGCACCCTCACAGAATCTGGTCGAAAAGTCGGGAGCCGGTGGGGCGCGCACCGGCGGCCCCGGTGGCGTCATACGTCTGAGTGTTCGCGCGCACGTCGGCCAGGGTCTCCTGGCTGGAGCGGGCGGCGGAGCGCAGCAGCTGCTCGTTGGCGTCGCGCAGTTCCTTGATCTGGGTGGTCAGTTCACCCATCGCCTTGAGGTGCGCGGCCATGATCTCGGACCACGGGCCGGCGGGGGCGTGAGCCACGAGCTCGCGCAGGGTGGCGTCTTCGGCCGTTCCCCAATCGAGGGCGACGGCGGCAACCTCGACCGAGCGGGCGAGGCCGGCATCCCGAACGTGGCCGAGCACCTGCTCTACCTCACGGGTGCCCTGCTGCAGCCAGCGGGTCTTGCCGTTGGTCAGCAGCAGCTGTTCCTCGTCGAGTTTGAAGACGAGCAGTTCGAGGAGCTCCCGCTCGCGCCACAGCAACGCTGATAGTTCATTGGCGCCCACGTCTCCTCCAACTGCCTGTCGTCTGGTGCGGCCGGTCCGCGCAAAATCGCGCAGGTCAACGGCTTGTTACTACGACTATCGGCAGGTGACGGCCCCCGGTTAGCCACGGTGTGGATTCAGACTGCCAGCCGAGACTGAAGGTGTCCACTAAAGGGAGGACACGATTCCGGCAGACACCGGATGCCTGGCCCCCGTTGCGGGGTGATCCGCCCCGATGTGGGGGTGCCTGGCCCCGTTGTGGGGGCACCGTTGCGCATTCGGCCACCGACCGCGCCTTTACGTTTTAATCATGGCCGCGAAGTTCTGTGGCCTGGGCCCCGAACCCCTGCGTCACATCCCCGCTTTCTCGCAACGTCCCCGTGCCTACCCGGCCACTCGTTCGACCAGGCCCTTGCCTGATCGATCGGGACAATTCAGGTGTCAAGCACTCAGGGAGTTCCGTGTGAATCGTGCAGAACGCAACCAGTTGGTGATCGACAACCTCCCGCTCGTCGGCTACCTCGTTTCCGAAACCTGGGCCAAGGCCCGGCACCTCTCCCGCGACGACCTGGCCTCGGCCGGAGCTCTCGCCCTGATCACCTCGGCGGATGCCTTCAACGCCGACCTCGGCGTTCCGTTCGGAGCGTTCGCACGGCGCCGCATCATCGGCGCCTTCGCTGACGAGATGCGCTCCAATGACTGGGCCACTCGGATGGCCCGCCGCCGCATCAAGGAGACCCGTGCCGTTCAGCAGACGCTGGCCGGCGCCCTCGGCCGCGCGGCATCCGTCGACGAGGTCGCCGCCGCCCTCGGCGTCGACCGGGATACCGCGATCGCCGGCCTGTCCGACTCCGAGCGCACCGTCTCGACCCTCGATGACGCCACCGCCGAGTTCCTGGTTTCCGGAACCGAACTCCCCGGCGACTCGCTGCTCTCCGCCGAGCGCCTGGCCTACCTGCACGCCGCCATCGCGGCACTGCCGGATAAGATGCGCGTGATCGTTCAGCAGGTCTACTTCGACGACCGCTCGGTCAAGGAGATCGCGGTCGAGCTCGGAATCACCCACTCGGCGGTGTCTCAGCAGCGGGCGGAGGCCATCCGTCTGCTCCGCGACGGCCTGGGCACGCACTACTCCGACGACGCCGAGGTGGAATACGTTCCCGAGTCCCGCATTGCGCCGGCCCGCCGCAGCGCCTACCTCGCCCGCCTCGCCGACCAGGCCATGCTCGGCCTCGCCACCGCGAGCGGGGTGGCGTACGCCGCCGGGTCGACGGATGCTGCCGATCCTGCCGGTTCAGACACCCGGGAAGTTTTTTCGATCAACGGCTAACGCGGTCTCAGCAGAGGCCGATAGCTCACTGTGTCAGGCCATGGATGGCCTGGCGTTCACCACCCAATCACGGAGGATTTCATCATGGGTATGCAGATCAACACCAACCTCGCGGCCAACAACACGTACCGCAACCTGGCCGCCACGCAGAACGACATGTCCAAGTCCCTGGAGAAGCTCTCCAGCGGCCTCCGCATCAACCGCGCAGCGGATGACGCGGCCGGCCTGGCCATCTCCGAGGGCCTCAAGTCGCAGGTCGGTGGCCTCACGGTCGCCAGCCGCAACGCCCAGGACGGCATCTCGGTCATCCAGACCGCTGAGGGCTCCTTGAACGAGGTCACCTCGATCCTGCAGCGCGTTCGTGACCTCGCAGTCCAGGCCGGCAACGACTCGAACAACACCGATTCGCGTACCGCGATCACGACCGAGGTTCTTGCCCTGGGCAAGGAACTTACCCGTATCGGGGCCTCGACCAACTTCAACGGTACGGCCCTGCTCGACGGCGTCAAGGCGTCGCTGACCTTCCAGGTCGGCGCTGGCAGCGTCGCTGCAACCGACCAGATTGTTGTGAATCTCACGAACGTGTCTACTATCGGTGCCGCCATTGAGGTGCTGGGAACTGCAGCGACTGACGGTTTCAAGGACGCAGCAACGGCCCTGTCCACCATCGCCGCACTGGACCTGAACATCAAGGCCGTGTCCACGTCACGCGCCGAGCTTGGCGCGAACCAGAACCGGTTCGAGAGCGTCATCAAGAACCTGGCCGTCTCCAAGGAGAACCTCACCGCTGCCGGCTCGCGCATCCGCGACACCGACATGGCCGAGGAAATGGTCAAGTACACCCGTTCCAGCATCCTCTCGCAGGCCGGTACCGCCATGCTCGCGCAGGCCAACCAGTCCGCTCAGGGCGTGCTGTCGCTGCTCCGCTAACCCTGAGTAGCTGAACCTTTCGGGAAACCGCACGGTGAACTATGGCTGGTGGTGACCTAAGAGATGAACTGGACCTCATCCCTCGGTCGCCGCCAGCCATTCACGTTTACACCCGCACCATCCAGCTTGATCGCAGAAACGTAAGGAGGGGAAGACATGACGAACGCCATCGACGGACTCGTCTCCGGGCTCGACACCACCTCCCTGATCAACTCCCTGATGCAGGTCGAAGCCGTTCCGCAGACGCTGCTGAAGGCCAAGGTCTCCTCGTCGCAGAACCTGATCTCGGCGCTGCAGGGCCTCAACACCCAGATCGCCGGCCTGGCCGATCTGGCCGGCAAGGCCGCGAAGCCGGCCGCACTCGACCTCTATTCGGCCACCAGTACCTCTCCCACCGTCACGACGGCGGTCTCGGCCAACGCCAGCGCCGGGCAACTCGACGTCGTCGTCACCAACCTCGCTCGCAGCCAGGTCGGCGTCTCCGCGGCCATGACCGCCTGGCCCGCCGACCCGGCCGTGCTGACCATCGTCTCCGGCGGTGTCACGACCGAGATCTCCGTCAGCTCGACCTCTCTCGACGCCGTCGCCACGGCCATCAACGCCGCCAACACCGGAGTTACCGCCACGAAGGTCGCGTCCGGAGTGGATGCCGGCGGCGTCGCTCAGTACCGGCTCCAGTTCACCGGGAATGACTCCGGTGCGGCCAAGGCCTTCAGTGTCTATCAGGGCACCGCCGCCGAGGTCACGGCGAACAGCGCGCCCGATTTGCTGGCCGCCGCGGGTGCCGCCGTCATCCGCACCGCCCAGGACGCCAGCGTCACCCTGTGGGCCGGTAGCACCGCCGCCCAGACGATCACCTCGGCCACCAACACGTTCGCGAACCTGCTGCCCGGCGTCGCGATCACGGTATCCGCCGTCTCCGTTGACCCCGTCACCATCAAGGTCGCTCGTGACGACGCGCAGATCGGCTCCCTGGCCTCGGGTCTGGTCAGCTCCCTGAACGGCGTCTTCGCGCTGATCTCCACCAAGTCCGCGGTCGTCAACAGCACCAACGCGTCGGGGGCCGCCGTGTTGTCGGCCGGCATCTTCACCAGCGACAGCACCGTGCGCGACGTCAAGCAGCGCATTCTCACGGCCGCCTCGGCACCGATCAACGGGCACTCGCCGTCGGAGTACGGCATCAGCATCACCCGATCCGGCACCATGGAGTTCGACGCGGCCAAGTTCGCCGCGGCCCTCGCCAAGGACCCGGTAACCGTCAAAGCAGCAGTGCAGGAGATCGCGACCCGCGTCGCAGCAGCGGCGTCATCGGCCTCGGACAAATACGACGGTCAGATCACCGCGAAGATCACCGGTCAGCAGTCCACGGTCAAGAACTTAGGCGACCGCATCGCCGACTGGGACCGCAGCCTGGCCACCCGCCGGGCGACCCTGCAGAGCACCTACACCGCACTGGAAACCCAGCTCAGCGCCCTGAAAGCACAGTCCTCGTGGCTGAGTGCCCAGGTTGCCGGGCTCCCGACCTCGAGCACAGGATGATGATGGCTGTTATGAGCATGATGGGTGGGGCACAGGCCCGGCGCGCACAGTTGAACCGCGAAGCGGTGCTCTCGGCCACGCCGGTGCGCCTGCTCACGATGCTCTACGACCGGTTGCTGCTCGATCTCGGCCGCGCCGAGATCGCCCAGAATATCGAGGACTGGGCCGTCGCCTCGGAGCACCTCCTGCACGCCCAGGCGATCGTCTCCGAACTGTCGACCTCGCTCAACGTGGAGGCCTGGGAGGGCGGCGAGGGTCTGTTCGCCCTGTACACCTACGTGTCCAACGCGTTGATGAGCGCCAACATCCATCGGGATGTCGCCCGTACCCGGGAGGCCATCGCCCTGCTCGAGCCGCTGCGGCAGACCTGGCACGAAGCGGCCGAGCTGCTGCCGGCCCAGAGCGCGGCGCGTGCCGGCGGGGAGTACGGTCTTGCCTAGGGTTCTGCTCGACACCCACGAATCTGCCAACGACCGCCAGGAGTGGCTGGATGTGCTCGACCAGCTCGAGTCGAGCCTCGGCTCGGGCGCGCGCGACGCCGTGCTGGCCGGCCCGGGGGAGCGCTTCTCTACCGGCGTGCAGTGGCGTGCGCCCGCACACCTGGGCCAGCTGCCCGCCGACCTCGAGACGCGCGCCCGGCGCCTGCTCTCCGGCCAGCTCGAACTGATCAGCGAGATCGAGGATGCCCGGCGCTCCGCCGGCGTGCACCTCGCCGCCGTGCGCACCATCATCTCGGCCCAGCACACCGACCAGGCCGTCTACCTCGACATAGCCGGCTGACTGCCCGCCCACCTCTCGCCCGTTGCCGGCTACCGCCGCTGCGGGCCAACTGTTGCCCGCTCGGACATTTGTTGCCCGTGCGCGGGCAACAGTTGTCCGTTTCGACGACAGTTGCGGGGTTCCGCTCGAAAACGTGAGGAAAGAAGTTCCGCGACAACTCCTTACGCGCCTCGGCCACCGGCCGATAGCTAGGAGCGAGCAGGGATTGCTCGACCACAGGCCACGGATCGGCCGCCCTCGTTTTGCCGACGAATCGGGTATCCGTGTTTGAATCCGTGACCATGACGGCGCTCTCCAGCGCGCTGGACGGGCTGGCCCTGCGCCAGCGCACCATCGCGAACAACATCGCGAACGTGAACACGCCGAACTACCACGCCAAGCGTGTGGCGTTCGAGGATGCCCTGGCGCAGTCTGTGCAGGCCGGCAGCGGCAGCACTGTCGCCACCACCGCCAGTTCCCTCGAGCCCACCCGCCTCGACGGCAACAACGTCAACCTCGACACCGAGACCCTCTCCAACATCGACACCGTGCTGCGGTACCAGTTCGCGGCGCAGGCCGTCAACGGACCGTTCACGGCCATGCGCTCCGCGATGCGAACCAGCTGATGACCCTCGACGCCATCGGGATTGCCGGCAGCGGCCTCACCCTGCACCGCAAATGGCTCGACGCCGTCGCGGACAACATCGCCAACGCCAACACGGTCACCGCCACCGACGGTGACGCCTTCCAGGCGCGCTACATCGTCGCCCAGGCCGGCCAAGGCACCACCGGAGCCTATGCGGCCGGGACGGCACTCGGCGACGCCGAGGGAATTCTGACCTTCGACCCGAGCAACCCACTCGCCGACGAGGCCGGCTACGTGCGCCGCCCGGACGTCGACATGGCCGAGCAGATGGGCGCGCTGATCATGGCGCAGCGCGGCTACCAGGCCAACGCCGCCGTCGTCGACCGTGCCAAGACGACCTACGAAGCCGCACTCCAGATTGGACGCTCCTGATGACCATCGGTTCGATCAACCCGATCCAGTCCGTGACCGGCACGGGATACCTCTCCGGCGTGCAGGGCCTGCAGGGTGTGCAGGGAACCCCGGGGAGCCAGGGCGCCGACGGTTCGGCCTTCGGCAGCGCCCTGGTCGGCGCCGTCGACAATCTGCAGCAGCTGCAGGCCACCTCCAACACCCTCACGGTGCAGGCCGTAACCGGAAACCTGACCGACATCCACTCGGCCACCCTGGCCTCGACTCGCGCCCAGGTCACCCTCGAACTCGTGGCCGCCGTGCGCAATAAGGGTGTCGACGCGTTCAACGAGATCATGAGGATGCAGGCCTGATGCCGCGCCCGATCACGTCGGCCTTCGCACGCCTCGGCCAGAGCATCCGGTCCTTCTCCGTCGCCCAGCGCACGGTCGCCATCATCGGCGTCGCCGTGCTTGCCCTGGGCATCGCCGCCCTGAGCATGTGGGCCACCAAGCCGGCCTTCACGCCCCTGTTCTCCGGGCTGAGCGGTTCCGACGCGAATACCATCGTCGAGCAGCTTCGCACCGACGGCGTCGCCTACGAGCTCAGCGACGGTGGCGCGACGATCCTGGTGCCGCAGCAGAACGTCTACGACGAGCGCCTCAAGGCCGCCGCAGCCGGCCTGCCGTCCTCCAGCACGGGCGGCTACGGGCTGCTCGACACCATGGGTGTCACTTCCAGCGAGTTCCAGCAGTCGGTCACCTACAAGCGGGCGCTCGAGGGCGAACTCGCCAACACCGTCAAGGCCATGAAGGGCGTCAAGAACGCCTCGGTGCGCCTGGCGATCCCCGAAGAGACCGTGTTCGCGTCGGAGCAGAGCGACCCCACGGCATCCGTCTTCGTGGAGACGGCCACCGGCAGCACCCTGAACGCCGACCAGGTGCAGTCCATCGTGCACCTCACCTCGGCCTCCATCGCCGGGATGGCACCCACCGACGTGGCCGTCATCGACTCCACGGGTGTCGTGCTCTCGGCGGTCGGCGTGGGAGCGACCGGATCCGCCGACCAGCAGGCCGGCGCCTACGAGGACCGCGTGCGGGGGGCCGTGCAGGCCATGCTGGACAAGGTCGTCGGGCCCGGCAACGCCACCGTCGTCGTGGCCGCCGACATGAGCTACCAGTCGGCCCAGCGGGTCGAGGAATCGTTCACCACCCCGACGGATGCCCCGGCCCTCAACGAGGCCGTCAAAACCGAGTCGTACACGGGCTCCGGCGGCTCCGCGGCCGGCGTCCTCGGCCCGGACAACATCGCCGTCCCGGCGGGCACCGAGGGCGATGGAACCTTCACCTCCGAGGACACCACCAAGAACAACGCGGTCAACAAGGTCACCGAGACCCGCACCATCCCGGCCGGGGAGATCAACCGGCAGACGGTCTCGGTGGCCGTGAACGCCGACGTCGTGGGTCAGCTCAACGTCGCCGACGTCACCTCGCTGGTGGCCTCGGCCGCGGGCATCGACGTGCAGCGCGGCGACGCGGTCACCGTGGAGGTAGTCAGCTTCAACGGCGGCGCGGCAGAGGATGCCGCCGCGGCCCTCGCGGCGACCGAAGCGGCGGCCGCCGCCGACCGGTTCGCAGAGGTCATGCGCATCGCCATCATCACCGCGGGGATTGTCATCACTTTCGTGCTGGGGCTCATCCTCTACGCGCGTCGTTCGCGCCGCCAGAGCCGCGAGTCCATCGAGCTTGACGAAATGATGGAGGTCCGGCCCGCACTGTCCGTGCCGGAGGTGCCGTTCCCGCTGAGCGCCCCGATCGCGCCGATCATGATCGACCCCACCCCGACCGTGGCCTACCTGCCGCCGGCCTCCGACCGGATGCGGGTGGAGATCGACGCACTCGCTCAGCGTGACCCCGCGAAGACCGCGGAATACCTCCGCGGCCTGATGGATGACCGGCAGCCCGCATGATCGACGCCCAGCCGGCCCTGACCGGCACGCAGAAGGTCGCCGTGGTGCTGATGAGCATGGAGCACCAGCGCGCCACCGAAGTGATGAAGCAGTTCACCGAGGCCGAGGCGGCCGATATCGCCGCGGAGATGGTGCAGTTGCGCCGGGTCGACCCGGAGGTGACCGAAACCACCGTTCTGGAGTTCCACGAACTCACGGTCAAGGGTGCCCATACCCGGCGCGGCGGTCACGCCTACGCGATCGGCCTGCTTGAGGCATCCTTCGGCGCGGAACGAGCGGCCGGCGTCATGGTCAAGGTGGCCTCGTCGATGGCCGGCAAGGCCTTCGAGTTTCTCGACGCCGCCGAGCCGTTGCAGATCCTCACCCTGCTTGACGGCGAATTGCCCCAGACCATCGCGCTCGTGCTCGCGCACCTGCGCCCCGGTCACGCCTCCGCCGTGCTCGGCGGCCTCGACGCCGACCTGCGCGCGGAGGTGGCGCAGTGCATCGCCGGCATGGGTACGGCCACCCCCGAGGCCGTGCGCGTGGTCACCGAGACCCTCAAGGCCCGGGTCGGCGCCGTCGCCTCCTCCCGCGACTCGGTGGAGATCGTCGGCGGCATCCAGCCGCTCGTCGAGATCATCAACCGGGCCGATGTGGCCACCGAACGCGCCCTTCTCGAAGCCCTCGATGCGCGCGATCCGGCCCTGGCCGAAGAGGTCCGGTCACGGATGCTGACCTTCGCCGACATCGTCAAGCTCGAAAACCGAGACGTACAGCAGGTGCTCCGCGGCATCGACGCGGGCATCCTCGCCATCGCCATGAAGGGCTCCGCGGACGCTGTGGTCTCGATCATTCGCACCAACCTGTCCGAGCGCAACCGGGAGATCCTCGACGACGAGGTCAAAGCCATGGCGCCCGTGCGGGTGTCGCAGGTCGAGGAAGCGCGCGCCACGATCGTGCGGGCCATCCGCGACCTCGAGGCGCAGGGGAGCATCACCGTGCAACGTGCCGAGGAGGACGACTATGTTGTTTGACGCAGCGACCGCCCGGTCGAACTTCTCCGCCGTGACCTTCCCCAGCCTGCAGGGCGAGCGGGGCGCAGGCGGCGACGCCTCCCGGGCCCGGGGGCACGCCGCCGGCTACACCGCGGGACTCCGGGCGGCCGCCGCCGAGGTGGATGCCCGGATCGCGCGGCTCGACGCCGAGCAGGCCGCCGCCGGTGCCATCGGCCAGGCGCGGATCGACCGGGCGGTCGCGCTGCTGGGTGCCGCCGCCGCCGCGCTGCACGAGCGAACCGTTCCGGTGATCCAGGAGGCGGAGGACACCCTTGTCGCGACCGCGCTGGAGCTGGCCGAAGCGATCCTCGGCTACTCACTCGGCGACGCCGACGCCTCGGCGCGGGCCGCACTGGGCCGCGCCCTCGCGACCGGAGTGACCGGTGCGACCGTCACCACCGGCGCACTCGGTACCGTTCGCCCGCACTCCGTGCGGATGAACCCCGCCGACCTTGCTCTGATCGACCTGATCACCCGCGCGGATGCCGGCGTGGACTTCACGGCGGACGCCGACCTCGCCCGTGGCGACGCGATCGCCGAGTTCCCCGATGGATTCCTTGACGCCCGGATCGGCACCGCGCTTACCCGCGCGAAGGCCGCACTCACCGGAGCCCGGTCGTGACCCTGGCGCAGGCCCCCGCCTGGCGTCCGCGCGCGGGAAAGATCCGCTCCGCCCTCGACGCCGCGCGGCCCCAGCGGGTGGGCGTCGTCTCTTCGATCGTCGGTCTCGGTCTGGAGGTGCGCGGGCTCAATTCCGCGATCGGCGATCTGGTCACGGTCGGCGACGGCGGGGAGATCGACGCCGAGGTGGTCGCCACGACGCAGGGCGGCATCCGGTGCATGCCGCTCGGCCGGATGACCGGTATTCGGATCGGCGCGCCCGTGCGCTCGGACGGAACCCCGCACCTCGTGCCCACCGGCGCCGGCCTGTTCGGGCGCGTCATCGACGGCCTCGGCCGGCCCATCGACGGCAAAGGCCCTCTCTCCGGTGCCCGGTTCGTCGGCCTCGATCACGACAGCCCCTCCGCGATGGCCCGCTCCCGCATCCAGACGCCGCTCCAGTTGGGTGTGCGCGTGCTCGACACCCTCACCACCGTCGGGAAGGGACAGCGGATGGGCCTGTTCGCCGGCTCCGGCGTCGGCAAGTCCTCGCTGCTTTCGATGATCGCCCGCGGCACCGACGCGGAGGTCTCGGTCATCGCCCTGGTGGGGGAGCGCGGCCGCGAGGTGCGCGAATTCCTTGAAGACGACCTCGGACCCGAGGGGCTCGCCCGTTCGATCGTGGTCGTGTCCACCTCCGACGAACCGGCCATGATGCGGCTGCGCGCCGCCTTCCTGGCCACCCGGATCGCCGAGTCGTTCCGTGACGAGGGAGCCGACGTGATGCTGATGATGGATTCACTCACCCGGGTGGCGATGGCCCAGCGCGAGATCGGCCTCTCGGTCGGCGAACCCCCTGCCACCCGCGGTTATCCGCCCTCGACCTTCTCCCTGCTCGCCCGCCTACTCGAGCGGGCCGGCACCGACGAAACCGGGTCGATCACGGGCGTCTACACGGTGCTCGTCGACGGCGACGACCACAATGAACCGATTGCGGATGCCGCCCGCTCGATCCTCGACGGACACGTCGTACTCGACCGCAAACTGGCTGTCCTCGGCCATTTCCCCGCTGTCGACGCGCTCTCCTCGATCTCCCGTGTCGCCTCCCGGGTCAACAGCCCCGAGCAGAACCAGGTCGCCGGCCTGTTGCGCCGGGTGCTCGCCGCACGCCGCACCGCGCAGGACCTGCTCGACGTCGGCGCGTACCGGCGGGGCACGAACCCGCTTGTCGACGCCGCCGTCGACAACGAGGGCGCCATCAACGCGTTCCTCCAGCAGCGCATGGACGACCAGACCTCGGCCCCGCTCGCTTGGGACCAACTCACGACACTTACTCGAACGCTGGGGGCGCTCTGATGAAACGCACTTTCGCTTTGGCCGGGCTCCTCCGGCTACGGCACCTGCAGCAGGACCAGGCCGCCGGCGACCTGGCCCAGGCCAACGCGGTCGTTCAGGCGAACGCGGCTCGCCGGGCCGCGACCAGGGCCACTCTGCGGCACGCGCCGAGTCTGGCCAGCGGGGCTGACACGCTGTCGGCGATCGCCTCCGCCCGCGCCTCGGCGCACAGCATGTTGGCCGACATGGAGGCCCTCGGCCGCAACTACCAGGTTGCCGTCGGCGAGGCGCAGGTCGCCTTCGAAGCGACCCGTGCCGATACGGTGCGGTTGGAGAAGCTCGAGGGCAGGCACGGAGCCTTGGTCGCGGCCAACGACCTGCACCGCGAACAGACCATCCTCGACGAGATTGCGTCGACCGGCTGGCACCGCAACCGGGGCGCGGGCGGTGACCCGCGATGACCATGATCGCGGCGATGAGCCGGGTCAGCGAGATCCAGGCGACACTCGTTCAGCTCTCGGCCGGGGCGAACGCCCAGAAGGCGCAGGCCACTGCCGCAGCCGGCAGCGCCACCGCCGGGGCGGGCGCGAGCACCTCGGCGAACACCTTCGCCGACGCCCTCGCGTCGGCGTCGGGCGCCGCCGCGGTCGGCCCGGCCGCACCGAACCCGGGTGGGGCCACCGGCGCCGACGTGGTCGACGCCGCGAAGAAGTACCTGGGCGTGCCCTACGTCTTCGGCGGTGAAGACGCCAGCGGCATGGACTGTTCCGGGTTGGTGCAAACCGTGTATGCCGAAATGGGCATAGACGTGCCGCGCCTCGTGTCGGGCCAGATGAAGATCGGCACCGAGGTCGGCTCCCTCGCCGAGGCCAAGCCCGGTGACCTGATCGTCACCGGCGGCGGCGAGCACATCCTGATCTACGCCGGCGACAACAAGGTCATCCACGCGCCCTACGAGGGCCGCACGGTCTCACTGGTCGAGGCCTACATGGACGACTCCGAGATCGACACCATCCGCCGTGTGATTCCGGATGCCCCGGCCGCCACCGCGAGCCCGGCGTCCTCGAGCACGGCCTCCGCTTCGTCAGCCGCCGGCAGCCAGCTCAGCGCCGCACTGGCCTCATTCATGAACGGAGCCTCCCGATGAGCGCCACGTCCGTCCGGCTGGCGCCGACGCCCCACACCGCGGCGCAGGCGCTGGCATCCGCGTCCTCATCCGCTGCCGCGTCCTCATCCGCCTCCTCCGCCGCCGCCTCCCCCTCGGCTTCGCGTGGCCCGCTGGGTGCCCGCCCGGGTGCCGGCTCATTCGCGTCCGTGCTGCAGGGCACCCTCGTGGGCCCGCGCACCTCGGCGATCGCGTCTCCGCCGGGTTCCGCGTCAACCTCATCCCGGGCTCCCGAGCCGACCTCGGAGCGCACCGCCGAACCGGCCTCCGGACCGACCACTGATCTGAGGAACGCCCTGACCGGCGCGGCGCCGGCCCCGGAGCACCAGCAGCCGAGCGCCATCCCGACCGCCGCCGGGTTCAGCCTCTCGCCACTGCCGACCGGTGCGAAAGCCACCGGGGCGATAGCCACCGGAGCAAACAGTGCTGCCCTCGCCGACTCCGTCGGGACCGAGGCCGTGACCATCCCGACCGCCGCCGCCGGCACCGCCGGCACCGCCGAGACTTCCACCATCGCCGCCACCGAATCCGAAGCCGACTCAGACTCCACGGAGACGTCCGCCGCAGACTCCAACACTTTCACCGCAGCGAACGCCGCTGGCGGTACCGCGCTTCCGGCCGGGACTCTCGCTGCCCCGATGCCGGTGCCACCGGCACCCGCCGCCGTAGCACCCGCCACCGTAGCACCCGCCGCCGTAGCGCCCGTCACCGCCGCGCCCGTCACCGCCGCAGGGCCCGGTGCCACCGCAGGGCCCGTAGCCGGGACGGCATCTTCCGCCGGAGCGACTGTCGCGGGCACGGCGCCCACGGGCCTCACGGCGCCCACCGGCCTCGGCGCGGCCGCAGGGACATCCGTCGCCGGTGACCGCGCGGCCACCGTGAACCTGAACCAGGCCGAAGCCTCGGCGCCCGCCGCCCTGCTCGTGCCGCTCGGCACGCCGGCCACGGCGGCCACCCCGGCCACCGCTCCCCTTGTGCCGTCCGGCGCCCCGGCCTCGGCCCCGGCAGCACCGCCCGCGCCACTGGCCGGCCAGGTGTCCCGACCCCTGTTCACCCTGGTGGGCGCCGCCAACGGCGACCACGTGCTGACCATCAGCGTGAGTCCCGACAATCTGGGCCCGGTCACCGTGCGGGCTCACGTGCGCGGGGAGCACATTCGGGTCGAGCTGTTCGCGCCCACGGACCTGGCCCGAGAGGCGCTTCGGGCCATCCTGCCCGACCTGCGCCGGGACCTGTCGGGCGGCGGGCTGAACGCGCAGCTCACCCTGTCGGCCGACGCCCGCGCCTCGGACCCCTCGGCCTCCCGACAGGGCGGACCCGACGCCCGCCAGGAGTGGCCGGCCGAAGACGACAGGGCGACCCGAGGCGACCGTGCGGCCGGCCCTGCCGCCGACCGTGCCGCTGACCGTGCCGCCGACCGTGCCGCCGACCTCAGACTGTCTTCCCTGCGCGCCGCCGGCTCACACACCACCATCGACGTTCTCGCCTGACCTGCTGCCACCTCAGACCCCACCGACACAGACCCCACCATCCCAGAAAAGAGACCCTTTGACCATCGACGCAGTGGCAGCAGCCGCCCCGGCCGGGATGTACTCGACCGCCCCCGTGCGCGCCCCGAAACAGACCCTGGATTCCGAGGCGTTCATGTCGTTGCTGGTCACTCAGCTGCGCAACCAGGATCCCAGTTCGCCCATGGACACCAACCAGATGATCTCTCAGACCACGCAGCTGGCCATGATGGAGAAGCTCGCGGCGCTCTCAACGACCGCCGACGAGAACTTCTCCCTGCAGATGCGCGTCGCCGCAGCGGCCCTGGTCGGACAGGACGTCACCTTCACGCGGGCCGACGGCACCGTGGGCACCGGTACCGCCTCGAGCGTCTCCTACGCCGGGGCCGTTCCCCAGGTCACCGTCGACGGGACCCTCGTCGCCCTCGACCTGGTGACCGGCGTCACCTCGGGCGCGAGCGCCGCCGCCGGCACCACTCCCGGCCTCTCCGCCTGACCCACACCTCACATCCGTTCTCGTTCTCGTTTCCCACCGAAAGGCAGCACCCCATGCTTCGCTCCCTGTACTCCGGCATCTCCGGCCTTCGCTCGCACCAGACCATGCTCGACGTCACCGGCAACAACATCGCCAACGTCAACACCACCGCGTTCAAGGCGTCGGCCGTACAGTTCCAGGACACCCTTTCGCAGCTGAAGCAGGGTGCGGGTGGCCCCCAGGAGCAGGTGGGCGGCACGAACCCGGCCCAGGTCGGGCTCGGCGTGCAGGTGGCCGGGATCGCCACGAACTTCTCCCAGGGCTCCGCGCAGTCCACCGGGCGGGCCACCGACATGGCGATCTCCGGCGACGGGTTCTTCGTCACCCAACTGGCCGGCGAGACGCTCTATAGCCGTGCGGGTGCCTTCGACTTTGACGCCGAGGGTCGCCTGGTCTCCCCGGACGGTGCGATCGTGCAAGGCTGGAACGGCGCCAACGGGCAGATCAACGAGGGTGGCCCGGTGGGCAACATCATCCTGCCGCTGCAGGCCATGATCCCGGCGAAGGCAACCGGTGGCGTCACCATGGTCGGAAACCTGCCGGCGGATGCGGCGGCAGGCTCCGCCATCGTGCGCGACGTCAAGGTCTACGACGCGCTGGGTGCCGCCCGTACCCTTTCGGTCACCTTCGCGCGTACGACCACCGGCTGGACCGCGAGCGGCACCGACGCAGTGGGTACCGGCTCCACGGCCTTGACCCTCGACGCAGAAGGTGTGCTCACGGCAACCGGTCCGTTCATCGTGAACGACGTCAAGGTGAATCTGACCGCCCTGACCGGGCAGGCTGGCCTGAGCACGGCCACGATCAGCAGCCAGGACGGTTCCACGGCGGGTTCCCTCCAGTCCTTCACCCTCGGCAAGGACGGAACCCTGGTGGGCCTGTTCAGCAACGGCAGCCAGACAGCCATCGCCCGCATCGCCCTGGCCACCTTCACCAACCCGAGCGGCCTCGAGAAGTCCGGTTCCTCGGCCTACCGCGCCACCTTCAACTCGGGCCAGGCGGCTCTCGGCGCCCCCGGTGACGGCGGCCTCGGCTCGCTCAGCGGCGGCACCCTCGAAATGTCCAACGTCGACCTGTCGCAGGAGTTCACCAACCTGATCGTCGCCCAGCGCGGCTTCCAGGCGAATGCGCGCATCATCACCACCTCCGACGAGGTGCTTCAGGAGCTCACCAACCTGAAGCGGTAGCGCCTACGCCGATAACCGGCGTCGGCGGGTCGTCAGGCCGCACATTTTTGCGCGCCATACTGGAATAACCGACGTTTCAACTGAGGAGCAAAGATGCAAATCCTGGTCAACACCGACAACAACATCGCGGGCACGGACGCAGTCGTGGCGGAGGTGGAGTCCTCGGTCGAAACTGTTCTGGCCCGGTTCAGCTCCCGGTTGACGCGGGTCGAGGTCCACCTCAGCGACGAGAGCGCAGGCAGGGCGACGACCGAGGACATCCGTTGCCTGCTCGAGGTGCGTCCCGCCGGGGGCAACCCCCTCGCGGCAACCGACCATTCCTCCACGATGACCGGGGCCGTCAGCGGTGCGCTGCACAAGCTGGCCAGCGTGCTCGAGACCACGTTCGGTCGCATGGACGACCACAAGGGCGCATCCGCCATGGGTGACGACCACACGCCCTGAACCGCCTGCCTGACACGGTAAAGTTGGCCGTCCGCCTCGCCCGGGGGCTGAACCGAACCCGAGAGGACGGCCACAGTGAGCCTGATCAGGCTGAACGACGTCAGCATCCGTTTCGAGAACACCCAGATTCTGCGTGAGGCCTTCTTCCGACTGGAACCAGGCGACCGGGTTGGACTGATCGGCCGCAACGGGTCAGGTAAGTCGACGATTCTCAAGCTGGTCCTCGGCCAGGTGAGCGCGGATGCCGGCACCGTCACCCTCGAGGCCGGCACCCGGGTGGGCTACTTCTCCCAGTTCTCCGAACTGAACGGCGAATCCACGATCACCGAGGTGCTCGACGGCTTGTTCGCCCCGATCAAGGCCCTCGAGGCCGAGCTCGCGTCGATCGACGCCCGGATCGCGGCGGATTCTGCGCAGAGCGCCGAACTCGACCGGCTGATCCACCGCCAGGCCGAGCTGTTCGAAGACATGGACCGCCTCGATGGTTGGGACTACCCGCGGCGTATCGACGCCGCGCTGACCACCCTCGGGTTCGACGAGGCCCACCGCGTCTGCGCCATCGATTTGCTTTCCGGCGGTTGGCGCAACCGGGCGGCGCTGGCGAAGATCCTGCTCGAGCGGCCCGACGTGCTGCTCCTGGACGAACCAACCAACTACCTGGACGTCGCCGGCGTCGAGTGGCTCGAGGCCTGGTTCCGCTCATTCCGCGGTGCGGCCATCATCGTCTCGCACGATCGCCGGTTCCTTGACGGGGTCGTCACCCGCATCATTGAGGTCGAGAACTACCACCTGCACGAGTACCCCGGCAACTTCGGCGACTACGTGGTGCAGAAGCAGTTTCGCCTGAAAACCCTCGAGCTGCAGTTCCTGCACGAGTCGGAACTGCTCGCTTTCGAGGCGGAGGGGATCAGCGACCGCCGCGAGGCCGCAAAGGCTGCCAGCCGCACCCTCGACAGCCAACTCGCGCACATCAAGAAGACCCGCAGCCCGCGGCCCGTCGACACGATCATCACCGAGATCTACGGCGGGCTGCACGTGAAGGACTCGCTCTGCCGCATCGAGTCGCTCAGCAAGTCCTACGGCGAGAAGGCGCTGTTCACCGACCTCACCTTCGAGATCCGGCGCGGCAACCGCATCGTGGTCCTGGGCTCCAACGGCAGCGGCAAGACCACCCTGCTACGGGTTCTGGCGGGGGAGGAGAAGGCCGATTTCGGCGAGGTGGCCTGGGCCTCCGGCGCCGCCGTGGTCTCCTACAACCAGGTGCTCGACGGCCTTGACGACGATGACACCGTCAGCCACTCCGTGAACGCGATGCCGGGCAGTCTCGCCTTCACAGCGACCCGCAAGTCGGTCAACCGGTTCCTCGCGATGTTTCAATTCTCCGAGGCCGACCTCAAGCAGAAGATCGGCAACCTCTCCGGTGGGCAGCGGGCCCGCGTCGCCATGGCACAGTGCTTGCTGTCGGGGGCCGCTGTGCTCCTGCTCGACGAACCGACGAACCACCTCGACCTGGCCAGCACCCAGGTGATGGAGCGCGCCCTCATCCACTTTCCGGGGGCCGTGGTGGTGGTCAGCCACGACCGGTTCTTCACCGACAAGATCGCCACCCGACACCTGATCTTCGGCAGCGATGCGGCCGCGCCCGGCGAGATCCTGGTGCGCGCGGCGTAACCAATTCGACGGAGTTTTTCGCGACAGAGCGCGGTTTTCTCGTCTTTGAGTGCGTTTTGGGCAGAATCTCCGTCGAATCAGTTCGATGGAGATTCTGGCTCCCCACACTCTTCCGCGTGTGCCGCCCCGGCGGTGCCCGTGTGTGCGGCCAACTCAGGACATCCGGCGACCGGGTTGACCGTCCGCCGCGGACCTGTGCGGAAGCAGACCGGATTTCCGGCTCGGCCAGACGGATCTCCTGAGTTGGCCACAATCGGCGACGGATGTGGTCGTGCGGCTTTCCAGGTCAGGTCACGGGCTCGATGCGGCCGGCAGCTAACGCGCCCGGCCGGGCGGCCGACAGTGAGGCGTAACGGTTGCTGGAACCGTTCTGAACCCGGGGTGGACATCATGATCGTTGTGACGCGGCTGAATAACAGCCAGTTCGCGATCAACCCGGACCTGATCGAGCGCATTCACGCGAGCCCTGACACGACGCTGGTCATGGTCGACGGCGCCAAGTTCATCGTCACGGAGACCCTCGACGACGTCATCGAGAAGATCGCCCGGTTCCGGGCCCATGTGATCTCGCTGGCCTACCTGACGCCGGATGCCGACTACCGGCCGGGCATCCGTTCGCTCGAAATCGTCGAGGGGCCGCACGCGATCGAGGAAATCATCGAACCGGGCAGCACTGTTCCCGCCCGCCCGCGGAGGCTCTGATGGATCCGGCAACCCTGGTCGGAATCGCCATCGCCTTCGGCTCACTTTTCGCCATGATCACCCTCGAAGGCAGCAGCCTGCACTCGATCCTTCTGCCGGCACCGATGATTCTCGTGTTCGGCGCCACCATCGCGGTCGGCATCGCCGGCGGCACGATCAGGGACGCGATCTCCGCGTTCAAAGCCGTGCCCGCCGCCTTCATCGGCAAGACCACCCCGCCGCAGCAGGTCATCGACCAGGTCGTCGGCTTGGCCGAGAAGGCGCGCAGTTCCGGTCTGCTCGCCCTCGAGCAGGAGGCTGACAACGTCGCCGACCCGTTCCTGCGTGGTGCCCTGCAGAACATCGCCGACGGCACCGACGGCGATGAACTGCGCATCCTGCTGGAAGACGAGCTCGCGACCGCTACCAAGGAGAGCCGCAACGCTGCCAAGTTCTTCACCAGCCTCGGCGGCTACGCGCCCACGGTCGGCATCATCGGAACCGTCGTCTCGCTCACGCACGTGCTTGAGAACCTCGACACCCCGTCCACCCTCGGCCCGATGATCGCGGCCGCGTTCGTCGCGACCCTGTGGGGCCTGCTCACGGCCAACTTCCTCTGGCTGCCGATCGGCAGCCGGCTCAAGCGCCTCAGCGACATCGAAGTCGAACGGATGACCCTGCTCCTGGAGGGTGCGCTGGCCGTGCAGGCAGGCAGCCAGCCTCGGCTCCTCGGCGAGAGACTGCGCGCCATGGTGCCCGCGCCGGCCTCCGCCAGGGCAGGTAAACCAGGCAAACCAGGCAAACCGGGCAAACCCGGCAAGGGCCCCAAGGCGGACAAGGCGGACACGTCCCTGCCGAAGGCCGCATGAGCGGGCACGGACGCGGGCACGGCCGCAGGCGGGGCCTCGAGGAGGAGCACGTCGAGCACGTCGACGAGCGGTGGATGGCGTCGTACATGGATATGGTCACCGTGCTGATGTGCATGTTCATCGTGCTGTTCGCGATGTCTTCCGTCGACCAGGAGAAGTTTCTGCAGCTGAAGAACTCGCTCGCGACCGGGTTCGGGGCCACCGACGTCGGTAAGGTCGACACGGCCAAGGGCGTGGTCGTGACCAAGGACAAGGTCGCCCAGTCCGAGGTGACCGGGTTCACCGACATCGACCTCGCGGCGGCAGAGGTCACGGACCTCACCGCGGTGAGGGACGCCCTGCAGGCCGCAGTGGATGCCCAGGGCGTGGCCCAGGAGGTGCAGTTCACCATTGACGACCGCGGCCTGGTCATCGGGCTGATCGGCTCCGAGGCGTTTTTCGAACCCAACCTCGCCAACCTGAGCCGCCAAGCCGTGCAGGTCCTCGACGCCGTGGCGCCGATCCTCTCCGCCAACACCCGCGAGGTGAAAGTGGAGGGCCACGCCGACCGGCACGGCGTCACCACCAACTACCCCACCGACTGGGAGCTATCCGCCGGCCGGGCGACCGCCGTACTCCGCCGCCTGGTCGAGTTCGGCGGCGTGGGTCAGGAACGGGTCTCCGCCGTCGGCTACGGCTCGGCCCGGCCGGTCGCGGAGGGAGCCGATCTGGCGGCCCAGGCGCAGAACCGACGGGTCGACGTGGTGCTCCTCTCCAGCCAGCCGGAGGCGGTGCGCACGCTGATCCCCGACATCGTCTCGGGTTTCACCGCCGCCGGCACGGAACCTGCTGAAGACACGGGAACCACGGAAACCGTGAATACCACGGAAAAGACGAAAACCACGAAGACCGCGGGAACCGACGTCGACAAAGACGCGGAAAAAGCACACTGAGCTGCTAACCATCCGTTTGCCCTGACCGATAGTCCTCACCGTGACGGTCCAGGAACAAGCAGTGATTGGTGTGCCCGCTTCGGCGAAGCGCACGGTCGAGGTGTACGACTTTCGTCGCCCGACAACGCTCGCCCGCGAGCACTCCCGGGTGCTCGAACTCGCCTTCGAAACCTTCGCGCGCCAGTGGGGCACCCAGCTCACCGCCAAGGTGCGCGTCATGTCCCAGGTGAAATGCGACCACGTGCTCATGCGCACCTACGACGAATACGCGTCGTCGCTGCCTGCCACGACCGCCATGGTGCTCTGCCCGGTGAGTGGCATCCCCGCGAAAGCCGTCGTGCAGTTCCCGACCTCCGCGGCCCTGTCCTGGGTGAGCCACATGCTGGGCGGAACCGCGGTCACCATGCCGCCGGAACGGGCGTTCACCCAGATCGAGCTGGCCCTGGTGCGCCGGCTCATGGACGACGCCCTCGAGGACCTGCGTTACTCGCTGGGTTCCCTGCTCGTGCACACGATCACCGTCGGCGGCATCCAGTACAACTCCCAGTTCGCCCAGGCCGCGGCCACCGCCGACCTGATGATCGTCGCCAGCTTCACGATGCGCATCGGCGACGCATCCTGCGCCGCCACGGTCGCCCTTCCGGCGGAGGCACTGTTGCCTCAACTCGTCGAGTCGGCTCCGGAGACCGGAAGTGCCGACCCGGCCGAGCTGCTGCGCGGCCAGCTGGCCCAGGTTCCGGTGGATGTCTCCTTGCAGCTGACGCCCGCGCTGGTTCTGCCCAGCGTCGTGCTGGGTCTTGCCGTGAATGATGTGCTGCCCCTTCCGCACCCCCAGCACCGCCCGCTCGACGTGGTCGTCGACGGCCACACGCTCGCCCGCGCCGCCGTCGGTTCCAACGGCTCCCGACTGGCCTGCATCGTCATCGACACCGAGGAGTCCACCCCATGACCGTCATCCCCATCGCCGTGCAGACGGCGGCCGTCGAGGCCCTGCTGGACGTGCTCCCCACCGTGACGCGGCTCCGGGCCGAGTCCTGCTCCGGTGCCGCCCTCGCCGGCCGGCTCGGCACCGCCGCGGTCGCCTCCTTCGTCGGCGTCACCTCCGCGGATCTCGCCGTCGTGCTTGCGGACCCGGCCGCCCTCGACTCCGCGTCCGGCCTCGATTCCTCGCTGATCTCCCGTCAGGACGTGCTGCGCCCGGCGTTGGAGAGCGCGTCCGGCGTCTTCGGGATCGGGGTCCTGGGGGACACCCGGTCCGACGACGCCACGGCCCTGTTCGCGGATCCTGCCACCAGCGTCTTCGAGCTGTCCGGCGACGGCCAGATCACCGGCTGGTTCGCCGTGCGGCTGCGTGACAACGGCGTCTCCAACGGTGCGGCCAGGTCCAGCCAGTCCGTGTCCGGCAAGCTCGGCCGGATCAACAGTGTGCAGATGTCGTTGACCGTGGAAATCGGGCGTACCCGCATGTCGGTGCGCGACGTGCTCTCGCTCGAACCGGGTGCCGTCATCGAACTCGACCGGTCCGCCGGGGCTCCCGCGGACATCCTGCTCAACGGCCGGCTGATCGCGCACGGCGAGATCGTGGTCGTCGACCAGGACTACGCGGTGCGGATCACCCAGATCCTCGATGTGGCCGAGAGCCTGACCTAGGTGGAAACCACCCTGGTCGCGCTCCGGGTGGCGCTGTCCCTGGCCGCCGTGCTGGGGCTGCTCTGGGTGCTCCAGCGCAAGCTGACGAAGGGCTCCCTCGGTGGCCGCACCCCGAACCTGGTCACCGTGGTGGGCCGGCAGGGCGTCGGCCAGAAGGCATCCGTCGTCGTCGTCGACATCGAGGGCCGCCGGTTCGTGCTCGGCGTGACCGAGCAGTCGGTCAGCGTGCTGCACGACGGTCAGGCACCGACGGATGCCGCGGCGCCCCTCCCGGCGCCCCTCCCGGCGCCCCTCCCGGTGCCCCTCACCGCTACCCTTCCCGGACGCCGCGCGCACCACGCCGCGGCCGACTTCGCCCGCGAGCTCGACCAGGCAACGCACGCCGCGCACGCCGGCGCCACTCACGACGGCGAGGAACTCACGCCGCCGCTCATCCTCCGGCGGCGCCGGGACCGCGCCATTCCGGGCCGGATCGGCGGGTCGATCCTGTCTCCCGCCACCTGGCAGCAGACCGCTGCCGCCCTCCGGCAGGGCCGGTGACACTCGCGGCCGTGCGCCCGGATCGAAGCCGGGACATCGCCCGGTACCTGATGATGGCGGCCCTCGTGCTCGTGATCGTCGTGGCGTTCGTGCTGCTCGTGGCGCCGGCGGGCCATGCCGCCCCGACCGATCCGGTCACGCCGACCGACCCGGTCACCCCGACGGAACCGGGCGGCGGCGGGCTCAACGTGCAGATCAACGGCCCGAACGGCGAACCGTCCTCGGCGATCGTGACCCTGATCGGGATCACCCTGCTGTCGGTCGCGCCGGCCCTGCTGCTGATGATGACCAGCTTCACGAAGATCTTCGTTGTGCTCGCGATGACCCGCAACGCGCTCGCGCTGCCGTCGATCCCGCCGAACCAGGTGCTGGCCGGCCTGGCCCTGTTCCTGTCGCTGTTCATCATGTCGCCCATCCTCACCGACATCAACGACGGCGCCCTGCAGCCGTACCTGAACGGCACCATGTCCTTCGACGACGCCGTCACACTCGGCTCGAAGCCGCTACGCACGTTCATGCTCGCGCACACCCGGGAGGAGGACCTCGCCCTGATGACCCGGGCCGCAGATCAGCCGAACCCGGAGACCCGCGAGGCCGTGTCGCTGCTCACGCTGATCCCGGCGTTCATGATCTCCGAGCTGCGTGCCGCGTTCATCATCGGGTTCGTCATCTTCGTGCCGTTCCTGGTGATCGACCTCGTCGTGTCCGCGGCGCTGATGTCGATGGGCATGATGATGCTGCCGCCGGTGATGATCTCGCTGCCGTTCAAGATCCTCCTGTTCGTACTCGTCGACGGCTGGGGTCTGATCATCACGACCCTCGTCTCCAGTTACCGGGGTGGCTGATGGACACCAACGCCGTCCTCGACATCGGACTGCAGGGCATCCTGATCGCCGGCAAACTGTCCGCGCCGATCCTGATCACCGCCCTGGTCGTCGGTTTCGCCATTTCCCTGCTGCAGTCGATCACCCAGATCCAGGAGGTGACGCTGTCGTTCGTGCCCAAGGCCATCGCCGTGGCTGTGGCGCTGATCATCTCCGGGCACTGGATGATCTCCGAGATGGTGTCCTTCACGGAGATGCTCTTCGCCAAGATCCCCGGCCTCATCGGTGGCGGCTGATGAACATCACCCTTGACTTCGCCTGGATCGAAGCCACCATGCTCGCGGGCGTGCGGATGGTGGCGTTCCTCATCGTGGCGCCGCCGTTCTCCTACAACGCGTTCCCCCTGCGGATCAAGGGCATGCTCGCCCTCGGCCTGGCCCTGGCGGTTTCGCCTCGGGTCACGCCGGGCTGGGTCTCGCCCGACACCGGCGGTTTCTTCGCCGCCCTGCTCCTCGAGATCGTGGTCGGCGGCCTGCTCGGCTTCCTCGTGCTCGTGGTCTTCTCCGCCATCCAGTCCGCCGGCAACCTGATCGACATGTTCGGCGGCTTCCAGCTCGCTCAGGGCTTCGACCCGCAGGCCATGGTCAACGGTGCCCAGTTCACGCGGCTGTACCAGATGACCGCGCTGGCGCTCCTATTCGCCTCGGGCGGCTATCAGCTGATCCTTGGCGGCATCACGCGTACGTTCGCGGCCCTGCCGATCGGGGGCGGCATCGACCTCGCGGTGCCGATGCAGACCATCACAGTCGCGGTCGGCCAAATGCTGCTCTCCGCCGTGCAGATCGCCGGACCGCTGATCGTCGTCCTGTTCCTCGCCGACGTCGGCCTCGGCCTGCTCACCCGGGTGGCCCCGGCCCTCAACGCGTTCGCGCTCGGGTTCCCGCTCAAGATTTTGATCACGTTCACGCTGGGCGCCGCCGGGTTCGTGGCCCTGCCGCGCATCGTCGCGTCGCTGACCGACGACGCCGTCGCCACCATGCTGGGGGTGAGATAGCTGTCCGACTCCGGTGAGAAGACCGAACAAGCCACCGACAAACGGATGCGCGAGGTGCGGTCCAAGGGCCAGCTCTCCAAGTCCCAGGACCTGACCGCGTGGATCGGCATCGGCGCGGCCGCCGCCATGGCCCCCGTCACCATCGGTCTGGCCGCGGACGCCGGAACCGACCAGATGATCCGTATTCGCAGCCTGGTCGCCAACCCGCAGCCGGACCTCGCCGTGCAGATGCTGGTGGACTCGCTGGCCTCGATGGGAACCATCCTCACCCCGATGCTCGCGACGGTCTTCGTGGTCGTCCTCGTGGGCGCTGTGGCGCAGGGCGGCGTGCACTTCAAGAAGGTCGCCGGAAAATACGAGCAGTTCAACCTGGTGACCGGCCTCGGTCGCACCTTCGGCGGCCAGGCCGTCTGGCAGGGCGTCACGGCGCTGCTCAAGACCATCGCCGTGGGTCTCGTGCTGGTGCTCGTGGTGCAGGGGCTCGCTCCCATCCTGATGACGGCCGGGGGACTGCCCGTCTCCGTGCTGATCGGAGCGGCCAGTGACGGCGCGACCGCTCTTGTGCAGTCGGCTGTCATCGCCGGCCTGGTACTCGCCGCCGCGGATGTGTTCGTCGTGATGAAGCGCAACCGCAAGCGCACCCGCATGACGAAGAAGGAAGTCACTGATGAGAACAAGAGTTCCGAGGGTGACCCGATGGTGAAGTCGCAGCGCCGGGCCCGGCAGCTCGCCATGAGTCGCAACCGCATGATCGCCGCCGTCGCCACGTCCGACGTCGTGCTGGTCAACCCCACCCACTTCGCCGTCGCTCTCCGCTACGAGCCGGGCAAGTCCGCCCCCCGGGTCGTGGCCACGGGAGCGGGAGTGATCGCGGCGCGCATCCGGGAACAGGCGGAGACCGACCGGGTCCCCATCGTGCGGGACATCCCGCTCACCCGTGCACTGCACAGCGCCTGCCAGCTGGGTGACGAGATCCCGGTGGAGCTCTACAACGCCGTCGCGCAGGTGCTCGCCTTCGTGCTCGCGCTGAAGTCTCGCGGCTCTGGAGCCGGCGAACGCACCGGCCGCGGTTCCCGCGTGCACACCCTCAACGATCGTGTCCTGACGGCCGGAGGCCACCGATGAACAGCAATCTCGCCAAACTCGCGGTGCCGGTCGGGGTTGTCGGTATCATCCTGCTGCTCGTCGTGCCGGTGCCCGCCGTGCTGCTCGACGTGCTGATCATCGTCAACATCCTCCTGGCGCTGGTCACACTGCTGACCACGATGTTTGTCAAAAAGCCCCTCGATTTCTCCGTTTTCCCGTCGCTGTTGCTCGTCGCGACCCTGTTCCGGCTGGGCCTGAACGTGGCCTCGACCCGGCTCGTGCTCAGCGACGGCTACGCCGGGCAGGTGATTGCCGCGTTCGGCGACGTCGCCGTGGGCGGGTCGCTCATCATCGGCGCTGTGATCTTCCTGATCCTCGTCGTGATCCAATTCGTGGTGGTCACCAAGGGTGCCGAACGCGTCGCCGAAGTCGGTGCGCGGTTCACCCTCGACGCCATGCCCGGCAAACAGATGGCCATCGACGCCGACCTGAATGCCGGCCTGATCACCGACGTGCAGGCCAGGGAACGCCGGGCCGAGGTCTCCGCCGAGGCGGACTTTTACGGTGCCATGGACGGCGCGTCGAAATTCGTCAAGGGTGACGCGATCGCCGGCATCGTCATCATCATCATCAACCTGGTCGGCGGCATCGCGATCGGCATGATTTCGCTCGGACTATCCGTCACCGAGGCCATGAGCACCTACTCCCTGCTCACCATCGGCGACGGCCTCGTGACGCAGATCCCGGCCCTGCTGATGGCGGTCTCGACCGGCATGATCGTGACCCGCTCCAACGCGGAGTCCGACATCGGCGAGGCAGCCTCCGGCCAGCTCACCCAGTCCCGCAACGCACTGATGATCGCGGGCTGCGCGGCCCTCCTGATGGCCCTGATCCCGGGCATGCCGATCATCCCGTTCGTGGTGATCGGGCTGGGTCTGATCCTCTTCGCCCGCCGGATCAAGGCAGGGGAGAGCCGCGACCAGGCGGGCCGGGATGCCGGTGTCGCCGCCGAGGCGATGGCGCCCCGCTCTGACACACCAGAAGACCTGATCGAAACCATGCGGGTGCACGCCCTGGAGATCCTGCTGGCCCCTGACCTCGTCGACCTTGTCTCCGGAGCCCAGGACGACCTCCTGGCTCGCGTGCGTGCCCTGCGCCGCAAGGTTGCCATCGACCTCGGCGTGGTGGTGCCGCCCGTGCGCACCCGCGACAGCATGGACCTGCCCTCCTCCACCTATTCGATCCGGATCGCCGGCGTGGAGGCCGGCCGCGGGGTCGCCCCGGCCGGCAAGGTGCTCGCCCTCGGCGACGCCCTCGACTCGTTGCCGGGCCAGGCCACGGTGGAGCCCGTGTTCGGCCTCACCGGCAAGTGGGTGCCCAGCGAGATGCGGCACAGCGCGGAGATGACCGGGGCCACGGTCATCGACCGGGTGTCGGTGCTCATCACCCACCTGTCCTCGATCATCACCGGCAACGCGGCGAGGCTCCTCACCCGCGAGGACGTGCGGGTGCTCACCGAGGGGGTGCGGCTGGTCAATCCGTCCGCCGTGGAGGATCTGATCCCCGGACTGCTCTCCCTCGCCGAGGTGCAGCGCGTGCTGCAGGGTCTGCTCGCGGAGCAGATCCCGATCAACGACCTGCCCCGCATCTACGAGTCCCTCTCCCTGCGCGCCAAGGTGTCGAATGACCCGGAGGGCCTGATCGAGACGGCCCGTCAGGCGCTGGGCCCGGCTCTCACAGCGCAGTATCTCGACGACGGGCTGCTCCGGGTGATCATGATCGAGCCTGCCTTGGAGCAGTCCATGCTCGAGGGGATGCGTCCCTCCGACCAGGGCACCCAGATCATGTTGGAGCCGAACCGGGTCGACGCCATTCTCGGGTCGCTGAAGGAGGCGCTGGGCAACGTGGAAGCGGCCGGACTCTCCGCGGTGCTGGTCTGCGCGCCGGCGCTGCGCCCGGCCATCCGTCGACTAGTGTCGGCGCAGTCCGGCGGTATCTCCGTGCTGTCCTATCAGGAGGTCACCTCGGCGAACGTGGCCATCGAAACGGTGGGAGTGGTACGTGGAACCGAGTCGATTTCAGCTTGAGGGTTCATCCCTCCAGGAGCTGAAGGCACGCATCCTCGCCGAGCACGGTGCGGATGCGCGCATCGTGGCCGCCGAACGGGTCACCGTCGGCGGCATCAAGGGCTTCTTCGCCCGCCGGCACATCGAGGTCACGGTCGAGGTGCCGGAGCGGCGGCGGCGCGCGGCCCACTCCCGACTCGACGTGCAGGCCCGGCTCGGCATCGCCGCGCTTCTCGACGATGCCGACGCGGCGGAAGCGGGTTTTCCCCGGGCCGCGGCACCCGTCTCCTCCCCGCCCCTGTCGACCGCGACGGACGGCTTCGCCCGCCTGATGGACGAACTCACCTTCGCCACCCAGGAACCCATCCCGCCGGTGCTGCCCACTCCCGCGCCGCCCACCCCCGCCCCGGCGGCCGCCCAGGGGGGCGGCAGGCGCAGGGACGCCCGGCTGAGAGAGAGCGAGCAGGCGGCCGCCGAAGCGGCGGTGCCGCGGCCGCTCCCGGGTGTCGGAAACCTCGTTCTCGTCGTCGGGTGGCAGGATGCCGCGGTGCGGATTGCGCGGGAGCTGGCCGTGGCGCATGGTTCGGCTGAGGTCCTCGTGGCCGGCGCGATCGACGTCGGAGCGCCTGCCGCGGCCGGGCTCGCGCGCATCCTCGACCGGCGCACGGCGCTGGAGGCACGGGCCAGGGGAGTCAAGCTCGGACAGACCGGAATTCTGGCCTTCGGTCTGGGTGCCGACCCGGCCACGGCGGACATCTACGCCGCATTGGTGGCCGCGCTCGGTGCCGAGCAGGTCTGGCTGGTCGTCGATGCCGGCCGCAAGCCCGCAGACACCGCCCGGTGGGCGGCTGAGGTTGCCCAGAGCGTGCACGTCGACGCGATCGCGGTGACGGGCTATGGCGACACCGTCTCGCCTGAGACCGTCGATGAGCTGCAGATCCCCATCGGTTGGGTCGACGGCGCCCCCGCCGAGGCCAGCACCGTGGCCGGAATGCGGCGACGGCTCGCGGGCCGGCCCGACCGGTCAAGCTAGGCTGGACGAGTGCTGGTTCTAACACGCAAACAGGGGGAGAAGATCCTCATCGGTGACGACATCGTCATCACCGTTCTCGACGTGCGCGGTGACAGCATCCGGATCGGCGTCGACGCTCCCCGGGGCGTGCGCATCCAGCGGGACGAGGTGCTCCGCGCCGTGACCGAGGCGAACATCGCGGCGAGTCTCGCGGGTCAGGGTGACGACGACGCCGAGGCCCGCCTCAAGGCCACCCTCGCCCTCCTTCCCACCGCGCCGCCCGCCGAATAGCACGCCCCGCCGCGCCCCGCCGCCGCCCCCCCCGGTGGTCGAGCCTGTCAAGACCCGGGACGAGAGCCGCGCCCTACAGCCCCACCGCCTTGCTCGGCAGTGCGATCAGTGTCTGTTCCGGGTCGTTCTCCACCGGTGGCCGCAGCCAGTGTTGCGTTCCGGTGCGGGTGATCTTCCAGTGCTGGTTGTGTAGCAGTAGGTGGTGCGGGTGGCAGAGCAGTACTCCGTCGGCGAGGTTGGTGTCTCCGCTGTCGGTGAGCCAGTCGTTGATGTGGTGGGCTTCGGTCCAGGCTGGTGATCGGTCGCAGTCGACCCACCGGCATCCGCCGTCGCGCACTCCCATCGCGGCGCGTTGTTTCTCGGTGAAGAGTCGTTCGTCACGGCCGACGTTGATGATTTGGCCGATGTCGTCGAACTTGGTGCCGCGGGTGCCGGTGTCGCAGAGCACCCGGTCGATGGTTTCCTGCGAGATGGGGACCGGGTTGCCTTCGATCTGCCCGTGAGCGGCGGGTTCGGCGGCACCCGGCTCGGCGGGTTCGGCTGTGAGGGCTTTCTCGGTCACGATCACGCGCACCGCCGGGCAGCGTCCGCGTTGACCTGCTCGGTGCTGCGCGGGTCGTCCTGCTTTTTTTGGGCCCAGACGGCGCGTTCCGGGTCGACGAAGCGCACTCCGCCGCGGCGGGGGCTGGTGATGGAGTCGAAGGTGGAGAGCACGAACTCGCCGTCTTCGGGGGCGAAGAGCCCGTTCAGGCGCACGTTGCCGTTGCTCAGCCGGTAGGTCTTCAGGTAGCGGTCGTCGTGGGCCTGCTTCTCGCGGGCGGTGATGCCGGCCTGATCGAGCCGGTCGCGCATCCGGCGGGCCCGTTTGAAGACCTCGTCGGCATTCAGTGACGGTGCCTCGGTGAGGAGCGCCGCGAGGGCCACCCGGAGCTTCTCCGCGGTGACTGCCGCGTCGATCTGGCCGAGCCCGGCCCGGATCGCCTCGGCCGCGTCAACCGAGAGCGTGCCGGCGGTGACGCCCCGGGCGATCGGCGCCTGCCAGGGCACCCTCGCGGTGAACGCCGCGACGTCGACAGCATCGGCGTCGGCGTCGGCGTCGGGCGTCGAGAGCGTCGAGAGTGCCTATTCGACCAGCTTGTCGGCCGCCTTGGTGTCGGCCATCATCGTGCCGACCGCGACGAGCTTGTACGCGTCACCTTTGGATGAGCCGGTCCAGTTCTGGATCAGGGCCTCGGGCGAGAGGAACCCCTGCTGCGCGGCCAGCCCCGAGTGGCCGAGTTCCGGGCGGGACCGGCGGGCGATGGTTGCGGCCATCAACGCGGCATAGGTGTCGAGCAGACGGCGCGCGCAGGCGATCCGCTTCTGACCGGCCAAAGCCTCGGCGTCGGGAAGAGCCGCGAGGTCGGCGCTCGAGGAGCCCAGCAGGGCGACGGCGTCGGCCGCCTGCCTGAGGTCATCCGCGAGTTCGTCATGTTATGAGGATAACTTAAGGAGCACACGTAGTCGAGTGTCACTCATCTTTTGTGGATAAAAGTTTCGTATCTTTGTTCAACCGCCCGGCTGTTTGGCCGCGCGGCGCCACCGATGATCGTTTGCAGCGTCAGCGGTGAGCCTGCTTCCACACCCTGCGCCACGAAAGCCGAAGGCGGCCTCCCGGGGATGAGCCCCGCCGAGACCGCCATCAACGGACAAGCGCTCAAGCGCTCAACACGCCAGCGCCAGCACCTGAGCCCCTACGAGCCCACGCGATCCAGGCGCGCCACGCCGATCTTCGAGTCGGCCATGCCGTAGAACACGAACAGCTGCCCCGCGATCTCCTCGATCGCGGTCGGAAACACCACGTTCGGCACGATGCCGCTGATCTCATCGGGCGTCTCCGCCTTGAGCAGCGGCTCCGACGTGCGCTTCAGCACGATGGTCGGGTCGTCCGCGTCGAGAATCATCGCTCCGGCCGAGTAGTTCACCTTCTGCTGCTGCGAGAACGCGCCGTCGATGGTTCCGGTGACGCCGTGGTGCATCAGCAGCCAGCCCTCCGGCACCCGCAACGGGGCAGGGCCGCCGCCGATCTTCAGCTCTTCGAACGCGAACTCCGGCCCGGCCAGGAAACGGTGGCCGCTCCAGAAGGTGAGCTTCGAGATGTCGGCGAGCACATCCGCGACCGGCAGATAGCTGATCCAGATGCTCTGCCGGGTGTCGGTGACGCCGGCGGGAACACGGATGCCCTCACCCGGCTTGACCTCGCCCAGATCCCACATCGGGCGGTGCAGCACGGCGAAGCACTCGACTCCATTCGGGCCGGCGACCGGCTCCGGGAAGAACACGGTGTCTTTGTTGTGGAACAGGTTCAGGTCCATGTCCAGCGTGTCGTCGAAGGCGAACAGCGCCGGACCGAGCCGGCGCCACTCGCGCAGGTCCGAGGACACGGCAACGGCCGTGCGCGGGCCGAGGGGGCCGTAGGCGACGTAGGTCATCACGTGTAGGCCGAGCCGGGGAACGAAGGTGATCCTGGGATCTTCCACTCCGGCGTTGTTCGCGCCGCGCTCCCAGCCGCGGTCCGGTGCAAGAACGACACCCTCGCGTTCGACGCCCGTGGGTACGCCGTCGGTGATGATGACCTTTGCGAGTCCGACGCGGGAGACGTTTCCGGTGGCGACCAGTCGGGGGAGCAGATACAGAGTTCCGTCGGCAGAGTGCCCCGTGCCGGGGTTCAGCACCCCCTCGGCCTCGAGGTCGTTGCCCGCTTCGGGCGTCATGATGACGCCCATTCGGGTCAGGGTGTAGGGGAATTCAGTGGGGTTGGGCATTTCTAACCTTTCACGCCGGAGCCGATATTGTTCGACACGAAGTGCCGTTGGAAGAGGAGGAACAGGATCACAGCAGGGGCGGCCAGGACGCAGGCCCCGGCGAGAACCGCCCCGAACGGGTTCGCCGCTGTGGCGGCGATATTGCTCAGGTAGTTGGCGAGTGACACGGCGAGAGGCTGGAGGGACGCTTCCTTGGTGATCAGGAACGGCCAGAGGAATTCGTTCCACGGTCCGATGAAGGTCAGCAGCACGACGGTCAGCAGGGCCGGCCGCACCAGAGGCAGGGCGATCCGCCGCAGGATCCGCAGTTCGCCGGCGCCGTCGATGCGGGCGGCATCGAACAGATCCTTCGGAATCTGCAGGAAGTACTGCCGGAAGATGATCACGGCAGTCGAGTTGATGGCGAACGGCAGGATCATGCCCAGATAGTTGTCGGCCAGTCCGTAGTCCCGGGCGATCATCACGTAGAGCGGGATCATCAGCAGCTGGAACGGCACGACCTGCACGAGCAGTGCGAGAGCGAAGGTGACACCGCGTCCGCGCCACTGCAGCTGGGCGAGGGCGTAGCCCACTAGAACACCGAAAACCACGGTGAAGAGAATGACGCCACCCGTGAAGATCCCCGAGTTGAGCAGCCCCTGCAGCAGGTTGATCCGGCTGTTGATGTCACCGTAGTTGTCGAGCGTCAGGTTGGCGGGGTTCGGGAATGCGCCGGCGACAGTCGGGTCCGGTTCCTTCTGGAGCGAGCCGATGACCATGTAGTAGAAGGGGAACAGGAACACAAGCGCCCCGACCGTGAGCACCACACCCCGCAGGATGTTCTGCCCGCGGCTCATGATTCGTCACCGCCTGCAAGCTTGCGCTGGATGAACGCGAGGATGAGAACTCCGATCACGAGGATGACGCCGATCGCGGCCGCCGTGTCGGGCGACCCCTGTTCGATCCCGCGCTGGTACATCATCAGCACGGGTGACGAGGATGCCCCGTTCGGGCCGCCGCCGCCGGTGAGCAGGTACGGCTCCGTGAAGAGGTTGGCGCCGGTGACCGTCGAGAGCAGCAGCACGAGCACAGTCGCCGGGCGTACGCCCGGCACGGTGACCGAGAAGAAACTTCGGATCCTGCCCGCGCCATCCGTTGAAGCGGCCTCGTACAGTTCCTCCGACACGTTCTGCAGGGCGGCCAGGTAGAGCAGAATGAAGAATCCGAGGCCCTTCCAGGTCACGAAGATCGCGATGGTGGGCATGGCCCAGTCCTCGTTGATCAGCCACGCCGGATCGGGCGCGAGCGGCCCGAGAATCTGGTTCACGAGGCCGTTGCCGCTGAACAGGAAGATCCAGACGCCGACGACGGCGACGCTCGCGGTCACGTAGGGCACGTAGTAGGCGACGCGCAGGAAGGTGCGGAACCGCACGGCCTTGTTCAAGGCGGTGGCGAGCATGAGCGAGAGGATGACCGTCAACGGCACGTTGATCAGCAGGAAGACTCCCACGTTGCCGAAGGAACGGATGATGGCCGGGTCGGCCAGCACTTCCCGAAAATTGTCCAGGCCGACGAATGGCCGGTCCACAGCGGCGCCGGGTGCTGCGAAGAAGTAGTCGTGGAACGACATCCAGAAGGCGAAGACCAGCGGGTAGGCGAAGACGGCCAGAACGAAGATGAGGTAGGGGGCGCTGAGCAGGAGCCCGAATGGGTTCTTGCCCAGAAGGGGGTGTTTGCGGCGGCGGGGGCCCCCGCCGGGAGGAGTTGTGCTCCTCCCGGCGACGGTCCGACTCGCGGTTGACTGGGACATCCGTTACGGCTTGGAGATCAGGGTTTTGATCTTCTCGGCGGCGGAGTCGAGGGCGGCGGGGATCTCACCCTCGCCGGTGATGACCGACTTCGTGTACGCGTCGCGGAAGGCCTGCCAGGCGGCGACCGAGCTGGAGACGTTGGGAACCTCGACCATGCGGGATGCCTGGTCGCCGAACTGCTCGTAGGCCGGGTTGGCCGCGAAGTACTCCGGGTACACCGTTGGGAGGTCCTCGCGGAGCGGCATCTGGCCGGTCAGCTCGAGAAGCTGTCCGTCCTGGTCCTCGCTGGTGGCGAATTTCAGCACATCCCAGGCGGTGGCCTGGTTCTCGCAGGCCGTGAACATTCCGACGTTCTTCGCGTCACTGAACGTGTAGGTTTCCTCGGCCGGAGTGCCCTCGCTGGTGGGAACGGGAACCGCACCCCAGTTCACGGCGTCCTTGTACACCGACACGGCCCACGGGCCGACGATGGACATCGCGGCCTGGCCATCGGCGAACGAGTCGCCCTGGTACTGCTCTTTGCCGGCAAGACCCTCGGCGTACAGGGTCTTCCAGAACTCCGCGACCTTCGCGCCGTCCTCGTCGTTGAAGGTGGCCTCACCGTCTTCGATCAACTGCGTGCCACCGGTTTCGGCGGCGTAGAGCGGGTAGAAGTCGAACCAGCTCTGGAAGAACTGACTGGTCGGGGCCGGGTAGATGGCGTTCGGCGCGGCGCCGCTCTCGACGAGGGTGCGCGAGGTGGCGAGGAATTCGTCGTAGGTGGCCAACTGGGGGTTCTCGGCGTCGAGTCCGGCGGCGGTGAACATGTCCTTGTTGTAGAAGATCATGACGGGGTTGGACTTCCACGGCATCTGGAAGTACTTCGCGTCGGCGCCCTGGTACTGCTCGGCCGTGTCGCCGCTGCGTGCCTCGATGTAGGCGGCGCCGTCCTCAAAGCTGGAGAGGTCGACGAGACCACCCTGCTTCTCGAACTGCGGCACCGCGACCGGGGCCGTATTGAATACGAGGCAGGGGGCGTTGCCGGCCGTGATGGCGGCACCGATGACCTCCTCGCTGCTCTTACCCGCCGGGATTTCCTGCGCCTTCACCTTTTCATCCGGGTTCTCGGCGTTCCAGGCCTCCACCATCTGCTTGCCCCAGGCGATCTCGGTTTCGTTGTTCGAGTACCAGATCGTGATCGGCCCGCGGTTGGTGGCCGCGTCACCCGTCGTCCCCCCGGACGCGCAAGCGCTCAGTGCCAGGGCCACTGTGGCGGATGCCGCCGTAACGGTGAGAATCCGCTTGGCCATTCCATTGCTGTGCATGTGGTGCTCCATTTCTCGAAACCCGCAGCAGCCTTGCTGCGGTAAACATGTGTCAGCGCTGTGGGTCAGCCGTGGGGCGGGGCGGTCGACCCGCGCACCACGAGCCGGGCCGCCGGGAGGTCCACGTCGTCCGCCGAGCCGTTCTCCATCAGGGCCAAAAGCGTGCTCGCCGCCGCGCGCCCCCACGCCATCGGTGCTGCGCTGACGGTGGTCAGGGGCGGGTAGACGTAACGGCAGAAGTCGATGTCGTCGTAGCCCGTGATCGAGAGGTCGTCGGGGACCCGCACGCCCAGCTCGTGCGCCATGCCGAGACCGGCGATGGCCATCGGGTCGTTGGCATAGACGATCGCAGTCGGGGGCGTGTCCTGGGTCAGGAGGCGCCGAGTGGCATCTGACCCGGCGCCCACGGAGAAATCGGTCTCGACGGTCTGCCCCTCCGGCAGGCCCGCCTCGCGCAGGGCGGCGGCGAAGGCCGCGCGCCGGCGGCTGCCGTGCAGCAGCGTCGAGCTGCCCGCGACGTGCGCGATGCGGCGGTGGCCGAGGGTGGCGAGGTGAGCGACGGATGCCATCACACCCGGTGTGTCGTCCACGGTCACCGCGGGGAAGGGGCTGGGCCCGTCGGGGCGTCCGAGCGTGACCGCCGGCAGACCCAGCTCGGCGAGGAGCGGGATGCGCGGGTCGCCGTGGCGGAGGTCGCTGAGGAAGACCCCGTCGACGCGCCCGTCGGCCACGAGTGAGCGGTAGGTCTTCAACTCGGTCTCCTCGTCGGGAACGACGCTGAGCACGAGGGCGCGACCTTCCGGGGCAAGGATGCTCTCGACGCCCGCGATGAAGGAGGGAAAGAACGGGTCGGAGGCAAGCACGTCCGGGTTGCGGGCGATCACGAGGCCGAGCGCGTAGGACCGCTGCGTGGAGAGCGACCGGGCGCGGAGGGACGGCTTCCAGCCCAGCTCCTTAGCGATCTGAAGGATGCGCACCCGGGTCTCGGGGGCGACTCCGGGCCGGTTGTTGAGGGCGAAGGAGACGAGGCCCTTGCTGACGCCGGCCCGCTTGGCGACCACCTCGATGGTGACCTTTGGGGGGTTCGCGACCGACTTCGCGGCGGACTTCGTGGTGGACTGAGCGGTGGGCTTCACGGTGGTGGTGGCAGGAATGTTCGCAGGCACGTTTCTGGGCCTCCTCATTGACAGCCGACCCAACCTGAACCGGTTTAGAAAGGCTATACCGGTTTAGTTTCCCCCGTCAAGGGGGCGGCTCCGATTACAGCCGGTCCGATTGAACCCAGGCCGGGGAAGGCCTAGATTGTGCGCAAATGGACTGGTTCGGGGCCGGAGAATACGAGATCGCGCGGCAGGTGCTGCAGCGCGGGGTGGCTGCCTGCTACCTGATCGCCTTCGTTTCGGCCGTCAACCAATTCCCCGCGCTGCTCGGCGACCATGGCCTGCTCCCGGTGGCCCGTTTTGTGGCCCGCGTGAGGTTCAGCGCGTCGCCGAGTATTTTCCACTGGCATTACTCCGACCGGATGCTGCGTTCCCTCGCCTGGTCCGGCGCCGCCGTGGCGGCCACGCTCGTGGCCGGCCTGCCGCAGCTCGGGCCGCCCTGGCTGCCGATGGTCGCTTTCCTCCTGCTCTTCGTGGGCTACCTGTCGATCGTCAACGTCGGCCAATCCTTCTACTCGTTCGGCTGGGAGAGTCTGCTGCTGGAGGCCGGTTTCGTGGTGGCCTTCCTCGGCTCCGAGCAGGTGGCCCCTCCGCTCTTCGTGATCCTGTTCTGCCGCTGGCTGCTCTTCCGGCTGGAATTCGGCGCCGGCCTGATTAAGATCCGCGGCGGCCGGGAGTGGCGAGACCTGACCGCCCTCTATTACCACCATGAAACGCAGCCGATGCCGAACCCGCTCAGTTGGTTCGCACACCATCTGCCCCCGTGGTTCCACCGCGGGGAGGTGATTGGCAACCACTTCGCGCAGCTGGTCGTGCCGTTCTTCCTCTTTGCGCCCCAGCCCGTCGCATCCGTCGCGGCCCTGATCGTGATCCTCAGCCAGTTCTGGCTGGTGCTCACCGGCAACTTCGCCTGGCTGAACTGGATCACCATCGTGCTGGCCTTCTCTGCCGTCGACGACGCCACGCTGCGCGCGGTGCTGCCGTGGCTGCCGGCCGGGGAGGCCGCACCGGATGGCCCGCTCTGGTTCGTGATCGTGGTCAGCCTGGCCACCTCCCTGCTCCTTGTGCTCAGCTACTGGCCGCTTCGCAACCTGGTCGCCCGCCGGCAACTGATGAATGCGAGCTTCAACCGGTACCACCTGGTGAACGCCTACGGTGCGTTCGGCACGGTCACCCGGCAGCGCCACGAGGTGGTCGTCGAGGGCAGCGACGCCGCCGACCCGACTGACGAGACGGGCTGGCGCGCCTACGAATTCCGCGGCAAGCCCGGCGACCCCGAGCACCGGCCCCGCCAGTTCGCGCCGTACCACCTGCGCCTGGACTGGCTGATGTGGTTCCTGGCGCTCGGCGACCCGGGCACCCGCTGGTTCGAGATGTTCCTGGCCCGCCTCCTCGAGGGCGACCGACCCACGCTGCGGATGGTGCGGGTCAACCCGTTCCCGCAGGCCCCGCCCCGCTACGTGCGCGCCCGGGTCTACCGCTACCGCTACTCCACTCCGGACGAACGCCGAGAGACCCGAGAGTGGTGGGTGCGCTCGGAGGTCGGCCTGCTCGTGGCCCCCATCACCCTGGCCTGGAGGTCCCGTGCCTGACGTCGACGTGGTTGGAGCCGGGCCCACGGGCCGGAGGCGGCGCTCGTCCTGGCCCGGACCGGGCTGAGCGTGCACGTCACCGAGCGGGAAAGCCGGCCCGCCGGCGCCCAGCGGACGGAGAAGCTGAGCATCGTCGACGGCATCTTGGAAGACGCCGGTTCCTTGGCTCTACCTGTGCTCGGCCTCCACCCCGCCGGGCCCGGCCGTGCGCGGCATGAACGGCAGGTAGGCCGCCACCCTGGTCGCGCCCGTCTGGCTGCGATTCCACCGTCGTTTCGGCGGAGAGCCAGAACGAGGGGTGAATGTCCGAACCGCACCGCCCGGCTGCACGGGCGGTGATCTGGCACATCCGGCGACACGCGAGCTCGGCCGGGCCTGACCCACGACTGAGCCGGGACGCCGCTACTCGTCGTCGGGGCCAGGCGGCAGCACCTCGGGCGCCCGAAGCTTGTCGATCTCGCGGCGTTCGCGCTTGGTGGGACGGCCGGCGCCGCGGTCCCGCATCGGGAGGAGCGCCACCTCCTCGCGCGGGGGCGGCGGGGGAGTCTGGTCGACGAAGCACTCCGCCGCGACTGGCGCGCTGACCCGTTTGACCATGATCTTCGACACGACCAGGATGCGGTCGAAACCGCTGATGCGCACCCGCACCTCGTCGCCGATCCGCACGGTCTGCGCGGACTTGGCCCGCTCGCCGTTCACCTTGACGTGACCGGCTCGGCAGGCGGCCGTGGCCTGGGAACGGGTCTTGAACATCCGCACGGCCCAGGTCCAGCTGTCGACACGGGCGGTGGTCAGAGGCTCCATCCCTCGACTCTACGGCGCGCAGGCCCGAACGGCCCGCACCCTAGAAAGGCCCGAGCTTCCCCCAGGCGATCAGCAGCATGGTCACCAGGAATCCGGTCAGGAAGTTGAGCCAGAGAAAACGCGTCCAGCCGGCGTTCGCGGTCTCGGACCGCTCGTCCGACACCGACCGGAACGGCCAGGCCGCCAGAATGTAGGGCACCGCGAGCACCGAGGCCAGCAGCCCGGGCCAGCCGGTCACAAGCATGAGCAGTCCGGCCAGGGCCCAGAATGCGATCGCGAGGCGCACGGTCCGCGCGGCGCCGAGCGCGGTCGCGATCGAGGCGATGCCGCCTTCCCGGTCGGGCACGACGTCCTGCACGGCGCCGAACGCGTGGCTGGCCATGCCCCAAAGGAAGAACGCGGCGAGCAGGGCAACCAGGCCGGGCGTCACGACGGCGCCGGCCACCACGAGACCGTAGACGGCGGGGCTGACGAAGTGGGTGCTCGAGGTGATCGAGTCCACCATCGGGCGCTCCTTGAACCGCAGTCCCGGAACGGAGTACGCGGCCACCGCGAACAGGCTCACGGCCAGAATGAACCATGACCACGGATGCTCCGCGCCGGCCAGGACGAGCATCGCCACCAGCATGGGCACAGCCGTCACGATTCCGGAGACGAGCACCGTGCGGTGAAGGACCGGGTCCAGCATGGCTCCCTCGACGCCGCCCTTGCGCGGGTTGCGCAGGTCGGACTCGTAGTCGAAGACGTCGTTGATTCCGTACATCAGCAGGTTGTACGGAATGAGGAAGAAGAGGGTGCCCACCAGCAGCAAGGCGTCCACCCGGCCGGTCGTCACCACATACGCGGCGGCAAACGGGAACGCCGTGTTGATCCAGCTCAGCGGCCGTGACGAGAGCAGCACCTGCCGGGTCTTCCAGAGCGGTGGGGTGCGAGTCTCAGTCATTCGGTTTTCTTTCCAGCAGAGCCCAGAGCGCGGGCAGCAGGAGCGCTGCCGCAACGGGATAGGCGAAGTCTTCGATCGGGGCCAGGCCGATCCGCAATCCAAAGATGCGGCTGGGATCGTAGTCGACCAGTCCGACCCCGATCATAATGCTGTCGAAAACGGCCGTGAGCACGAGCACGGCGGCCATGGCGATCCCGGCGGCACGGATGCTGTGCCGGGAGAGCCGGCCGCGGCGCACGGCCGTGAGGAACACAGCCGTGGCGAGCAGAAGGAAGACGGTGTTCAGGAGCAGGTAGGTCACCCGTCGCTCCCCTCGTCGACGCCGGCCCGTTCGGCCCGGGAGGCGAGCAGCAGGCGCGCCCCCTGCACGGCGTTCATGGTGAGGTAGCAGAGAAAGGTGAGGAAGAAGAACTCCTCCACGGGCAGCTCCGGGGCCAGCTGCAGACCGGTCATCAGGGTCGTCTCGCCCCGGTAGAAGATGCCCAGGCCGATTCCGAAGAGGTCCCAGACGAGGAAGTACACCAACCCGACGCCGAGCACGATGGCAGCTCGCACCGGGTTCCGCCAGAAGAACAGCCGGAAGCGACGGTCGAGCAGCACCATTGCCCCCAGGCTGAGAAGCAGGGTCAGCAGATACGCGAACGTCACAGCACTACCGGATTCACTGTGCTGCCGAAGTCACTGGGCTTCCGGCAGCGGCGCCCGCAGGGAGTCCGGCAGCGGTTCCGGAAGCGGTCCCGTGCTCGTGTCCGAGTTGATCCGCTTGAGGAGAATTTCAGCGCTGATCAAGCACATTGGAAGTCCGATGCCCGGGATGGTGGTTCCGCCGGCGTAGAACAGACCGTCGACCTTCGCGGAGGCGTTGGAGCCGCGCAGGAATGCGCTCTGCCGCAGGGTGTGCGCCGGGCCGAGGGCCCCACCGCGCCAGGAGTTGAGGTCGTCGGCGAAGTCGCCGGGTCCCACCGTGCGGCGCACCACGATCCGCTCCGCCAGGTCGGGAATGCCGGCCCAGTCGCTGAGCTGTTTGACGGTGTCATCCGCGATCTTCTCGATCGCGGCCGAGCCTTGGCCGTTGATCCCGCCGTGGCCGAGGCCCGGGTCGGCGGGGATCGGCACCAGCAGGAACATGTTCGTGTAGCCCTCAGGGGCGACTCCCGGGTCGGTGGCACTGGGCATACAGGCGTAGAAGGAGGCCGGCGAGGGCACGCTGGTCTTCTTGCCGAAGATACGGCCGAAGTTCTCGGCCCAGTCCCTGGTGAAGAACAGGCTGTGATGTTTCAGCTCGGGCAGGTCTCCCTTGATGCCGAGCATCACGAGCACGGCGCCCGGACCGGAGACGCGTTTCTGCCACCAGCGCTCGGGGTAGGTCTGCGCGGATGCCGGCAGCAGCTCGGTCTCCGTGTGGTGCAGGTCGGCGGCCGAGACGACCGTGTCGGCGTCGAGGGTGACACTGGTGCCGTCGCCCGTGCGATAGCTGACCCCGGCGACGGCGGTTGCGGCGCCCGGGGTGGTGTGGATCGCCGTCACAGTCGCCTCGGTGATCACGGTCACGCCCTGAGCTTTCGCGATGTCGGCGATGCTGTCGATCAGCCGAGTGAACCCACCCTGCGGGTAGAGCACGCCGTCGGCCATGTCGAGGTGGCTCATCAGGTGGTACATCGACGGGGTCTGGTCGGGCGAGGAGCCGAGAAACACGGCCGGGTAGCCGAGGATCTGGCGCAAACGGTGGTCCTTCACATAGCCGGCCACGAACTTGTCCAGCGGCTGCAGCAGCAGTCGGGCCAACCGACCGAGCCGCTTCAGGACATCCGGAACCAGCAGGGGTGTGAAGGAGGCGAAGCTTGTATACAGGAACCGTTTGACTGCCATGTCATACGTCTCTTTGGCCGAGACGAGGTAGCGGTCGAGGGCCGCGCCCGCACCGGGTTCGAGGCTTTCGAACAGACGGATGTTGTCGGCCCGCTCGGCCGCGATGTCCACCGGCTCCGTCGTGCCCTCGAAGAAGACCCGGTAGCCCGGGTCGAGGCGGGTCAGGTCGAGCTGTTCCGCGGAGGATGTGCCGAACAGCCGGTAGAAGTGGTCGAACACCTGCGGCATCAGGTACCAGGACGGCCCGGTCTCGAACCGGAAGCCGTCGACGTCCCAGAAGCCGGCCCGGCCGCCGAGGGTGGCCTGCGCCTCGAGCAGGGTGACCTGGTGGCCGTCCCGGGCCAGCAGCGCGGCGCTGGCCAGTCCGGCGATGCCGCCGCCGATGACAACGGTGTGCCTGGTCGGTGCGCTCATCGCTTCCACGCTCCCGGTCCGAACGATGCGGTGAGTGCAATCATGATTTTCTCCGGATCCGGCACCCGTACCCGGGCGCTCATCAGTTCTCGCGCGGGGGTGACTCGCAGCTTCGCCGACAAGCGGGCGAAGAGGTGGTGTGCAGCGGTGACCGCGCGGCGGCTCCCCACCGGGAGCATGGGCAACACGCGGGCCGCCGCGTCGAGGTCGGCGTCCATGTCGTCGAGGAGTTCGTTCTTCTGTGTTTCGGTCATGGTCAGCAGGTTCACACCGGGAAAGTAGTTGCGGCCGAGGGCGTCCCGGTCGGCGGCGAGGTCGCGCAGGAAGTTGACCTTCTGGAAGGCCGCGCCGAGGCTCCGGGCACCGGCCTCGAGAACCTGGAGCTCATCGGTCGTGCACCGCGTGTCCTGCACGAAGCAGCGCAGACACATCAGCCCGATCACCTCGGCCGAACCGTAGATGTACTCGGCCACTCCGGCCGCGTCGAACGGCGACGGGTCGAGGTCCCGGCGCATCGAGGCGAAGAAGGGTGTGGTCAGGCTGGTGTCGATTCCGGCTTCCCGGGCGGTCGCCGCGAAGGCGTGCACGACCAGATTGGTGCTGAAGCCCGACCCCATCGCCTGGCTGGTCTCCCGTTCGAGCGCGTCCAGCAGGTCGCGCTGGCCGTCCACGTTCACGCCGGCCTGGCTTGCGGCGCCGTCCACGATCTCATCGGCGACCCGGACCAGGGCGTAGATGGTGCGCACCTGGCTGCGCACGCGCGGCTCGAGGAGACGGGCCGCGAGGCCGAACGAGGTGGAATAGTGGCCGATGACCGTGGCGGAGCTGGCCCGGGCCGCGGCGTTGTACTTCGCGATGCCGGTGTGGTCTTCGGGGCTGTCACGTTTCATCGGCTGCGATTCACGGCGGTGCCTGCCAGGGTGGTGAGCAGCGCGCGCAGGGGCGCCGGTACGGCGGCCGTGTCGAGCGCGGCCACGGCGCGAGTGCAGTGGTCGGTGGCCAGCTCATCCGTTGCCTGCAGGGCACCGCAGTCACGAAGCAGGCCGCGCACGGTGTCCGCTTCCGCCTCGGTGAGGTCGGCCTTGCCGATGAAGGGGGCGATCTCTGGCCAGCCGCGGGTGGTGCCCGCGTGGGCGATCAGGGTCGTCTGCTTGCCTTCCCGCAGGTCGGTGAGCACGCTTTTGCCGGTCTTCTCCGGGTTGCCGAAGACCCCGAGAACGTCGTCGGTCAGCTGGAAGGCCACGCCGATCAGGCGGCCGTAGGCGCCGAGCACGTCGATCGCCTCGGCCGAGCCGCCGGCCAGGATGGCGCCGGCCTGCAGGGGAGCCTCGAACGAGTAGACCGCCGTCTTCTGCTCCAGGGTGGAGATGACCTGGGCCACCGTGAGCGGATGCTTCGACGCGGCGTTGGTGACGTCCGCCAGTTCCCCGGCAGCGGAGACGAACACCGCTCGATCGAGCAGGTCGAGCAGGCGGCCGCGCAGTTCGAGCTCGACCGGCAGCATCGCGAGGGCGCGGTGGGCCTCGCTCAGCGCCAGGTCGCCGGCCAGGATCGCGGCCGTCGCGGCCCACGCCCCGGCCTGGTCGCCGGCTCCGTGGGCGAGGGCGCGCTCGGTGAACTGCCCGGCGATGTTGGCCACGCCGCGGCGGGCGAGGTCGTGGTCGATCACGTCGTCGTGGATCACGAAGGCCGTGTGCAACAGTTCGAAGCTGACCGCGACCGGAGTGGCCAGTGTGAGGTCGGTGCCGCCGAGGCCGGTGAACGCAGCCAGCACCAGTGCGGGGCGCACACGCTTGCCGCCGCTGCTGGCCTGCTCGAGAGAGTCCCAGAGCGCGACATAATGTTCGCCGTAGTCGCTGGCACGCAGGCGGGCGGCGGCGAAAAAACGCTGCAACTCCGTCCCTACCCCGAGCGCCTGGATTTCATGCATCGAAACTGGTCAATTCCTGGAGCTGCAGCCCCAACCAGGGGCTGAACGCCCACGGGGCGTCCCGCACCGAGCGCTGCAGGGCGGCCGGCTCCACCCAGGCAAATTCCATGACCTCGTCCGGGTTGGGTACGGGTTCGCCGGTGGCGCGGGCCAGGTAGACGGGGCAGATCTCGTTCTCGACGATGCCGCTGCTGTCGACGGCGCGGTAGCGGAAGTCAGGCAGGGTGACCGTCAGGTGCGCAATCGAGAGTCCGAGCTCGAATAGCGCGCGCCGCTCGATGGCAGCGGGAAATTCCTCGCCCGGGAGCGGATGGCCGCAAAAGGAATTGGTCCAGACGCCCGGCCAGGTTCTCTTCGACAGGGCGCGTCGGGTGACGAGAACCTCGCCGGCCGGATTGAGCACGTGGCAGGAGAAAGCGAGGTGGAGCGCGGTGTCTGTGTCGTGCACACTGAGCTTCGGGGCCGTGCCGATTTCGCGGCCGGACTCGTCCAGCAGGACCACGAGTTCTTCGAGCACTTCGACCGGCCGCATTAGCCATCCCTTCGGGTGATTCAGTCAAGATACCGGAAAAATACCTAATCTGATTAGCCAAATGCGAGGCTAGCACGGGGCCCTGTCCGAACCGTCCATTGAGGGGCGTCGGGAGGCCCGCACGGCATCCGTCGGCCGCACGCTTAAACTCGTGGGGTGCCCACCCCCGCTGCAGACCATGTCAACGCCCTTCTCGCCTCGTACCAGGATTTTCCGCAAGTGGGCATCCTCTTCCGCGACCTCAACCCGGTGTTCGCCGACGCCGCCGCTTTTCGAGCGCTGATCGACGAGCTCGCCGGCCGGTTCCAGGGTGAATTCGACGCGGTGGCCGGCATTGAGGCCCGCGGCTTCCTGCTGGCCGCGGCGATCGGCTACGCGGCGGATGTCGCCGTGCTCGTCGTGCGCAAAGGTGGCAAGCTCCCCGGATCGGTGCTGAGCGAGGAGTACGACCTCGAGTACGGCTCGGCCTGCCTCGAGCTCGAGATCGGCCAGCTCGCGCCGGGTTCCCGCGTGCTGGTCGTCGACGACGTGCTGGCCACCGGCGGCACGATCGCCGCGACCGCCCGGCTCATCGAGCGCGCCGGCTACCGCCTGACCGGCGTCGGCGTCGTGCTGGAGCTGACCGAACTGGTCGGCCGAACGCGCCTCGGCGACGCTCCTGTGCACGCCATCGTCGCCCTCTAGCCCGCCCAGGTACCCACTCGGCGCGGCTCGCTCGTCGTGGCGCACCCTTCGAAAGCCGGCACACGTCCTACCGTGCGCCACCATCCAAAGCCTGCGCCGCGAGTCGAATGCAACTCAACACGGTGCGTATTCACGGGACCGTGGCGCATGCTTGAGCCATGAGCACAAACGGTGACGGGTGGGTGTACGGGCCCGACGGCCGCAAGTTTTGGGGTCTTTTCGGGGCGGCCGGCCTGCTCGTGCACCACGAGGAGCTGGGGGTGCTGCTGCAGCACCGCGCGCTTTGGAGCCACCAGGGTGACACCTGGGGGCTGCCCGGCGGGGCGCGCCACGAACACGAGAGTGCGCTCGAAGCGGCTCTGCGGGAGGCCCGCGAAGAGGCCGGCGTGCCCCCGGAGCTGGTCTCCGTGCAGTTCAGCTCCGTGCTCGACCTCGGTTTCTGGTCGTACACGACGGTCGTGGTGCGCGCCACGAAGCGCTTCGAACCCGTGATCAGCGACCAGGAGAGCATCGCGTTGCGCTGGGTACCGCGCCACGAGGTCGACGCGCTGCCGCTGCATCCGGGCTTCGCCACCAGCTGGCCGGCCCTACTCGCCCGCCTCTGAACCCGCACCGCCATTAAACCCGCACCACCTCGCCCGGTGACTTGTCCGGCCGCCAACCGCGCCAGACCGGGTGGCGCGCTCGCCCCGTGCTGGTCCATTCGGAGAATTCCACCTCGCCCACCAACACCGGGCGCACCCACCGCGCATCGCGGGCGCCGGCGGGCGGGATGCCGGTGAAGGGGTTGTCCACCGCAGCGATGGCATCCAGTCGCGCCCGCAGGTCCTCGAGGTCTGCGTCCCGGAACCCGGTGCCGACCCGGCCGATATAGGTCAGCGTGTCTCCGTTCGGAATCCCCAGGAGGAGGGAGCCCACGGTGTCGGCTCGGCGCCCGTTGCCCGGTCGCCACCCGCCGATCACCGCCTCCTGGGTGCGATGGTGCTTGATCTTGATCCACGATCGGGACCGCCGACCGGCCTCGTAGCGCCCGTCCCGGGTCTTGGCGACGATCCCCTCGAAGCCGAGCTCGCTGCTGGTCGCCACGGCCTGGGTGGAGTCGCCCGTGAAGACCGGCGGCACCTGCACCGCACCGGACCCGGTGACAATCTCCTCGAGCACGCGGCGCCGGGCCGTGTACGTCAGGTCGAGCAGCGGCTCCCCGTCACGTTCGAGCACGTCGAAAGCCAGAAACCGCACCGGGGTGGATGCCTCGGCCGCTTCGATCTGTCGGCGACCGGTCAGGCCCAGCCGCGTCTGCAGCAGCCCGAAGTTCGGCCGCCCGCCCGCGTCCATCGCGACGATCTCCCCGTCGAGCACCGCAAAGTCGGCCGAAACCGCTCCCGGCAACGCGCGCACCAGCTCGGGATACGCGTGCGTGATGTCGCTGCCGTTCCGGGTGAACAAGCGCACGTCCGGGCCTAGGCCGGCGGCTCCGAGATAGGCGAGCGCGCGGATGCCGTCCCACTTCATTTCGTAGGTCCACTCGTCGTCTTCGGACAGGTCGGCGATGGAACCGGGCGTGGCAAGCATGGGCCCGTATTGTGTGCGGCGTGCGGACCGGCCGCCCGTTTTGGCCGTCGCGCCCGCCTCGGTGCCCACGTCCCCGGCCCGCCGGGCCGGCCGTGTCTTCATCAGGTGGATCAGCCAGTTCCGGTCGGCCACGTCCGTGCCCTTCGTGCGGATCAGGGCAAAGCGCCGCGTGCCACCGAGCCTGCCGCCCGGTTCGCCGTGCAGCACGGCGATCACCTCGTCATCCCGCCACTTCTCCAGCTCGTAGCTGCCGTGGTCCCAGATGCTCATGGTGCCGGCCCCGTATTCGCCGGCCGGGATATCACCCTCGAACGTGGCGTATTCGAGCGGATGGTCCTCGGTGCGCACGGCGAGCCGATTCTTCGCCGGATCGGTCGGCACCCCGCGCGGCAACACCCACGACGTCAGCACCCCGTCGTGCTCGAGCCGAAAGTCGTAGTGCAGGTTGCGGGCGTGGTGCTCTTGAATGACGAATGACCGACCCCCGGATGCGTCCGGCGCACCGGTCGGCATCGGCTCCGAGGTGCGGGAAGCGTCTCGTTTGCCGAGGTAGACGGCCAGCGCACCGGCTCCCGCCCCGGCGCCTTTACCGGTCTCGTCACCGGCACCACCGGCATCCGTGGTGCCCCGGCCGGAATGTGCCTCGAGCAGCGCGGCCAGCGGGTCCCCGCTACGCTGCACCCGGTGCATCGCCTGCTTGTAGTCGATCTGTGCGAGCCCGGGGGAGGCCAGTTCCCGCCAGGTGCGCGGCATGGCCACCATCGGATGCAGCGTTCCGCGCAACGAATACGGGGTGATGGTCGTCTTGTGGGCGCTGTTCTGGCTCCAGTCCACGAACACCCGCCCCGGTCGATGAGCCTTCTTCATATCGCTGACGATGAGGTCCGGATGGTCGGCTTCGAGCGCGCGGGCCAGCTCGTGTGCGACCTGGGAGACCTGGTCCGAGGTGTGCGTGAGGTCCAGCGGTGCGTAGAGGTGGATGCCCTTCGACCCGCTGGTGACCGGCAGCGGGTCCAGGCCCATGTCCCGCAGGATGGCCCGGGCCAGACGGGCGACCTCCGCGCACTCGTCGAGGGTGACCCCGTCGCCGGGGTCCAGGTCGATCACCAGTCGGTCCGGGTTGCGCGGGCGTCCACCCCGGCCGAACTGCCACTGTGGAACGTGGATCTCCAGCGCCGAGATCTGGGCGAGCCAGGTCAGCGTCGCGAGGTCGTTGACCAGCGGGTACTCGCTCACGTGGTTCGAATGCTGGATCGGCCGGCGTTTCACCCAGCTCGGCGTCGCCTGGTCCAGGTTCTTCTGGAAGAACACGTGTCCGGGTGCGTCCCGGGTGCCCACACCGTGTACCCACCTCTTCCGGGTCGCCGGGCGGTTCGCGGTGTGCGGGATCATCACGTCGGCGATGAACGCGTAGTAGCCGAGAACGTCGGCCTTCGTGGTCCCCGACTCCGAGTAGAGCACCTTGTCGAGATGCGTGAGTGTGATCCGGTGTCCGCCGACGGTGACGACCTGGCGGGAGTCAGGGGAGGGCGGCCGCTCGTTCATAGCTCCAGCATGCTCTCGCGGCCACAGCGTGCCTAGCCCTCTCGGCGCACCGGGTGTGTACTGAAGTGATGAGATCGATCTGGAAGGGCGCGATCACCTTCGGGCTGGTCAATGTGCCCGTCAAGGTCTACAGCGCCACCGAAGACCACGACGTCGCCCTGCACCAGGTGCACGACGCCGATGGCGGGCGCATCCGTTACCAGCGCCGGTGCGAGCGCTGCGGACGGGTCGTCGACTATGCGCACATCGACAAGGCCTGGGACAGCGGCGACAAGACGGTTGTCATCACCGACGAGGATCTGCGCACGCTGCCGGCCGGGAGAAGCCGCGAGATCGAGGTCGTCGAGTTCGTGCCGAGCGACCAGCTCGACCCGATCATGTTCGAGCGCAGCTATTTTCTCGAACCCTCCGGCTCACCCAAGGCCTACGTTCTACTGCGGCGTGCGCTCGACGCCACCGACCGCACCGCGATCGTGCGGTTCGCGCTGCGGCAGAAGACCCGACTCGGTGCCCTCCGGGTGCGCGGGGACGTGCTGCTGCTGCAGTCGCTGCTGTGGGGCGACGAGGTGCGGGCCGTTGAATTCCCGATGCTCCAGGAGTCGGTGCGCATCTCCGCCCAGGAGCTCGAGCTTTCGGCCGCACTGGTCGACTCCTTCGCCGCCGAGTTCTCGCCGCAGGATTTTCGGGACGACTACCAGGACCAGCTCCGCGAACTGCTCGAGGCGAAGCTCGCCGCGGGCGAAGCCCTCGACACCGAGCTCACCTTCGGCCGCGAACCCCGGGAAGGCGAGGAAGGCGGGGGAGAGGTGCTCGACCTGATGGAGGCCCTCCGCCGCAGCGTGGAGCGCAGCCGCGGCCAGGCGAAGCCGGGCGCGTCGGATAAATCCGAGAAACGCGCCGACAAGGGGCATAAACGGGTGTCGGGAAACTGACGAGGCCGCATTCCGGTTCGGCCGCCGCGTCGGTAGACTCGATGATTGTGACAGGGGCAGAGGGAACCGGCGTCAGCTCAAAGGTGATCACCCTGCCCAATCTGCTCAGCATGCTGCGCCTTGCGCTGGTGCCGGTCTTTCTGGTCGTGTTGGTGCGGGGAGAGGATGCCTGGGCGCTCCTGGTGCTGATGGTCGCCAGCCTCACCGATTTCCTCGACGGCTACCTGGCCCGGAGGTTCGGCCAGATCACGCGGCTCGGCCAGCTGCTCGACCCGGCCGCCGACCGGCTGTACATCTTCGCCGCCCTCCTCGGACTGGCCTGGCGCGACCTAATGCCCTGGTGGATCGTCCTGGTCATCGTGGGACGGGACGTGTTCCTGCTCGGACTCGGCGTCATCCTCGCGAATTACGGATTCGGGCCTCTGCCCGTTCACCAGCTCGGCAAGGTCGCGACCTTCTGCCTCTTCTACGCCCTGCCGATGATCATGCTGGGAGAGGCCTTCCCCACGGTGTCCTGGTGGTCGCTCCCGGTGGGCTGGGCCTTTGGCATCTGGGGAGCGTTTCTTTACTGGTGGGCAGGCATAATCTACGCCGTCGAGACCGTCCGGGTGATTCGCATTCCGCGGGCAATTCAGCCCGTTCCATCCGATACGCTGGAGGACCAGGAGGTGTACGGTGAACGATTCCAAAAAGACGAATGAACCCCAGCGCAAGGCCGCGCCCGATAACTATTCCAATACCGACACGACGATGACGTTCGGGCAGGAATTCGCGGCCCAGCTGGCATCACTCGACGGTGACGTCACGGCCGAAGAACAGGAAGCCATCGCGGCTCTGCCCTCCGGCTCGGCGCTGCTCGTTGTCCGGCGCGGCCCGAACGCCGGCGCTCGTTTCCTGTTGGATGCGGACGTGACCACTGTGGGCCGTCACCCCAATGCGGACATCTTCCTCGACGACGTCACGGTATCTCGTCGGCACGCGGAGTTCCTGCGCCACGAATCCAAGTTCGAGGTGAAAGACCTGGTGTCCCTCAACGGCACGTATTTCGACGGGGTCCGCATCGACACCGCGCTGTTGCACGACGGCGCCGAAGTCCAGGTCGGTAAGTTCCGGCTGACGTTCTACGCCTCGCGGCACGACCTCAAGCTTCAGGCGAGCGAGTAGTGCCCGCGTCCGCAGCCCAGGCCAGAGCGCCGGGCGCGACGTCACTGCTCAGCATCGGACAGGTGCTTGCCCGGCTCACGCCGGAATTTCCGGAACTGACCCCGTCCAAACTTCGGTTTCTGGAGGAACAGAGACTGGTCGCGCCGGCGCGCACGGAGTCTGGCTACCGCAAATTCTGCGCCGGTGACCTGGACCGGCTGCGCCTGGTCCTCTCCATGCAGCGCGATCACTACCTCCCCCTCAAGGTCATCCGGGGCTACCTGGCCGACCTTGACGCGGGCCTCTCGCCGACCCTGCCCGGCGGGGTGACGCCGGGACCGTCGATGCTGTCGATCGCCCGCCGGCTGGACCGCGACGAACTGCTGCGCGAAGCAGGGGCCTCCGCGATGCTGCTGCACGACGCCGTTTCCGCATCGATCATCCTGCCGGCCGACTTCTACGGCGACGACGCGCTCAGCGTGCTGCGGGCCCTGGTCGAACTGCAGCGCAGCGGAATCGAGCCCCGCCACCTGCGCGGATTCCGTGGCGCGGCCGAACGCGAGCTCGGCCTGATCGAGAGTGCCCTCGTGCCGCTCTCCCGCCGTAAAGACGCATCGAGCCGGGCTAAGGCCGCCGAAATGGCGGTCGAGATCGCCGGCCAGCTCGAAGTGATCCGCGGCAGTCTAATCCGTTCTGCCCTGGGGCGCCTGACCAAGTAGTCGAGCCCGACACGCCAATTTACTCGACCGGATGTCGTTGATCAGGACGGTCCGCCTCGGTAGCGTGGATGCAGCGATCATCCGTATCGCAGACCCACCTCCGAGAGGCCATCGTATGAGCGAGCTGAATCAGCGTGACGATGCCTCGCGCTACGGACTCGGCCTTCTCTTCACCGACGGAATGCCCGAGCTCGACGACAACCTCGGCTACCGTGGCGCCGTGGCGGCCCGGGCCGCCGGAATCAGCTACCGTCAGCTCGACTACTGGGCCCGCACCGACCTGGTCCAGCCCACCGTGCGCGGTGCTGCCGGCTCGGGTTCCCAGCGTCTCTACGGCTTCCGGGACATCCTGGTTCTCAAACTGGTCAAGCGGCTCCTCGACACCGGCATCTCCCTGCAGCAGATCCGCACCGCGGTGAACCAACTGCGCGAGTCGGGGGTCAGCGACCTCGCCCAGACCACCTTGATGAGCGACGGCGCCAGCGTCTACCTGTGCACCTCCGACGATGAGGTCATCGACCTCGTCAGCCGCGGTCAGGGCGTGTTCGGCATCGCCGTGGGCAAGGTGCTACGCGAGGTCGAGACGAGCCTGGTCGAACTGGAGACCCTTCCGATCGACCCGTCGGACGAGCTGTCCCTTCGCCGGGGCAGCCGCAAGGTCTCTTAGCGGAGCGTTCACACGCAGTCGACACGATCGGCTAACGCTGTGCGGCTGACACTAACCGGTCAACCTATCCGGTCAACGTTGTCCGGCTGACGCTCCCTGGCTAGTGCTGTTCCGCGTACTCGCCGATGCGGGCCGTGCGCAGCACGCGTTCGAGCAACTGATCGAAGTAGCGCGCCATTTCCTGGGCGCTGTCGCCGGGCCAGGTGTGCAGCGGCTTCGCTGCGCCCTGCGCCTGCTGAAGCGAGGTGCGTTCCGGCAGTTGCGGGCTGAGTACGAGCGGGCCGAACATGTCGCGGAGTTCCTTGATCCGGAACTGGTGCTCGAGAGACGCCACGCGGGCACGGTTGACGATGATACCGAGCGGCTGCAGACGAGGGCTGAGTCCGCGGCGGATCTCTTCGATCGCGCGCAGCGCCCGGTCGGCCGCGGCCACGGAGAACAGGCCGGGTTCGGTGACCACGGCAACGCGGTCACTGGCCGCCCACGCGGTGCGGGTAAGGGCGTTCAGCGACGGAGCACAGTCGATCAGAACCAGGTCGTAGTCCTTTTCGACCGTGGAGAGTGCCTCTTCGAGCTTCCAGATGTCGCGGATGCTCGGGTGCGGCCCGTCGAAATTAATGGCCGACGGGCTGCCGATCATCACGTCGATGGTGCCGGGGCGGCCGCGCGTCCAGCCGCTGGGAACGATGGCGGCGCGAACGACCTTCTCCTTGGGAGAGGCGAGCACATCGGCGATGTTGAGGTGGCCGGTGACCTCGATGTCCATTCCGGTTGACACATCCGACTGCGGATCAATGTCCACCACCAGGGTTCGCACGCCGCGGGCGAAGGCAGCGGACGCCAGACCCAGGGTTACCGTGGTCTTGCCTACTCCTCCCTTGAGGGAGCTAACGCTTAGTACGTGCACAAGTAGATACGTTACCTTCACTAGTCTTGGAGAACCTAACCGTCAGCTGTGCGCGACGTCACGCTTGAAAGGTCTGCATGTTTACGAAAATTCTTGTTGCCAACCGCGGGGAAATCGCGATCCGGGCTTTTCGGGCGGCTTATGAGCTGGGTGCCAAAACCGTGGCGGTGTTCCCTTTCGAGGACCGCAATTCGCTGCACCGCCTGAAGGCCGACGAGGCGTACCAGATCGGCGAACCGGGACACCCGGTGCGCGCCTATCTCACGGTGAGCGAGATCATCCGGGTGGCCAGGGAGAGCGGAGCCGATGCCATCTACCCCGGTTACGGCTTCCTTTCGGAGAACCCCGAGCTGGCCCTCGCGGCCCGCCAGGCCGGCATCACCTTCATCGGCCCGGGCGAGCACGTGCTCGAGATGGCCGGCAACAAGGTCACCGCGAAGGAGCACGCCATCGCGGCGGGCGTTCCGGTGCTGGGGTCCAGCGCGCCCTCACGCGACGTCGACGAGCTGATCGCCGCGGCCGACGATATCGGGTTCCCGATCTTCGCCAAGGCCGTCGCCGGCGGCGGCGGCCGCGGCATGCGCCGGGTGGCTCAGCTGAGCGATCTCCGCGGCTCCCTTGAGGAAGCCATGCGCGAGGCCAACAGCGCGTTCGGCGACGCGACCATGTTCCTTGAGCAGGCCGTACTGCGGCCGCGTCACATCGAGGTCCAGATCCTGGCCGATGCTTCCGGCGAGACCGTGCACCTGTTCGAACGCGACTGCTCCGTGCAGCGCCGCCATCAGAAAGTCATCGAGATCGCTCCGGCGCCGAACCTCTCTGACGAGATCCGCCAGCGTCTGTACGCCGATGCGGTCGCCTTCGCCCGCTCGATCGGCTACGTGAACGCGGGCACGGTCGAGTTCCTGCTCGACACGGTCGGCGAACGCGCCGGCCAGCACGTGTTCATCGAGATGAATCCGCGCATCCAGGTCGAGCACACCGTGACCGAAGAGGTGACGGATGTCGACCTCGTGCAGTCCCAGATCCGCATCGCCGCGGGCCAGACGCTCCGTGAGCTCGAACTCACGCAGGACAAGATCGTGTTGCGCGGGGCGGCCCTGCAGTGCCGCATCACCACCGAGGACCCGACCATGGGATTCCGCCCGGACACGGGCAAGATCACCACCTATCGCTCGCCCGGCGGCGCCGGCATCCGGCTCGACGGCGGCACAATCAACCCCGGTGCCCAGATCAGCCCGCACTTCGACTCGATGCTCGCCAAGCTCACCTGCCGGGGCCGGGACTTCCCGTCCGCCGTGACCCGATCCAAGCGCGCCCTGGCCGAGTTCCGTATCCGTGGCGTGTCCACGAACATCTCGTTCCTGCAGGCCGTGCTCGACGACCCGGACTTCGCGTCCGGCAACCTGAGCACCTCCTTCATCGATGAGCGCCCGGAGCTGCTGCGCGGCCGCGCCTCCAAGGACCGCGGCACGAAGATCTTGAATTGGCTCGCCGACGTGACCGTCAACAAGCCCAACGGGGTGCCGCTGACCCTGCTGAACCCGGCCGAGAAGCTGCCGAAGCTCGATCTGTCCGAACCGGCTCCGGCCGGCTCCCGCCAACGGCTCCAGCTGCTCGGCCCGGCCGGCTTCGCCGCGGACCTGCGTGCCCAGACCGCCCTGGCCGTGACGGACACCACTTTCCGCGACGCCCACCAATCACTGTTGGCAACCCGGGTGCGCACCCGCGACCTCGTCGCCGTGGCCCCGTATGTGGCCCGGATGACCCCGGAGTTGCTGTCGATCGAGGCCTGGGGCGGCGCCACCTATGACGTGGCGCTGCGCTTCCTCGGCGAAGACCCCTGGGAACGACTGGCGTCGCTGCGAGAGGCCCTGCCGAACATCAACGTGCAGATGCTGCTTCGCGGCCGCAACACGGTCGGTTACACTCCGTACCCGACCGAGGTGACCGATGCGTTCGTGCGCGAGGCCGCCAAAACAGGCGTCGACATCTTCCGCATCTTCGACGCCCTCAACGACGTCTCGCAGATGCGCCCGGCCATCGACGCCGTGCTGGCGACGGGCTCCTCCATCGCCGAGGTCGCGCTCTGCTACACGGGCGATTTGCTCGACCCGGCCGAGAAGCTTTACACCCTGGACTACTACCTCCGGCTCGCGGAGCAGATCGTGGAGTCCGGCGCGCACATCCTCGCGATCAAGGACATGGCCGGCCTGCTGCGCCCCGCCGCGGCCGAGAAGCTCGTCACCGCCCTGCGGTCGCGCTTCGACCTCCCGGTGCACGTGCACACGCACGATACTCCGGGCGGCCAGCTCGCCACGCTGCTCGCGGCCAGCCGCGCCGGCGCCGACGCGGTCGACGTGGCCAGCGCCCCGATGGCCGGCACCACCAGCCAGCCGTCGGCGTCGTCCCTCGTCGCCGCGCTCGTCCACACCGAACGCGACACCGGCATATCCTTACAGGCCGTCTGCGACCTCGAGCCGTACTGGGAAGATGTACGCCGGGTCTACCATCCCTTCGAATCCGGTCTGCGCGCGCCCACCGGCCGCGTCTACAAGCACGAGATCCCCGGCGGCCAGCTGTCCAACCTGCGTACGCAAGCGGTCGCGCTCGGCCTCGCCGACGACTTCGAACTGATCGAGGACATGTACGCCGCGGCCAACGACATCCTCGGCCGGGTGCCGAAGGTGACGCCGTCCTCCAAGGTGGTCGGCGACCTCGCCCTCTACCTCGCCGCCGTGCGTGCCGACCCGGCCGACTTCGCTGAGAACCCGGGCAATTACGACGTGCCCGACTCCGTGATCGGCTTCATGGCGGGGGAGCTGGGCGACCTGCCCGGCGGCTGGCCCGAGCCCTTCCGCAGCAAGGTTCTCGCCGGGCGCAACGTCCGCGTCGGAATCACCGAGCTCACCCAGGAGGAACGCGCGGCCTTGGGCAGCGACGGCCTCACCTGCCGAATGATGCTGAACCAGCTGCTCTTCCCGGCGCCCACGCGCCAATTCGAGCAGATCCGGGAACTCTTCGGTGACCTGTCCGTGCTCGACACGGTGGACTACCTCAACGGTCTCCAGCAGGGCATTGAGCACGCGGTCGAGATCGACAAGGGCGTGCGCCTCTACGTCGGGCTTGAGGCCATCGGCGAGGCCGATGACAAGGGCATGCGCACCGTCATGACCACGCTGAACGGACAGCTCCGACCCGTGTTCGTGCGGGACCGCAACATCACGGTCAGCATCAAGGTCGCCGAAAAAGCGGATGCCAACCGGCCGGGCCAGATCGCCGCGCCGTTCTCCGGGGTGGTCACCCTCCAGGTCGAGGAGGGCGACACCGTCGAGGCCGGGCAGGCCGTCGCCTCGATCGAGGCCATGAAAATGGAGGCCGCGATCACCTCGCCCATCGCGGGAAACATCGAACGGGTGGCCGTGCCGCGAACCCAGCAGGTCGACGCGGGCGATCTGCTGGTGGTGGTGCGTCCACGCTAGGCTTGGTGCGATCTATCGACGAAGGGACTGATCTTTTTGTCAGATAAGCGCACAGGCGCCGAGGCGTCCGGTCCGGACGCCTCCATCGAGCCTCTCGCCGAGCCGGGAGACGAGTACCATAGCGAACTACCGCCGCACACGATCGTGAACCTGGCGGCGGCCCTGCCGGAGAACCTGAAACGCCCGGCTACGCACACGATCGAGATCAGCACCCCGGCCGTGGCGCGCGCCGATCGGTTGTCCGCAGCCGTCACGGGGGCGGTCCGCGCCCTCTCCGGTCCGGCCGTGAGCGACGCCGTTCCGCACACCCGCCGGGAGAGTCTGCGCCCCGCCGGCGGACCGGCCCCCGAGTCCGCCGCCATGCTCACGCCCGATCGGCTGCTGGCCGTCAACCGTCGCACCAAACCGCCGCCCCGCGGAGCCTGGAACAGTTTCGTCTACTCGGCGACCCTGCATCTGGTGAACCTCGGCGACTCGGCCACGGTGCGCGCCTCCAAACAACTCGACGCGCGCATCCGCAAGGATTTCGAGGGCGGCACCCGCTTCGTGCCGATCCTCACCCGCAAGGGCGGGGTCGGCAAGACGACCGTCACCGCACTGATCGGCATGGCCCTGGCCGATGCCCGCGAAGACCGCATCATCGCCGTCGACGCGAACCCCGACCGGGGCACCCTCTCCGAGCGGGTCACGAAACAGACCCGGTCCACCGTGCGCGACGTGGTCACGAAGGCCGCGTCCATCGGCGGCTATACCGATTTCTCGTCGCTGGTCTCCCGCGACGCGACCCGACTCGACATCCTCGCATCCGACACCGACCCGCTCCTCTCCGAGGCCTTCGACGAGAACGACTACAACGTCGTCGCCGACCTGGCGGCGCGGTACTACTCGATCATGCTCACGGACTGCGGCACCGGAATCGTGCACTCCGTCATGCGTGCCACGCTGCAGCGGGCCGATTCGATCGTCATCGTCTCCGGGGGCAGCATCGACGAGGCGCGGCTGGCGTCCGAAACGTTGACCTGGTTGGAAGCCAACGGCTACGGCGACCTGGTTCGCAACGCGGTCGTCGCGCTCAACACGGCGACACAGGGCACGAATCTGGTGAAGCTGGAAGAGATCGAATCGCATTTCCGCTCTCGGGTGCGGGAGATCGTGCGCATCCCCTGGGACCCGCAGCTCGCCGCGGGCAGCATCATCTCCTTCGACGATCTGAAGCCCATCACCCGGCTCGCGGCCCGCACCCTCGCGGCCGTCGTCGTGGAGGGTCTTCCGGCCGACCGCGGCGTCTAAACCGATCCGGTACCCCTGTACCCCCGCATCCATGACTTGGAGTCACCCTTGCCCGAGCGCCAGATCCGTCTCTTCGGAGACCCCGTCCTCAAAACCGTCTCCGACCCGATCGGCACGATCGACGCCCGGGTGCGGAGCCTGATCGAGGACTTGGTCGACAGTGTGCGACTGCCCGGCCGGGCCGGCGTCGCGGCCTCCCAGATCGGCGTGAATCTGCGCGCATTCAGTTTTAACGTCGATGGCGAGATCGGGTACATCCTCAACCCGGTCCTCGTGGAGGTCTCGGGGGAGCCCGAGCTCGTCGACGAGGGCTGCCTGTCGGTGCCGGGCCTCTGGTATCCCACGAAACGGTACCCGTTCGCCCGGGTGACCGGCATCGACCTCGACGGCACGGCGGTCGAACTCTCCGGGTCCGGGATCATGGCTCAGGCCCTGCAGCACGAGACCGACCACCTCGACGGTTTGCTCTACCTGGACCGCCTCGACAAGGAGAACCGGCGGGCCGCCATGAAAGAGGTCCGCGCGTCGAGCTGGTTCTGACCCCAGTCGTTCGGGTCCGAGGCCCTAAAGGGCCTCCGCCCCCCCCACGAATTCGACGGAGATTTTGCCGGAAACGTCCCCCAACGTGCAGAAACGGCAGTTCTACGGCAGAATCTCCGTCGAATTGGTTCGACGCTGGGCACGGCGCTGGGGCTCCCTTATCTACTGGTTCCGACCCAGGCGGCCGGACGACGCGAAACAGGTCCCGTCGCCACTGTGACGACGGGACCTGTTTTGGTCGTCGCGGGGAGTGCTAGCTGCTGACCGGGTTCGTCCCGGTCACCGGGGCGCCCAGGTACATCGCCTCGATCTGATCGGCGTAGTCCCGCAGGATGATGTCCCGTTTGATGCTCAGCTTCGGGGTCAGGTACCCGGCGGCTTCGGTCAGCTCGGTCGTCAGCACCGTGAACTTGCGGATCGACTCCGCCCGCGATACGTGGTCGTTGGCGTGGTCGATGGCGCGCTGCACCTCGGCGAGAACCTTCGCGTTGACGGATGCCTCGGCCAGCGTCATTCCCGCGTCCTCGCCGTTGTTGTTCAACCAGACCGCGAGCATGTCGGGGTCGAGCGTGACCAGGGCGGCGATGAACGGCTTGCGATCGCCGACGACGACCACCTGGCCGATCAGCGGGTTGGACCGGATCGGGTCTTCCAGCGCCGCCGGGGCGACGTTCTTGCCGCCGGCCGTGACGATGATCTCCTTCTTGCGCCCGGTGATGGTGAGGAAGCCGTCGCTGTCCATGGCGCCGATGTCACCGGTGCGGAGCCATCCGTCGTGGAAGGTGGCCGCGGTGGCCACGGGATTCTTCCAGTACTCCGTGAAGACGTTGACGCCTTTGACCTCGATTTCGCCGTCGTCCAGGACGCGCACCGAGACGCCGGGAAGCGGTGGGCCTACGGTGCCGATCTTGAACTTGGTGGCCAGACCCACGGTGGTCGGCGCGGTTGTCTCGGTAAGGCCGTAGCCCTCCAGGATCTTGATGCCGAGGCTGTGGTAGAAGTGACCCAGGTGCATGCCGAGTGGAGCCGAACCGGAGACGGCGTACTTCACGTTGCCACCCATGGCCGCGCGCAGCTTGCTGTAGACCAGACGGTCGAAGAGCGTGAACTTGAGCTTGAGCATCAGCGGAACGCTCTTGCCCTGATCGACCAGCATCGAGTGGTCGACGGCAACCTGGGCGGCCGTCTCGAAGATCTTGCCTCGGCCGGCGGCCAGCGCCTTCTGCTCGGCGGAGTTGTAGACCTTCTCGAACACCCGCGGCACTGCGAGCAGGAAAGTGGGTTTGAAGGTGCCGAGCGATTCGAGCAGCTTCCGGGTATCGGGCTGGTGACCGACGCGCACACCGGCGTGCACGCAGAGAACCGAGATGAATCGGGCGAAAACGTGCGCGGTGGTGATGAACAGCAGCGTGGAAGCGCCGTTCGCGTCGGTGAGCACCTCTTTCAGCGCCACCGCCGAGTTGCGCGACGTCTCGACGAAGTTGGAGTGGGTAAGCACGCAGCCCTTGGGACGGCCGGTGGAACCCGAGGTGTAGATCAGGGTGGCGATGTCCGAACCCACGGCCAGCGAGCGACGCCGCTCGATTTCGGCATCCGGCACGTCGACCCCGGAGGCCGCGAGCTTGTCGAGGTCACCGAGGTCGATCTGCCAGACCTTCTGCACGCTGCCGAGCTCGGGGTGCACCTCGTCGAAGCGGGAAAAGTGCTCGGCGGTCTCGACGATCACCGCCGCGGCGTCGGAGTCACCCAGGATCCACTGGATCTGGATGGGGGAGCTGGTCTCGTAAACGGGGACCAGCACGGCACCGGCGAACCAGGTGGCGAAGTCGATCAGCGTCCACTCATACCGGGTCTTGCACATCAAGCCGATTTTGTCTCCGGGCTGGATTCCTGCCGTGACGAGCCCCTTGGCCAGCGCGACGACCTGGGCATGAAACTCCGTGGTGGTGACGGGGGACCAAGCTCCGTTTCTCGGCAGTGAGAACAACACGGAGTCGGGCGTCGCCTTGAGGCGTTCGACCAGGAGATCGGTGACATTGGCTTGTGGGTCTGCGGGAACGATGGCGGGCAGATCGTACTGTTTCACGGTAGCTCCTCTGGTACCGGGCGGGCGATTTGCCTCACTCTATCCACGTCACTTCGTGGAAGCAGCCGTTTCGCCTGGCCGTGTCTTGGTTCACTACACTCTAGGGGGACGCACCGGCTTCGTTGTCTCGCCCCGCAGAGCGCCCCACTTTATCCATCGACGAAAGAAGTCCTCTGTGCACGCCATTGGTATCGACATCGGCGGCACCAAAATCGCCGCGGCCCTGGTCGACGAATCCGGAACGATCATCCGCTCGGATCGACGCCCGACCACCGCGAGCGATCCTCGCGGGATCGAAGACGCCGTCGTCGACATGATCACGGAGCTCTCGGGGGGCGAGGAGGTCGTCGCCGCCGGGATCGCCGCGGCCGGCTTCATCGACGCCGCCCAGTCCACCGTTTACTACGGGCCCAACGTCAACTGGCGCCACGAGCCGCTTCGGGCCACTCTCGAGGCGCGGCTCGACCTGCCCATCCTGATCGAGAACGACGCGAACGCCGCGGGCTGGGCGGAATTCACCTTCGGCGCCGGCCGGGGCTACACCGACATGGTCACCCTCACCATCGGCACCGGAGTGGGCGGAGCTATCGTCGCCGACAACCGTCTCTTCCGCGGTGGCTTCGGCTGTGCCGCCGAGCTCGGGCATCTGCGCGTGGTGCCCGGCGGTCGCCTCTGCGGCTGCGGCGCCCACGGCTGCATCGAACAGTACGGTTCGGGTCGCGCCCTGCTTCGAATTGCCACCGAGCTGGCGGATGCCGGCGGAATCGGCCTCGGCCTCGCGGCCGCCCGTGAGCGCAAAGGCAAGCTGACCGGCAAAGAGGTCGGCCGGCTGATCCAGGACGGTGACAACGGCGCCTTGGCCGCCCTGAGGCAGTTGGGCGGCTCGCTCGGGCAGGCCTGCGCAAGCCTGGCGGCCGTACTTGACCCGCAGATCTTCGTCTTCGGCGGGGGCGTCGCCGCTGCCGGTGAACTGCTGCTCGAGCCCATCCGCGCCGCATACCTCGAAAATCTGCCGGCCAGGGGCTTCCACCCGGAGGCCGAATTCGCCATCGCGCAGCTCGTCAACGACGCCGGTGTCGTCGGTGCGGCCGACCTGGCGCGGAAACACGTTTTCGCGCAGTAGGCTTTCCGGGTTACCGAGGGAGCAACGATGTTCTACTGGCTCATGAAAAACATTGTCATCGGCCCTCTGCTGCTGGCTATCTTTCGGCCCTGGGTGGTCGGGCTCGAGAACATCCCCAAAGAGGGCGGTGTGATCCTCGCGAGCAATCACCTGTCGTTCATCGACTCGGTGTTCCTGCCGTTGGTCGTTCCGCGTCGCGTCGTCTTCCTCGCAAAGAGTGAGTACTTCACGGGCAAGGGGCTCAAGGGCTGGGCGACACGCCAGTTCTTCAAGGCCACCGGCCAGCTGCCGATCGACCGGTCGGGTGGCAAGGCATCCGAGGATTCCCTCAACACCGGCCTGCGCGTCCTGGGTTCCGGCGGCGTGCTCGGCATCTACCCTGAGGGCACCCGCAGTCCCGACGCGAAGATGTACCGGGGCCGCACCGGCGTGGCGCGGATGGTGCTCGAGGCCGAGGTCCCGGTCATCCCTGTGGCCATGATCGACACTGAGAAGGCCATGCCGACGGGCACCCGCATCCCGAAGGTGCGCCGGATCGGCATCGTGATCGGCAAACCCCTCGACTTCAGCCGCTTCGACGGCATGGAGGGCGACCGGTTCGTGCTCCGGTCCGTGACCGACGAGCTGATGTACGAGCTGCAGGCCCTCAGCCGGCAGGAGTATGTGGACGTCTACGCGACCAGCGTGAAAGAAAAGCGGGCCAGCCTGACCCGATAGAATCAGACGGTTGCCCAGGGGCCGACAGACCCCGACCCGATAGCCCGGCCCGCAATATTTTTCTTGCCGGACCAGACAAAAAAGGAATAGTCCCGTGGTAGACCCCACCGAACCAGTCGTGCTCGCAGATCGATCTGTGGTTGCCGGCCTGGACTATTGGCGCACCCTCCCGATCAAGCAGCAGCCGACCTGGCCCGACGCGGATGCGGTTGCCGCGGCATCTGCCGAACTGTCCACGCAGCCGCCGCTCGTCTTCGCCGGCGAGGTCGACATCCTACGGAACCGGCTCGCCGAGGCCGCCGGCGGCCATGCCTTCCTGCTGCAGGGCGGGGACTGCGCCGAGACGTTCAGCGGCGCCACCGCGGAGCAGATCCGCGACCGGGTCAAGACCGTGCTGCAGATGGCCGTCGTGTTGACGTACGGCGCGTCGATGCCCGTGATCAAGATGGGCCGGATGGCCGGCCAGTTCGCCAAGCCACGCTCCAGCGATTTCGAGACCCGGGGTGGCGTCACCCTGCCGGCTTACCGCGGCGATATCGTCAACGGCTACGATTTCACACCCGAATCGCGCGAGGCCGACCCGGCCCGCCTGGTCAAGGGCTACCACACCGCCGCCTCCACCCTCAACCTGATCCGTGCCTTCACGCAGGGCGGTTTCGCCGACCTGCGCCAGGTGCACAGCTGGAACCAGGGCTTCGCCGCCAACCCGGCCAACCAGCGCTACGAGAAGGTGGCCAAGGAGATCGACCGCGCGATCAAGTTCATGATCGCGTGCGGCGCCGACTTTGAAGCCATGCGTCGGACGGAGTTCTACACCAGCCACGAGGGTCTGCTGATGGACTACGAGCGTCCGATGACCCGGATCGATTCCCGCACGGGCACGCCGTACAACACGTCCGCGCACTTCATCTGGATCGGGGAGCGCACCCGTGACCTTGACGGTGCGCACGTCGACTTCCTCTCCCGGGTGCGCAACCCGATCGGGGTCAAGCTCGGCCCGAGCACGTCAACCGACGACATGCTGCGCCTGGTCGACAAGCTCGACCCGAACCGCGAACCCGGTCGTCTCACGTTCATCACCCGGATGGGTGCGGGCAAGGTGCGCAGCGCCCTGCCGCCGCTGCTGGAGGCGATCAAGGCCAGTGAGGCCAAGCCGCTCTGGGTCACCGACCCGATGCACGGCAACGGTGTGACCACGCCCACCGGGTACAAGACCCGTCGTTTCGACGACGTCGTCGACGAGGTGCGCGGCTTCTTCGAGGCGCACCGCAGCGTCGGCACACACCCGGGCGGCGTTCACGTCGAACTTACCGGCGACGACGTCACGGAGTGCCTGGGTGGTTCCGAGCACATCGACGAGGCCGCGCTGGCGACCCGCTATGAGTCGCTCTGCGATCCGCGCCTGAATCACATGCAGTCGCTCGAGCTCGCCTTCCTGGTTGCCGAGGAGCTTGCCGCTCGCTAACCCGGCCCCGGGTGCCCGCTCCGGCATGGGAACCGCCGGGTACGGCCGGCCCGGCCGGGACGGCTGTCTAGCCGAACGGGTTCGTCGGCTTGAGGGTGATGGTGCTGTTCTTGGGCGCGGCGGTGCCGGCTTCGGGATTCGTCGATGCGACGCTCAGGAGCGGTGCGATGGCATCCGCGCCGAGATTGTAGCTCAGCTTGAATCCCAGGTCGGTGAGCACCTGCTTGCCTTCGTTCCACGGGAGGCCGACGACGTTGGGCACCGTGACGGGTGCCGGGCCGAGGGAGGTAGTGAGTGCATACGTGTCGCCGGTGCGCACGGGACCTTCGTTCACGGGGGCCGCGCTCACGACGTCTCCCTCGGCGATCGACTCACTGTAGACCTCGTCGCCGGGGGTGACGAGCAGCCCCTTCTCCGCCAGGATCGCGGTGGCGTCCTTGACGGATTCGCCGGACACGTCCGGTACGGGGCCGAGTGAGAGAACCAGATTGACTTTCATGCCCACGAAGTAGTCCCCACCCTGGGAGACGTCCCCGGCGTCGGATTCGCGGCTCGCGGAGATGACCAGGCCCGATTCCACGGTGTCGTCGAAGAGGGAATCGGTCGCCCCGATGCCTGCCTTCAGCTCCGTGACGGCGGAGGTCGCAGCATCGGCCGTCAATCCCGCCAGCACGGGCAGAACGATCGGCTGCGGGCCCTGGGATACACGCAGCGTCACCGTGCTGCCCTTCGCCACGCGGGTGCCCGAATCCGGGTTGGTGCTGGAGACGAGGCCGGCGGGGATGGTGCCGCTGAACTCGGTGCCGAGCGCCGCCTCCAGCCCGAGCCCGGTGAGCTGGGCGGTCGCGTCGTCGGGGGACACCGAGACGAGGGCGGGAATCGGGACCTCTGAGCCGGGGCCGTTGCCGAAGAACCAGCCGGTTCCGCCGGCAAGGGCTGCCAGCATGAGCACCAGCGCGAAGAGCCAGAAGCCGCGGAACTTGCGTGTGCGGGCCTTGTCGGCCAGGAGAATGGTGGTGGCGGGTGCCGAGGCAGAAGCCGCCGTGGCCACGCCGGCCACCGCCGGGGCGAGCGGGGCACCGCCGAGGATCTGGGTGTCCGCGTCGGCCACCGCTGCGGTCACGCCGCCGGGCAGCACCATGGTCGCGGATTGTCCGGTCGCCGGGGAGGTCGGGCGCACGAGCTTGTCGAGGTCGAGCAGTTGATCGAGCATGACACGTGCGTCCCGGGGGCGCTGCTCCGGGTCGCGGGCGGTGGCCCAGAGCACCAGTTCGTCGAGCTCGTGCGGAATCGCGGGTATCCGCGCGCTAGGCATGGGCACGTTGTCGTTCGCGTGCTGGTAGGCGATCTGCATGGGCGCTTCGCCGACATAGGGCTGCTCGCCGGTAAGCATCTCGTAGGTCATGATGCCGAGCGCGTAGATGTCGCTGCGGGCATCCGCGATGCCCCGCGTGACGAGTTCGGGGGAGAGGTAGGCGATCGTGCCGAGCAGGGCCTGCCCGGTGGCCGTGTTGTTGTTGACGGCCCGGGCGAGTCCGAAGTCGCCGATCTTGATGCGGCCGTCGTCGGCCAGGAGAACGTTCTCCGGCTTGAGATCGCGATGCACGATTCCTGCTTTGTGCGCGGCGGCGAGGCCCGAGAGCACCGCCTCGAGGATGTCCATCGTCTGCTCACTGGTGAGCCGGCCGTAGTCCTTGAGCAGGTCGCGCAGAGTGATGCCGGGCAGGTATTCCATGACCAGATAGGCCATATCGGCATCCTGGCCCTGGTCGTAGACGTTGACCACGTTCGGGTGCGCGAGCCGGGCGGCCGAGCGGGCCTCCTGCACGAACCGGGCCTTGAACGTGTTGTCGTCGGCGAGGTGCCCGTGCATGATCTTGATGGCGACCCGGCGTTCGAGGCGCAGGTCGGTCGCGAGGTACACGGTGGCCATGCCACCGCGGGCGATCCGTGAGCGCACCTGATAGCGGCCGTCTATCAGACGACCGACCATGGGATCGGCAGAGGTATCGCTCACTAGTCGAGTCTAGGGATTGCGAAGCCGTTCCCTGTGCCGGAACACTCGCAAGTCAGGGTTTTCAAGCCTGAGCGGATGCGAGCTGCAGGTCAGCCGAGATCGGCCAGCCAGGCCCGGGCCGATGTTTCCCACTTCGCGTAGTGGTTCGGGTGAGCCGAGATCTGCACGGTCTGCGCGGCCTCGGTCACGGTCATCGACTCCCAGCCGGGGATGTCGAGCAGTCCGCGCGTGATGCCGGGGTTGGGGTTCACGGGGCCGCCGAAGAAGGCGAGGCTGGCCCGCTCCGGGTCGAGCACCTGCTCGGGGGTTCCCCAGCCGAAACTGGGGCGTTGCTGGAAGAGGCCGAGGGAGTCGCGGTCGCCGTACTGCACGTTGCGCAGCCCGGATTCCTGGGCCGCGGCGGCCAGGGCGATCACGATTGCGGAGTCGCCGGCACCCGCGCGGCGACCGCTCGCGATAATGATTTCGGCGTACCGGCGCATGTCCTCGCTGAGCGGCGTGACCTCGCCGGGCGCTGCAGACGGCGCAGGGGCGGCCTCCTCGATGAGGATCGCCGATTCCATCGCCGGCGCCGCGGGAACGGAGCCGGACGGGATCGACAGGACCTGGCCGGGGTAGATGATGCTGGACCAGCCGAGGCCGTTGGCGTCGAGAACGGATTGCACCGAGACGCCCGCCGCGGCCGCGAGGGCTCCGATGGTCTCGCCGGCGGCGATCGTGTGCGTGCCGGAAGCATTCAGCGGGGCGAAGGCTGCGGCCGGCGCGGCCGAGACCAGCGCGGCACCGTCGCCCGGCGGCAGCACGACGGCCTGCCCGGGGAAGATGATGCTGCCCGCGTCGAGCCCGTTCACGCGGAGCAGGGCCTCGAGGGAGAGCCCGTGCGCGACGGCAACGCCGGAAAGCGTGTCCCCGCTCTGGATCAGGTACCGCGAGATCTCGGCGGCGACGGGCGCCGGAGCCGGAGCGGACGGCTGCGCCAGACCGGCCAGGGTCAGCATCTGGCCCGGGAAGATCACCGCGGACCAGCCAAGGCCGTTGAGGGCGAGCACGGATGCGGTGGAGAGACCGAATCGTCCGGCCACGCTGCTCACGGTGTCGCCTTCGACGACCTGGTACTGGGTCGGCGCCGCGACGGCGGCGATACTCTGCCGACCTGCGCCGGCGGGCACCGCGGTCGGCAGGATGCTCTTGCTCTTGAGCGGCTTCTTCGCGATGGTGGCGGCATCCGCCGGCGACGCCAGGTTCAGGCTGATCGCGATCGTGCTGATCACCACGAGCGGGACGGTGACCAGGATGCCCAGACCCCGTCGTTCGGTGGCGTGCCGGTGGTGGCCCGCACCGGGCGTCGAAGAATTCGCGTCGCTGGTGCTGCTGGCTGGACTGTTCCTGCTGGCTGGTGCCGACATTCCGCTCCCGTCGATTGCGTGCGACAGCGGTGCTGGCACAGCATTGCCCAGTCAATCAGGTTGGCCCCCATTCTGGGCATCAACACGCGCGTTTGCGCCATGAGAGTTTGTCCGCCCCGTCGAATCATGGGAGGCTTGAGGAGTGACCGAATCGTTCTCAGATCAAGAGTGGCTGTCCATCGCCGACCTCGTCCGGGTGCTCGGCGTCAGCCAGAGCCGCGTGCGTCAGCTGATCGACGACAAGCAGCTGCTCGCCATGCGCCGTGACAACGGCCCCTTGCAGATTCCCGCCGCGTTCATCAGGGACGGCGCCCCGCTGCCCGAGCTGCGCGGCACGCTGATCGTGCTCTCCGACGACGGCTTCAGTGACGAGCAGGCGATGCGCTGGCTCCTTGAGGTCGACGGCAGCCTCGGCGTTCCCCCGGTCCAGGCGCTGCTTGCCGGCCGTAAGGCCGAAGTGCGCCGGGTCGCCCAGGCGCTCGCCTGACTTTTCCGCGCTCCTAGAACGCCCGGCGGGTCACCGTCTCGGCCAGCTCCATCAGCCGCGTCGTGACCGCGCCGCTGATCGGTGATCCCTTGAGAGCTGCGAGGGCCTCGGCGACGTTCGAGTCGATGAGCGCCTCGATCCGATCGACGGCGCCGCTGTCGACGATGGCGCGCTGCAACATCCCGATCTGTGCTTCCGTCAGCAGCGGGTCGCCGAGGAGCGCGTCCAGGTTCTCGCGGGCCGTGTCCGTCAGGTTCTCGCGCGCCAGAGCGACCAGTACAGTGCGTTTGCCCTCGCGGAGGTCGTCACCGCTCGGTTTGCCGGTGACAGAGGCGTCGCCGAACACCCCGAGCAGGTCGTCCCGAAGTTGGAATGCGATGCCTAGCGGCAGTCCGAAGGCACGCAGGGCGTCGAGGTGGTCCGGGCCGGCGCCGGCCAGGGCTGCGCCGATCACAAGCGGCGCCTGCACGCTGTACTTGGCCGACTTGAAGACGATGACCCGCAGCGCCCGGTCGAAGAGTTCTGTTTCGGGCTGGGAGAACCAGGCGCGTTCTTCGAAGATGTCGAGGTACTGGCCCACAGTGACCTCGGTGCGCATCCGGTTGAATTCTATCCGTGCCCGGGCCGCGGCCGACGCGTCGGTGGCTGCCGCGAGCCCCTCGTCGAGCAGCTCATCGCTCCAGCCCAGCAAGAGGTCGCCGAGAAGGATTCCGGCGGCCCGGCCGAACGCGACCTGGCTGCCTGCCCATCCGCTTTGGCCGTGCATGCCCTCGAAGAGTTTGTGGGCGGAGGCCGCGCCGCGTCGGGTATCCGAATTATCGATGATGTCGTCGTGGACGAGTGCTGCCGCATGGAAGATTTCCAGGGCCGCCGCCGCGGAGATGACCGGCACCAGCGCGGTCAGGGCGTGGTCGGAATCCCCGTTCGCACCAGTGGATCCGCCTGTGCCGACGCTCTGCCAGCCCCAGTAGCAGAACAGCGCCCGGAAGCGTTTGCCACCGCTGAGAAACTGCCGTGAGAACTCCACCAGCGGCGTGAGATCGGAGCTGATGGTAGTCACAATTGGTAAACGGGTTTCGAGGAATTCGTCGATGCGAGAATGAACCAGATCGATCAGATGATTGCTTTGCGCCACTTGCCTAGCCTAGCCATCACGGCGGGGTTAGAATCGGTGAAGCACAGCGCGATCCCAAACAGGAGGAATGAGATGCCGCTTTCGGAACAAGAGCAGCGACTCCTCGAAGAAATGGAGCGCGGCCTCTACCACAATGACGCCGATTTCGTGGCGACCGTCGGAGGCAGCAGCCTCCGGCCCGACTACCGCTCGATTTCCATCGGGGTTCTGGCCGCGGTTGCCGGCATCGGTGCTCTCATCGCCGGCGTGGCCATCCAGCAGCTCTGGCTCGGTGTCCTCGGCTTCATCATCATGTTCGCCGGGGTGTTGTTCGCGACCACGCCCAGCAAGTCCGCCCGGCGGATGTCCGCATCCGCTCCGCGCTCCCGTCCGAACCAGCAGCAGCGGTCGTCTCAGCGCGGTTTCATGGATCGCATGAACGAACGCTGGGATCGTCGCCAGGACGGCCAGCAGTAACCTTCTCACCACCGCTCGACTGCACTTCCGCTCCACCGCACCTCGCAGACAGGGCCGATCATCCGATCGGCCCTTTTTTTGTGCCCACAAACGGTGCGAAATGAAACCCGGCCTTGAATTTCCCTCCACTCCGCTTTCCCCCGTTTTCATGCGGATCAGTAGGGTGAATTTCTCCAATATTTGCGCGTTTATTCTGTTTGGTGGATCAAAGTGGAGTAAAGTGGAGCAAGATCTGGACCGTGACCGGATGAGAGGGGGGATGAATGTTCTTTGGCACGTACGCCCCCAAGCTCGACGAAAAAGGCCGCATCATCCTTCCCGCAAAATTCCGGGACGAGCTGTCTCCCGGGATCGTCATGACCCGAGGCCAGGAGAACTGCCTCTACGTGTTCACGACCCGGGAGTTCGAGGCGTACTACGCGAAGATCTCCCAGGCGCCGCTCACGGACCAGAGCGGGCGCTCCTTCAGTCGCATGATGTTCTCCGGCGCGAGCGCAGAGCAGCCCGACAAGCAGAACCGGGTGACCATCCCCGCGAACCTGCGCGCCTGGGCCGGGCTCGACCGGGACCTCACCGTGATCGGCGCCGGCAACCGGGTAGAGATCTGGGACACCGCCGCCTGGGACGCGTACCTCTCCGAACAGGAAGAACCATTCGCGAACATCACGGAGGAGGTGATTCCGGGACTCATCTAGCTCCTGACGCCTGACTCCCAGCCGTTCTGCCTGACACACTTCCCCGGTGGCAGAGACGAATGGATGGGGATCAGGAATCAGGAACCACCCGGGACTATGGCCATCAACGATATCCACACCCCAGTTCTGCTCGACCGCTGCGTCGAGCTGCTCGCACCGGCACTGGAACGACCCGGCGCCGTGCTCGTCGACGCCACTCTCGGCATGGGCGGGCACGCCGAGGCGTTCCTGCAGCGGTTCCCCGGGCTCGTCCTGGTCGGACTCGACCGGGATCTCGACGCCCTCGCGATCGCCGAGGAGCGGCTGAAGCCGTTCCGCGACCGGGTTCACCTCGTGCACACCGTCTACGACGGTATTCAGGACGCGCTGGCCGGCCTCGGCATCCGCGAGGTGTCCGGCGTGCTCTTCGACCTCGGCGTGTCCTCGCTCCAGCTCGACCGGGTCGAGCGTGGTTTCTCCTACTCCAAGGACGCGCCGCTGGACATGCGCATGGACAACACCAGCGACCTGACGGCCGAGCGCATCGTGGCCACGTACAGCGAGCAGGAGCTGCGCCGGATCTTCCACGAGTACGGCGAGGAGAAGCTGGCGGCACGCTACGCCAAGGCCATCGTCGAGGCCAGGGAGACCACCCCGTTCGTGCGGTCGGCCCAGCTGGTCTCCGTGATCACCGCCGTCACACCGGTTGTTGTTCAGCGCGCCGGACACCCCGCGAAGCGGGTCTTCCAGGCGCTGCGCATCGAGGTCAACCAGGAACTCGCCGTGCTCGAGCGCGCCATTCCCTCAGCGCTCGATTCGGTCGCGGTCGGTGGGCGCATCGTCGTCATGGCCTACCAGTCCCTCGAGGACCGGATCGTGAAGAAGTCCCTGGCAAAGGCATCCGGCTCCACCGCCCCTGCCGGATTGCCGATCGAACTTCCCGAACACAAACCACTGTTCAAGCTTGTGATCCGAGGGGCCGAATTGGCCTCGGACGAAGAAAAGGCGAGAAACCCGCGCGCAACGCCGGTTCGCCTTCGCGCCGCCGAGCGACTGAGGAGAGCCGCATGAGTGACAACCTCGCACGCGCACCACGACCCAACTGGGAGAGCACCCCCGACACCGCTTCGGTGCCGGAGCCTCGCCACATCGAGATCGTCTCGCCGCGCAGCCAGCGTCACGCGCGTCCGAAGATCGTCTACGCACTCTCGGCCGTCACCGGCGTGGCTGCCATCGTGCTCGCTCAGCTGCTGCTGAGCGTCGGGATCTCCCAGTCCGCCTACGAGGTGTCCCGGCTGCAGGCCAGCCAGGTCGAACTCGGGCGCACGGCGGAGAGCGTCACCGAGGACCTCGTGCGGGTCTCGTCCCCGCAGAGCCTGGCCGCGAACGCGGAAGCACTCGGCATGGTCAGCAACTCCAACCCGGTGTACCTTCGCCTGTCCGACGCCGCCGTTCTCGGAGCGCCCGCCTCCGCCAGCGGAAGCTCGGCCGGTACGGCGAGCCTGGTGCCCAACTCGCTCCTCGTCGGCGTACCTTTGGTCACGGAACTGCCGCAGACCACCGGTCAGGGGGCCAGCCTCGGCGGTTCACCGGCCGAGGTCCCCGCGGCGGTCGCCCCGGTTGCCCCGGCAGCCGAACCCAACGCTCTGCCGACGCCCACGACCCGCTAGCCCGCCCCGATTCGCCCGTCTCGCGAGGGACGTCCCGCCCGCCTCCCGTTAGTTTCGTTCCCAGAACGCGCCCAACCCGCGGCCCCGGCCGCAGTAAGGAATCGCAGGTGGCGAGCAGCTCCCGGTCCAGCAGGCGGCGCAGTGCCGCGACGATCCTGATCCTGCTCGTGTTCGTGGCCGTGTTCGTGGTCAGGCTCGTCGACATCCAGGTCGTGCGCGCCGAGACGCTCAGCGCCGACTCGCTGGGCAACCGGTCGGTCGAGCAGCCCGTCTACGGAGCCCGCGGAGACATCGTCGACACGAACGGGGTCGTCCTGGCCGGCACGGTCATGCGGTACGACATCACCCTGTCTCCGCGGAACGCCGCGGAATTCGACCGCACCACCGACGATGGGGACGTGACCGTGACGGTCGCGCAGGCGGCCGCGGAGGTGGGCGCCCTCACCGGGCAGACCGGCGACGAGATCCTCCAGATCATCTCCGGCTCCCTGGCCGCCGACAAGGACTCCGACTACGCCGTCGTCGTGCGGGCCGTGGACGTCTCGGTGTTCCGGGCCATCGACAAGCTCGACATCCCGTGGATGTACGCCGAGAAGAACCCGGGCCGGGTCTACCCGGATGGCGCCGTGGCCGGCAACCTGGTCGGATTCGTCTCCTCCGGGGGAGAGGCTCAGGCCGGCATCGAGCTCGGGCAGGACGCCTGCCTCGCGAGCACCAACGGCACGGAGACCTATGAGAAGGGAGCGGATGGCGTGCGCCTGCCCCAGAGCACCGTCACCACGGTCCGGGCCAAGGACGGCGGCGACGTCGTCACGACCATCGACTCCGACCTGCAGTGGTTCGTGCAGCAGGTGCTGGCCGAACAGGCCGTCGCCACAGGCGCGGCCTGGGGCAACGTGGTGGTGCAGGAGGTGAAGACCGGGAAGCTCGTCGCGGTCGCCGACTACCCGTCGGTCGACCCCAACAACGTCAACGGCACCCCCGACGCTGAGGACCGCGGCTCCCGGGCCTTCACCGCCCCCTTCGAGCCCGGTTCTACGTACAAGGCGCTGACCACGGCATCCGTTCTCGACGCGGGGGCCGCCACCTCGCTGAGCCGGGTCGTCGCGCCCTACCGGTACCTGCCGCCCAACGGTGCCAACGTGAACGATAGCTCAAACCACGCCGACCTGAACCTCACCCTCACGGGCGTGATGATCGAGTCTTCGAACACGGGCATGTCGAAGTTCGGCGAGTTGATCAGTGACCAGCAGCGCTACGACTATATGAGTAAGTTCGGTGTGGGCTCGGCCTCGGAGTCCGGTTTCCTCGCCGAGGAATCCGGCACCCTGCGCCCCTTCGAAGATTGGGACAACCAGACCAAGTACGCGACCATGTTCGGTCAGGGGCTCACCACCACGGCCATCCAGGTCTCCAGTATCTACCAGACCCTGGCCAACAACGGCGTGCGGATGCCCGTGCAACTGGTCGCAGGCTGCCGCCACGCTGACGGCAGCATGACCGACGTGCCCGAAGCGGTCGGTACCCCGGTCGTGTCGGCCGCCGCCGCCCGGGAGACCGCAGACATCCTCGAGATGGTCTACCAGAAGGCCTGGCTGGCCAAGACGTGGGAGATTCCGGGCTACCGGGTGGGCGCGAAGACCGGGACGGCGCAGATGCCCGATGGTCGGGGTGGGTACACCAAGGGGTACCTGGTGTCGGTCTCCGGCTTCGCTCCGGGCGACGATCCGCAGTATGTCGTTTCGGTCAGCCTCGCCGACCCTGTTAAACTGAACTCTTCCGCGGCATCTGCTCCGATCTTTCAAGAGGTCATGAGTCAGGTGCTGAAGAAGTACCGGGCAGTCCCCTCGGGCGCCACCGCGCCTGCCCTTCCCGGTACCTGGTAAGAAAGCGAGCCCCGTGACCGAATTGGCACCCTCGGCTCTCCGTCCTCAGCATCCGGTCCCCAGATCGTTGTCGGGACTGGTCGATGAATTCGAACTGTATGTGCACGGCGATGTCGATGGCCTCGAGGTCACCGGCGTGAGCCTGAGCTCCCGAACCGTTCAGCCCGGAGACCTCTATGTCGGCGTTCCCGGGCGCGCGAGTCATGGCGCGTCCTACGCCGCCGGCGCCCGCGAGTCCGGTGCGGTCGCGATTTTGACCGATGAGGCCGGGGCGGTGCTGGCCGCCGACAGCGGCCTGCCGATCCTGGTGACCCCGGACGCGCGCGCCGCGCTCGGTGCCGTCGCCGCCTGGATCTACCGCACCGACGCCAATCCGGCCACGCTCTTCTCCGTCACCGGCACCAACGGCAAGACCAGCGTGGTCTATCTCCTCTTCGCCCTGCTCAACCAACTGGGCGTTGTGGCCGGCCTCACTTCGACCGCCGAGCGCCGCATCGGCGACCTCGCCGTGGTGAGCTCGCTGACGACCCCGGAGGCAACCGAGCTGCACGCCCTCCTCTCCCGCATGCGAGAGGCCGAGGTGCGCGCCGTTGCGATCGAGGTGTCCGCCCAGGCGCTGACCCGCCACCGCGTGGACGGGCTCGTCTTCGACGTCGCCGGGTTCACGAATCTGAGTCACGACCACCTCGACGACTACGCGGGCCTCGACGAGTACTTCCAGGCCAAACTCGAGCTGTTCCAGCCCGACCGCTCCCGGCGGGGCGTCATCACGGTCGACTCCGACTGGGGCCGCCGGATCGTCGACGAGTGCCGCATCCCCGTCACCACCCTGAGCAGCAACCCGGACGTCGCCGCCGACTGGCACATGTCCATCGTCTCCGAGAGCGCGCTGTACACCGAGTTCCTGCTCGAGGGCCCCGAAGGGCGCCGCCTGCAGACCCGGGTTCCCCTGGTCGGCTGGTTCATGGCCGCCAACGCCGCCCTGGCCATCCTGATGCTGGTCGAATCCGGCTACGACCTCGAGGCGATCGCCCATTCCCTCGATCGTGACGGCGGAATCGACGTCTACATCCCCGGGCGCGCTGAGCGCATCTCCGGGGACACGGGACCGCTCGTCTACATCGACTACGGGCACAGCCCGGACGCGTTCCTGAACACCCTCGCCGCCATCCGTAAGTTCACTCCCGGCCGACTGATCATGGTCTTCGGCGCCGACGGCGACCGCGACACCACGAAACGGGCGGACATGGGGGCGATCGCTGCCCGCGGGGCGGATGTCGTCGTGATCACCGACTTCCACCCTCGGTTCGAGGACCCCGCGGCCATTCGTGCCACTCTGCTCGCTGCCGCACGGGAGGCCGTGCCCGGCGGAGAGTTCCATGAGGTGCCCGACCCCCGGACGGCGTTCCGGACGGCGCTGTCCCTAGCGAAAGAAGGCGACGCGATCTTGTATGCGGGACCCGGCCATGAAAATTACCACGAGGTTGCCGGCGTGAAGATTCCGTACTCCGCCCGGGACGATTCCCGCCAGGCGCTGCGCGATGCGGGGTGGCTGTAGATGATCGCCCTGACCCTGGGCCAGATCGCCTTGGCCGTCGACGGCACGCTCCACCTGGACGGAACCTCTCGGAGCATCGACTCCGTGACCGACGGAATGGTGCACACCGACTCGCGCGACATCGTTCCCGGCTCCATCTTCGTGGCCAAGCCCGGTGCGGTGACTGACGGCCACCTCTTCGCCCCGGCCGCCGTCGAACGCGGCGCCACCCTGCTGATCGTCGAACGACACCTTGATCTCCCCGTGGCGCAGATCGTCGTGCCGGACGCCGTGCTCGCCCTCGGCGCCCTCGCCACCGACGTCGTGGCCCGCGTGCGGGAAGCCGGCAACCTCAAGATCGTCGCCGTCACCGGATCCAACGGCAAGACCACGACGAAGAACCTGCTCCGCGCCGTGCTCGAGCGCGTCGGCCCGACCGTCGCGGCCCGCGCATCTTTCAACAACGAGGTCGGCGCGCCGCTGACCATGCTCGAACTGACCCGCGACACCCGTTTCCTGGTGGCGGAGATGGGTGCGAGCGGCGTCGGAGAGATCGCCCGGCTCATCCGGATGGCCCGTCCCGACATCGGGATCGTGCTCAAGGTCGGCCTCGCCCATGCCGGCGAATTCGGAGGCATCGAAGCCACGGTCCGCGCGAAGACCGAAATGGTCACCGAGCTGCTGGCGACGGATGTCGCCGTGCTGAATACCGACGACCCGCGCGTCGCCGGTATGGCCGCCTCCACCCGGGCCCGGATCGTCTGGTTCGGCCAGTACGGCGAGGAGGGAGTGCGCGCGACCGCGGTGCACGCCTCCGCGTCCGGAACGACGTTCACGCTGCACCTGGCCTCGGGCCAGTCCCGCCCGGTGGCGTTTCAGGTGCTCGGCGAACACCATGTCATGAACGCTCTGGCCGCCGCCGCCGCCGCCGAGATCCTGGGAGTCGCGATCGACGACATCGTCTCCGCCCTCGAATCCGTGCAGACCGCCGAACGTTGGCGCATGCAGGTCATGGGCGGCCGGGACGGGGTGACCGTCATCAACGACGCCTACAACGCCAGCCCGGACTCCATGACGGCGGCGCTCAAGACCCTCGCTCAGATCGGTGTTCCCGGCCGGCGCACCATCGCGGTTCTCGGCGAGATGAGCGAGCTGGGCGAACTGGCTGGTGAGGAGCACGACCGCGTCGGGCTGCTCGCCGTGCGCCTCAACATCTCCCAGCTCATCGTGGTCGGGCGCGGCGCGCGGCGCATGCACATCAGCACCATCAACGAGGGATCCTGGGACGGGGAGTCTGCCTTCGTCGAGAATGCCGACGAGGCCTTCAACCTGCTCTGCGCCACAGTGCAACCGGGGGACACCGTGCTGGTGAAATCCTCCAATTCCGCCGGCCTGAGATTTTTGGGCGACCGTCTGGGAGAGTGGTTCTCGTGAGAGCACTTTTGATGGCCGGAGCCTTCTCCCTCGTCTTCACCCTGTCGCTGACGCCGCTGTTCATCCGGCTGTTCAAGAAGCTGGGCTGGGGACAGTTCATCCGCGACGACGGCCCGCAGAGCCACCACGCCAAGCGCGGCACGGCCACCATGGGTGGCATCATCATCATCCTCGGCGCCCTGGTCAGCTATTTCTCGGCGATGTGGCTGACCGGGTCCCCGGTCACGGCGTCGCCGCTGCTGGTGCTGTTCATGATGGTGGGCCTCGGCATGGTCGGCTTCGTCGACGACTTCCTGAAAACGCGGAACCAGCGCAGCCTCGGGCTCGGCGGCTGGGCCAAGATCACCGGCCAGGTTCTCGTGGCCGGCACGTTCGCCATCCTGGCCATCCAGTTTCCGAACGCCAACGGCGTCACGCCGGCGTCGACTAAAATCTCGTTCCTGCGAGATCTGCCGCTGGACTTCATGCAATTGGGCAGCATCATCGGCATCTCCCTGTTCGTGCTGTGGATCTGTCTGATCGTGACGGCCACGTCCAACGGCGTCAACGTCACCGACGGCCTCGACGGGCTCGCCACCGGGTCGTCGATCCTGTCGATCGGCGCGTTCATCGTGATCGGCTTCTGGCAGTCCAACCAGGCCCGCTTCGGGGGAGCGGACATCGCCGACCTCTACCGCGCCTACGACGTTCGGGACCCGCTCGACCTGGCCATCGTCTCCGCGGCCATCGTCGGCGGCCTGATCGGCTTCCTCTGGTGGAACACCTCGCCGGCCAAGATCTTCCTGGGCGACACCGGTTCGCTCGGCATCGGCGGCGCCCTCGCCGCCCTGGCCATCCTGAGCCGCACCGAACTGCTGCTCGTGCTGATCGGCGGCCTGTTCGTGATCGAGGCCGGATCGGTGATCGTGCAGCGCGCCTACTTCAAGGTGACCCGCGGCCAGCGCATCTTCCTGATGAGCCCCATCCATCACCACTTCGAGCTCAAGGGCTGGGCCGAGGTCACCGTGGTGGTGCGTTTCTGGATCATCGGCGGGCTGTTCGTGGCCGCCGGCGTCGGCACCTTCTACCTCGAATGGCTGGCCAGCTAGTGGCTGGTCGCCACGCCGATGAGGTCGGGCCCGCTGGGGCTGACGCCGCGCGCCTCGACGGGTTGACCAGCTGGCACTCCGACTGGTCCGGCCTCCGTGTCGCCGTGCTCGGTCTGGGCGTCACCGGCTTCGCAGCCGCCGACACCCTCGTCGAACTGGGCGCGGATGTGCTCGTCGTGGCGGGGGACGCTCCTGCCGACACCATCCGCCTGCTCGACGTGATCGGGGCGAGACTGGTGCAGGCCGCGCCGGGCGTCGTTCCGCATGAACTGACCCGGCACCGGCCGGAGGTTCTGATCGCCTCGCCCGGCTACCACCCCGACCACGCTCTGCTGCTCTGGGCCGCTCGGGCCGGGGTACCGGTCTGGGGAGACATCGAGCTGGCCTGGCGCCTGCGGGACAAGGTCGGGCCCGCGGCCGAGTGGATCCTCGTCACCGGCACCAACGGCAAGACCACCACCGTGCAGCTGACGGCCACCATGCTCGCCGCCGCCGGCCTGCGCGTCGCACCCTGCGGCAACATCGGTGTGCCCGTCCTCGACGCCGTGCGCGACCCGCAGGGCTGGGACGTGCTCGTGGTCGAACTCTCCAGCTACCAGCTTCACCACCTGCCCCGCACCGGTCCCGGCGCCCTCGTGCCGTTCTCCAGCGTCTGCCTCAACATCGCCGACGACCACCTCGACTGGCACGGTTCGGCCGAGGCGTACCGCGATGCGAAAGCCACCGTCTACGCCAATACCCAGGTGGCCTGCGTCTACAACAAGGCGGATGCCGCGACCATCCGTATGGTCGAGGACGCCGACGTGCAGGAGGGTGCCCGGGCCATCGGCTTCGGCCTCGGCGCCCCCGGGCCCAGCGACTTCGGCATCGTCGAGGGCATCCTCTGCGACCGCGCGTTCCACGAGGACCGGTTCGAGACCGCCATCGAGATCACCACCGCGCCGGAACTCCGGGCCCACGGGCTCAGCGCGCCGCACCTGCTCGCTGACATCCTCGCTGCCAGCGCTCTGGCCCGGTCCTTCGGCGTCGCGCCCGGCGTCATCCACGACGCCCTGGAGGGTTTCCGCCTCGACGCGCACCGGATCGAGATCGTTGCCGAGTTTGCCGGCATCCGCTGGATCGACGACTCGAAGGCCACCAACCCGCATGCGGCGGATGCTTCGCTCACCGCTTTCGAGACCGTCGTCTGGCTGGTCGGCGGCCTGCTCAAGGACGTCGATGTCGATGACCTGGTAGCCCGGCACGTCGGCCACCTGCGCGGGGCCGTGATCATCGGAGCCGACCGCTCCGTGTTACGGGACGCATTCGCGCGACACGCGCCGGAGCTGCCGGTGTTCGAGATCGACGCCGACGACACTGGTCGGGTGATGCCCGGGGCGGTCCGCCTCGCGGCCGGTCTCGCAGAAACCGGCGACGTCGTGCTGCTGGCCCCGGCCGCGGCGTCTATGGACCAGTTCACCGACTACGCCCAGCGGGGCCGGTTGTTCGCAGAAGCCGTACGGGACCACCTGGGAGGTGAGGCGGATGAAGACTCCGCCTCGAACCCCGGCGCCTAGGCAGGCCGCGCCCGTCGCCTCCACCCGAATTCATTTCGGCCGGGTGTTCAAGGCCGAGTCCGCGAGCTATTTCCTGCTGCTCGGCACGACCCTGTTCCTCGTCGTGTTCGGCCTGGTCATGGTGCTGTCGTCTTCCTCGGTCGACTCCTACCTGGAGAACACCGGCTTCTTCGGCACCGTCCTGCGCCAGGGGGGATTTGCGCTGATCGGCGTTCCGGTGATGCTGATGATCAGCCACCTGCCGCTGAAGTTCTGGCGGCGTGTGGCGTGGCCGTTGCTCATCGTCGCCTGTCTCCTGCAATGCCTGGTCGTGTTCACGCCGCTGGGCGTCGAGGTGGCCGGCAACACCAACTGGCTGTCGGTCGGCGGAGTCCAGTTCCAGCCCTCCGAGGCGATCAAACTCGCCCTCGTCGTCTGGCTGGGCATGATCCTGTCGCAGAAGGAGAAACGGCTCGACGACTGGCGCCACGTGTACATTCCGGTTTTCGGCGTGGGCGGCGGCGCCGTGCTGCTCGTGCTCATCGGCGGTGACCTCGGAACCGTCCTGATCATGGCCGGTATCCTCTTCGGAGCCCTGTTCTTCGCCGGCGTTCGACTGCGCCTCCTGGCAGTGCCTCTCGGCGCCGGGGTCGTGCTCGCGGTTCTGATGGCATTGACGAGCACGAACCGGATGACGCGCATCCTGAGCTTCATGGGAGCCGGCTGCGAAGAGCTCGACGGCCCCATCTCGGCACCCTGCTGGCAGCCGCTGCACGGCACCTGGGCACTCGCTAACGGCGGGATCTTCGGCGTCGGGCTCGGCAACTCCAAAGCCAAGTGGTCCTGGCTGCCCGCGGCCGACAACGACTACATCTTCGCCATCGTCGGCGAGGAACTCGGACTGATCGGGGCCATCGTCGTCCTATTCATGTTCATCCTGCTGGCCTTCGCGTTCCTGCGCATCATGCGCACCAGTACGAGCCTGCAGGCCCGCGTGTCGACGGCCGCCGTGCTCGTCTGGCTGATCGGCCAGGCCTTCGTCAACATCGGCGTGGTCCTGGGCGTGTTCCCGGTGCTGGGTGTTCCGCTCCCGTTGGTGTCCGCCGGCGGCACCGCCCTGCTCACGACCCTCGGTGCGATCGGCATCGTGCTCTCATTCACCCGGGGCGACCACGCGGAGCCGCCACGACGCACCGCCATGTCGACCGACACGTCAGGAGCCCGATAGTGACCACCTATCTGCTGGCCGGGGGCGGAACCGCCGGCCACGTGAACCCGTTGCTGGCCGTCGCCGACACCATCATGAGCCGGGAACCGGATGCGACAGTCATCGTTCTCGGCACCAGGGAGGGCCTCGAGGCCCGCCTGGTGCCGGCCCGCGGCTACGAGCTCGTCTTCGTTCCCCGACTGCCTTTCCCACGCCGGCCGAACCGACAGGCCCTCTCCTTTTTGCCACGGCTGAACCGTGCCATTGGCGACGTGGCCGATCTGATCCGGTTCCGCACGGTCGACGTCGTCGTCGGGTTCGGCGGCTACGTCTCGACCCCGGCCTACTTCGCGGCACGCCGGGCGGGGGTGCCGATCGTCATCCACGAGGCCAATTTCCGGGCCGGGCTGGCCAACCGGCTCGGCGCCTGGTTCACCCGCCATGTCGCGGTGGCCTTTCCCGGCACCCGGATCCGCCACCCGACCGTCGTCGGGATGCCGCTGCGATTCGAGATCGCCGAGCTTGACCGGGCTCAGGCGCGCCCGGAGGCCTTGGCGTTCTTCGGCCTCGACGCCGACCGCCCCACCCTGCTGGTCACCGGCGGATCCCTGGGCGCTCGGCGCCTGAACAACACCATCGCTTCCTCGGCTCCCGGTCTGATCAGGGCCGGCTGGCAGGTGCTGCACATCACCGGTGAGAAGTCGGAGGTGACAGACCCAGGTCTGCACCACTACCGCCTGATCTCCTACTGCGACCGGATGGACCTGGCGCTGTCCGCGGCGGACTTCGCGGTGTCCCGGGCCGGCGCCGGAACCGTGTGCGAACTCAGCGCCCTCGGCATCCCGGCCGTCTACGTGCCGTACCCCGTCGGCAACGGCGAGCAGCGCTTCAACGCGGCGGACGTCGTGGGCGCCGGCGGCGGGATCCTCGTCGACGATGCGGACTTCGTGCCGAACTGGGTGCAGCGCGAGCTCGTTCCCGTGCTCACCGACCGGGAGCGCGTGCGCCGGATGGGCGTCGCGGCGGCATCCGTCGGGGGACTCGACGGCTCGGTGCGAATGACCGACTTCATCCACGCCGCCCTCGCCTGATCACAGCGGCTAACGTTGTTCCAGCACCAGAACACCAGCACCGAACGCACACCAGCACCGAACGCACACCAGCATTCGTCTCCGACTGAGAAGAGCCAGCAACCGTGATCAAGCCCGACCTGAACCTCACCATTCCCCGTGACCTCGGCACGGTGCATTTCGTGGGCATCGGCGGCTCCGGGATGAGTGGGATCGCACGGTTGTTCCTCGCCGCCGGGCATACCGTGACCGGCTCGGATGTGCGCGAGTCCGACAACGTGCTCGCCCTGCGCGAGCTGGGAGCCCACATCGCGATCGGCCACGCCGCTGAGAATGTCGGCGAAGCCGACAGCCTCGTCGTCACGGGGGCACTCTGGCAGGACAACCCGGAATACGTGCTGGCGAACGAACGCGGCCTCCCCGTGCTGCACCGCTCCCAGGCGCTTGCCTGGCTGATCGAGAAGCACCGCCTCGTGGCCGTCGCGGGCGCCCACGGCAAGACCACCTCGACCGGCATGATCGTGACCGGCCTGCTCGGCCTGGGAACGCATCCCAGCTTCGTCAATGGCGGTGTGATCGAATCGCTCGGCGTGTCGGCCGGCGCGGGCACCGACGACCTCTTCGTGGTCGAAGCCGACGAGTCGGACGGCTCGTTCCTGCTCTACAACACGGCCGTCGCCCTGGTCACCAACGTCGACCCTGACCACCTCGACCACTACGGTTCGCTCGAGGCCTTCGAGGCCGCGTTCGTCGAATTCGCACAGAACGCGACCGAGTTCGTGGTCATCTCCTCCGACGACGCCGGCGCGGTCAGCGTGACGGGCAAGCTCGCCGGCAAACGGGTCATCACCTTCGGCGAGGACGCCGCGGCCGACGTGCGCGTGCACTCGGTCGTCACCGACGGACCGGTACGTTTCGGCGTGGCCTGGGCCGGAAGCGATTACTTCGCCACCCTCCGAATCCCAGGTCGGCACAACGCCATCAACGCCGCCGGCGCCTTCGCGGTGCTCGTCGGCCTCGGTTTCGCCCCGGAGGCGTCCCTGGCCGCCATCTCGGGTTTTGGCGGCACCGAGCGCCGCTTCGAATTGCACGGCACCGTGGGTGGGGTCAGCGTCTACGACGACTACGCCCACCACCCCACCGAGGTGGCCGCGGCGTTGTCCGCCGCCCGCACGGTGGTCGGCCGCGGCCGGATCATCGCCGTGCATCAGCCGCACCTCTACAGCCGCACTCGGCTGTTCGCCCAGGAATTCGCCCAGACGCTTGAGGAGAAGGCGGACCAGACCGTCGTCCTCGGCGTGTACGGCGCCCGAGAAGACCCGGAGCCCGGCGTGACCGGCGCCCTCGTTTCCGAACGGTTCACGGATGCCGGCAAGGTCGTCTACGTGCCCGACTGGCAGGAGGCCGCCGACTACGTCGCCTCGATCGCCCGGGACGGCGACTTCGTCGTCACCCTCGGCTGCGGCGACGTCTACCGGATCGTTCCCCAGCTGCTCGCCTCGCTCACGCAGGCGCGCGGATGACCCGCCGACGATCATGAAGCGGCCCGAGGGCTACGACCGCCCGCCGGCAGGCGCTGAGCGGACCGGCGGGCCGAAGACGACCGCCGCGAAGAGCGCCGGGGCGAAGCCAGCCGCAGCGAAGACAGCCCGTCCCAAGCCGGGAGGACGCCAGTCGAGCGGTCACAGCGACCACACGAATACCGAGCCGATCACGCTTCCCGCCGCCGACACGATCGCACCCGTGTCCCGGCTGCGGGCGCCGGACTCTTCCCCTTCGTCCGCGTTCGCACCCACGGAGCCCCGCGACTCTGCGCTGACTCCGGCCGGGGCCAGACGCAAGCTCCGGGCCGCCCGTCGTGCCCGCAAACTCTATGAACGGGAGGAGGTGCGCCGCTTCACCTGGCGCTCCCGTCGGCGGCGCAACGTCTGGCTGGCGGCGCTCGGCACCCTGGCCGCGCTCGTCGCCTTCGTGCTCGTCGGCACCTTCTCGCCCCTGATGGCGCTTCGCACCATTGAGGTCGTCGGGGCGAACCGGGTACCCTCCGAGAAGATCCGATCGGCCCTCGACGACCAGCTGGGCACGCCGTTGCCGCTCGTGGACTTCGACGCGGTGCAAAAGGAGCTGTCCGCCTTCACCCTGATCCAGAGCTACGTCACCGAGAGCCGTCCGCCGAACACCCTCGTCGTGCGCGTCGTCGAGAGGGAGCCCGTCGGCGCCCTCGTGACCGAGTCCGGGTTCGACCTGGTCGACGCGGCCGGGGTAGTGATCCAGAGCAGCGCGGAGCGCCCCGCCGGGTACGCCACGATCGATGCGCGGGCCGGGGTCGGCAGTGCCGGCTTCCGGGCGGCGGCTGCCGTGATCGCGGCCCTGCCGGCAGACATCCGTTCCACCCTCGACACCGTCACCGCCGCCACCACGGACGACGTCACCCTCACGCTCGTGGGCGGCGCGCGCGTTGTGTGGGGGAGTGCGGAGAAGTCGGACTTCAAGGCGGTCGTGCTCGCGGCCCTGATCGTGAGCCACCCGGTCGGCAGCGTCGGCGAGTACGACGTGTCCTCCCCGGATAGCGCCGTTCTCCGCTGAGATCTTGGTTGGATCTTCGCGACACGCGGGCGCGCCTCCCCGAGCCTGTTCGGCTGGCGCATAACTTTCTAAGCAGGAATTGCATACTCAGCATAACTTTAAACTTCGACAAGAGGTTTAGGGTTCCACCGGAGGCCGGACGTGTCAACAACAAATCAGAACTACCTCGCAGTCATCAAGGTTGTTGGAATCGGTGGCGGCGGTGTCAACGCCGTCAACCGCATGATCGAGCTCGGCCTCCGCGGAGTCGAGTTCATCGCCATCAACACGGATGCCCAGGCGCTGTTGATGAGCGACGCCGACGTCAAACTCGACGTGGGCCGCGATCTCACCCGCGGCCTGGGCGCCGGCGCCGACCCTGAGGTCGGCCGCCGCGCCGCCGAGGATCACGCCGAAGAAATCGAAGAGGCTCTGGCCGGCGCGGACATGGTCTTCGTCACGGCCGGCGAGGGTGGTGGAACGGGCACCGGCGGTGCGCCGGTCGTCGCCCGCATCGCCAAGTCCATCGGCGCGCTCACCATCGGTGTCGTCACCAAACCCTTCGGCTTCGAGGGCAAGCGCCGCCAAGCTCAGGCCGAGGCCGGCGTCGCCTCCCTCAAGAACGAGGTCGACACCCTCATCGTCGTGCCGAACGACCGCCTGCTGGAGATCAGCGACCGCGGAATCAGCATGCTCGAGGCCTTCGCCACGGCTGACCAGGTGCTCCTGGCCGGCGTGCAGGGCATCACCGACCTGATCACCACCCCCGGTCTGATCAACCTCGACTTCGCCGACGTCAAGTCGGTCATGCAGGGTGCCGGCTCCGCGCTGATGGGTATCGGCTCGTCCCGCGGCGCGGACCGAGCCATCAAGGCGGCCGAACTCGCCGTTGCGTCCCCGCTGCTCGAGGCCTCGATCGACGGCGCCCATGGCGTGCTGCTCTCGATCCAGGGTGGCTCCAACCTCGGAATTTTCGAGATCAACGACGCCGCTCGCCTCGTGCAGGAAGCCGTGCACCCGGAAGCCAACATCATCTTCGGTGCCGTCATCGACGACACCCTGGGTGACGAGGTGCGGGTTACCGTCATCGCTGCCGGATTCGACGGCGGTGAGCCCGGTGCCAAGGCGGTCGAGGTGCGCCGCGCAGACCTGGTCGCCGCCGGTGTCGCGGTCGGCGCGGGCGTGGGCACGGCGGGTGCTGCGGCGGTCGGCGCGACCGACTCGGCTCCCTACACGGATGCCGCGGCCTCGTCGGTCTGGTCCGGCGTCGAGCCCGGTGCGGCAGTGGCCGACCCGGCCTTCGAGGAAGACCCGGACGACCTGGACATCCCGGACTTCCTCAAGTAGTGCCGCAGGCAGCGAGAATGCCGATGGCAACCAGATGAGTGAGTCGGTCAGGCCCGGGGCCGGTGGCCTCGCGGAACGGTTGACCGCCGTTCAGGGTGGGATCGTCGCCGCGGCTGCCGCCGCCGGGCGCGACCCGGCGGAGCTCACCACGATCGTCGTGACCAAGTTCCAGCCCGTCTCGCTCCTCCAGGAACTTGCCGCCCTCGGCGTGCGCAACTTCGGGGAAAGCCGCCACCAGGAAGCCCAGGCCAAGGCCGCCGAGCTCCTCCAGCTCGACCTCACCTGGCATTTCGTGGGCCAGGTGCAGGGGAAGAAGGCCCGGCAGGTGCGGGCCTACGCCGACGTCATCCACTCCGTGGATCGAGCATCACTGGTCGATGCATTGGCGTCGGAGGATTCGGTCGTCGACTGCTTCGTGCAGGTGAACCTCACGGATGACCCGTCTCGCGGCGGAGTCGCTCCGGGGGAGCTGCCCAAGCTCGTCGAGCACGTGCTCTCCACGGCCGGACTGCGGCTGATCGGGCTGATGGCGGTGGCCCCGCTCGGTGCCGAACCGCGCCCATCCTTCGCCCGGGTTCGCGAACTGGGCGAGCAGATTCAGCAGTTCGCGCCGAACGCGAAATCCTTGTCCATGGGCATGTCCCAGGACTACGCGGAGGCGATCATCGAAGGGGCGACACACCTTCGAATTGGCACAGCAATCACCGGGAATCGCCCGGTATCCGGTTAATCTGGACAAGAAGAATCACCAACACGGAGGTCGAGATGTCCAACCCGCTCAAGAAAACCATGGTTTACCTGGGTCTGGCAGACGAGGAACTCGAGTACGAGGCGCCCACTGCTGCGCCCGCATCGACGGCCACTCACTCGACGGCGACCGGCGCTGCGGCATCGAAGTCCGCTGCTCCCCACTCCGCCCCGAATTCCTCGCACGCCGCGTCGTCCGCGTCGTCGTCACACACCGCCGGCGCACCCGCCTCGGCCGGTCGCGCATCGGTGACACCGCTGCGCAAGACCTCCGCTCCGAAGAATGTGGCTGCCTCAGACATGAATGAAATCCTCACCGTCCACCCGCGTCAGTATAAGGACGCTCAGGTGATCGCGGAGTCCTTCCGCGATGGAATCCCGGTCATCATCAACCTGTCTCAGATGAGCGACGCCGATGCGCGCCGCCTGATCGACTTCGCCAGCGGTCTGTCCCAGGGTCTGTACGGGAAGATCGAGCGCGTCACGGCGAAGGTCTTCCTGCTTTCCCCGTCCCACGTTGTCGTGTCCGGCGACAATGCCGCGGAGGACTCCGATGCCGAGGCGTCCTTCTTCGCGCAGTCGTAGTTACCGCCGTGTTTGCCGTCAGCCTGATCGGTGCGATCGCCTACTACGCCCTCCTGCTCTACTTCTTCGTGATGTGGGGTCGGTTCATCATCGACCTCGTACGCAGTGTCAACCGGTCTTGGCGGCCGCAGGGCCCCCTGCTCGTCGTGATCGAGTTGGCCTATTCCCTGACCGACCCGCCGATCAAGTTCTTCCGCCGGCTCCTGCCGCCGCTTCGAGTCGGCCCGATCGCCTTCGACTTCGGCTGGAGCATCACCATGCTCTGCGTCATCGTCGGCATGTCGATCACCGGGCTCATGCGCTGACCGATACCTCGCGCCCCGGACTGGGCATGTATTCTTGTCCGACGGCGTGCCGGGCTGACGCGGTCCGACTACGCGTCGGACCTTGATAGCGTTAGTTGAACGCAAACACAATGTTCGCAACTCGAGTTTTAAGGGTGGAAAGCCATGGCGCTAACTCCGGAAGATGTAGTCAACAAGCGGTTCCAGTCGACTAAGTTCCGCGAAGGATACGATCAGGACGAGGTCGATGACTTCCTCGACGAGGTCGTCGTTGAACTTCGCCGACTGACTGCGGAAAACGAGGAGCTCAAGGCTCGCGTCAGCTCTGGCGGCGCAGCGGAGGTCGCACCGGCGCCCGAGGCCGTCGCGGAGCCCGTCGTGGCTCCCGCCGTCGTGGCCGCACCGGTTGTTGCCGGGCCCATCGACGAGACCGCCGGCACGACTAACCTTCTCCAGCTGGCTCGTCGCCTGCACGAGGAGCATGTCAAGGAGGGTGCCGAGAAGCGCGATGCACTTATCGCCGAAGGCCACGCCACCGCAGCCCGTCTCGTCGCCGAGGCCGAAGCCAAGCAGCGCGCGCAACTCAGCATTCTCGACCAGGAGCGCTCCGTCCTCGAGACCAAGATCGACGATCTGCGCACCTTCGAGCGCGAGTACCGCCAGAAGCTGAAGAGCTACATCGAGACCCAGCTGCGCGACCTCGACGCCACTTCGCCGGTCGAGTCGAGCAACGCTTCGAAGTCGAGCTTCCAGAGCTTTGGCGCCTAAGGTTCGAACGAAGAAGCGCCCCGGTGCGTTGATCCTCCTGGCCGTCGTGGCCCTGGGGATTTACGCTCTGGATCAAATCAGTAAGTACCTCATCGTCAGCAGACTGACCGAGGGTGACATCGTCCGGGTTCTGGGAGACGTGCTGCAAATGCACTTCGTCCGGAATCCGGGCGCTGCCTTTTCCCTGGCAGCCGGCATGACGTGGATCTTCTCGATCATCGCCGTGGCCGTGGTGGTGCTCATCGTCTGGTTCGCCGGGCGCATCCGCTCTTTGGCCTGGTCTGTCGTCTTCGGGCTCCTGCTCGGCGGCGTGCTCGGCAACCTGACCGACCGGCTGCTGAGGGAGCCGTCCTTCGGCCTCGGTCACGTGATCGACTTCATTTCCACGCCCTGGCTGATCCCCGCCATCTACAACGTGGCGGACATGGCGATCGTGTCGAGCATGATCATCTTCATGTATCTGACCATTCGCGGAATCGGCCTCGACGGTCGCCGCACCGACGCCTCGGACCCGTCCGAATCCACCCCCACCCAGATAGCATCCTGATTCTCGCCATGGAAACACGCTCCCTTCCTCTTCCGGACGGACTCGCCGGAGTCCGCGTCGACGCCGGCATCGCCAAGCTCTTCGGCTTCTCGCGCAGCTTCGCGGCCGAAGTCTGCGAGGCCGGCGGAGTCACGTTAGACGGGGTCGTGGCCGGTAAATCCGACCGGTTGCACGGCGGTGCGTGGCTGGAGGTGTCCTGGCAGCCCAAGGAGGCCCTGGCGATCGTGCCCATCCCAGTGCCGGATCTCACGATCGTGCACGACGACGAGAGCATCGTGGTCATCAACAAGCCGTCCGGGGTGGCCGCGCATCCGAGTGTGGGCTGGACCGGTCCCACCGTGGTCGGCGCGCTCTCCGCGGCCGGCTACCGCATCGCCACCTCCGGGGCCAGCGAGCGGGCCGGGATCGTGCACCGCCTCGACGTGGGTACCAGCGGTCTGATGGTCGTCGCCAAGTCGGAGACCGCGTACACGGCGCTCAAGCGCGCCTTCCACGACCGCGAGGTCGAGAAGATCTACCACTCCGTCGTTCAGGGTCACCCCGATCCGAGCACGGGCACGATCGACGCGCCGATCGGGCGCCACCCGCGGTCGGACTGGAAGTTCGCGGTCATCGCCGGCGGCAAGGATTCCGTCACGCACTACGAGACGCTCGAGGCCTTCCCCTCGGCGTCACTGGTGGAGGTGCACCTGGAGACGGGGCGCACACATCAGATCCGGGTGCACATGGCCGCCCAGCGACATCCGTGCGTGGGTGACGCCATGTACGGCGCGGATCCCTCGATCACGGCGCGCCTCGGCCTGACCCGCCAGTGGCTGCACGCCAAGCAGCTGGCGTTCCACCACCCGGACACTCGGGAGTGGGTCACCTTCACCATCGACTACCCGGCCGACCTCGCGCACGCCCTCGACGTGCTGCGCGACGCCTGACGCGTAGCGCCCAATTACAACACCTCGGAGCCGTTTTGTCCTCTCAGAATAAGTCGGGTGGATCGACAGATTCCTTCGTGCACCTGCACGTGCATAGCGAGTACTCGATGCTCGACGGCGCGGCGCGGGTCAAACCGCTGATCAACGCGGCCATCGAGCAGGGGATGCCGGCGGTCGCCATCACCGACCACGGCAACGTGTTCGGTGCGTTCGATTTCTGGCGAACCGCGACGGAGGCCGGCATCAAGCCGATCATCGGCACCGAGGCGTACATCACCCCCGGAACCAACCGACGAGACAAGACCCGGGTGCGCTGGGGAACCAGCGGTCAGAACCGTGACGACGTCGGTGGCGCCGGTTCGTACACGCACATGACGCTGCTCTCGGAGACTACGGCCGGTATGCACAACCTGTTCCGGCTGTCGTCCAAGGCCAGCCTGGAGGGGTACTACTTCAAGCCCCGGATGGACCGGGAACTGCTCGCCGAGTTCTCGGACGGGTTGATCGGCACGACCGGGTGCGTGGGCGGCGAAGTGCAGACCCGCCTGCGCCTCGGCCAGTACGACGAGGCGAAGAAGGCGGCCGGGGAATTCCAGGACATCTTCGGCAAGGAGAACTTCTTCTGCGAGATCATGGACCACGGCATCGACATCGAGCGCCGCACCATGACCGACCTGCTCAAACTCGCCGGCGAACTCAACCTGCCGCTCGTGGCCAGCAACGACCTGCACTACACCCACGCCCACGACGCGACCGCCCATGCGGCCCTGCTCTGCGTGCAGTCGGCCTCGACCCTCGACGACCCGAACCGCTTCAAGTTCGACTCGAACGAGTTCTACCTGAAGACCGCCGCGCAGATGCGGCATCTCTTCCGCGAGCACCCGGAATCCTGCGACAACACGCTGCTGATCGCGGAACGCTGCCAGGTGGAGTTCAACACCAAGGCCAACTACATGCCCCGGTTCCCCTGCCCGGAGGGGGAGAACGAGGAGAGCTGGTTCGTCAAGGAGAACGAGATCGGGCTGGCCAAGCGCTACCCGAACGGCATCCCGGACGATGTGCGCAAACGAGCCGACTATGAGATCGGCATCATCATCCAGATGGGCTTCCCCGGCTACTTCCTCGTCGTGGCCGACTTCATTATGTGGGCCAGACAGCAGGGCATCCGGGTAGGTCCCGGCCGTGGGTCGGGCGCCGGTTCGATGGTCGCCTACGCCATGGGCATCACCGATCTGGACCCGCTCGTGCACGGGCTGATCTTCGAGCGGTTCCTGAACCCTGACCGCGTCTCCATGCCCGACTTCGACGTGGACTTCGACGAGCGACGCCGCGGCGAGGTCATCCACTACGTGACCGAGAAGTACGGCGAGGAGCGCGTCGCCCAGATCGTCACCTACGGCACGATCAAGGCCAAGCAGGCCCTCAAGGATGCGTCCCGGGTGCTCGGCTTCCCCTTCGGTATGGGGGACAAGCTCACCAAGGCCATGCCGCCGGCGATCATGGGCAAGGACGTGCCCCTGACCGGCATGTTCGACAAGGACCACGCGCGCTACCGCGAGGCCGCCGATTTCCGCGCCGTGATCGAGTCCGACCCCGAGGCCCGCACCGTCTTCGACACCGCCCTCGGCCTGGAGAACCTCAAGCGTCAGTGGGGCGTGCACGCCGCCGGGGTGATCATGAGCTCCGACCCGCTGATCGACATCATCCCGATCATGAAGCGTGAAGCGGATGGCCAGGTCGTCACCCAATTCGACTACCCGGCCTCTGAGGCCCTCGGCCTGATCAAGATGGACTTCCTGGGATTGCGCAACCTCACCATCATCGACGACACCCTCGACAACATCGCCGTGAACCGCGGGCACCGGCCCGTACTCGAAGAGTTGGGGCTCGAAGACCCGGCCGCCTACGAACTGCTCGCCCGTGGCGATACCCTCGGGGTGTTCCAACTCGACGGCGGGCCCATGCGATCGCTGCTTCGCCTGATGAAACCCGACAATTTCGAAGACATCTCGGCCGTCATCGCGCTGTACCGGCCCGGCCCCATGGGTGCCAACTCACACACCAACTACGCGCTGCGGAAGACCGGCCAGCAGGAGATCATCCCGATCCACCCGGAGCTCGAGGAGGCGCTGGCCGACGTCATCGGCACCACCTACGGCCTGATCGTGTACCAGGAGCAGGTCATGTCGATCGCGCAGAAGCTGGCCGGGTTCTCTCTCGGCCAGGCCGATCTGCTGCGCCGCGCGATGGGCAAGAAGAAGAAGTCGGAGCTGGACAAGCAGTTCGAGGGCTTCTCCGGCGGCATGGTCGCCAACGGCTACTCCATGGAGGCGGTGAAAACCGTCTGGGACATTTTGCTGCCGTTCTCCGATTACGCCTTCAACAAGGCGCACTCGGCCGCCTACGGGGTGCTCTCGTACTGGACCGCGTACCTCAAGGCGAAGTACCCGGCCGAGTACATGGCCGCGCTGCTGACCAGCGTCGGCGACTCCCGCGACAAGCTCGCGCTGTACCTGAACGAGTGCCGCCGGATGGGCATCCAGGTTCTGCCGCCCGACGTGAATGAATCGATCGGGTACTTCGCGGCCGTGGGCACGGACATCCGTTTCGGGCTCGGCGCGGTGCGCAACGTGGGATTCAACGTGGTCGACGCGATCCGCGCCGCCCGCACCGAGAAGAGCGCGTTCGAGTCGTTCCACGACTTCCTGCGCAAGGTGCCGATCCCAGTGGCGAACAAGCGCACGGTCGAGTCCTTGATCAAGGCCGGCGCATTCGACTCGCTCGGCGCGACCCGCCGGGCCATGTTCGAGATCCACGAAGCCGCGGTCGAATCCGCCGTCAAGATCAAGCGCGACGAGCAGCACGGCATGGTCGGCTTCGACTTCGACAGCCTCTTCGACGACCCGCAAGAGAGCGAGCAGGTTCCCGACCGTCCCGAATGGAGCAAGAAGGAGAAGCTCGCGCTCGAACGCGACATGCTCGGGCTCTACGTCTCCGACCATCCGCTGGCCGGGCTAGAGCTCCCGCTGGCCAAGCACGCCAGCACGACCATCGTGGACCTGGTGGGATCGGAGCAGACGCAGGATGCCGACACCGTCACCATCGCCGGGCTGATCACCAGCGTGCAGCACCGGATCGCGAAGAAGTCGGGCAACCAATACGGCATCATCCAGGTCGAGGATTTCGGTGGGGAGATCGCCGTGATGTTCATGGGCAAGGCCTATCAGGAGTTCTCGTCCGACCTGGTCAGCGACGCGGTCGTGGTCGTGCGGGGCCGGGTGAGCCTGCGCGACGATGGCATGAACCTGCACGCGTACAGCATTTTCGCGCCCGAACTCGGCTTGGCCTCGGACACCGGCACGCTGACCGTCACGCTGGCAGAATCCCGGGCCACGACCGACACTGTGACGGCGCTGGGCGAAGTCATCACCCGCCACATCGGCAGCTCCGAGGTGCGGATCAAGCTGGTGAAGGGCCATACGGCGCGAGTGTTCGAGCTGCCCCATCATGTGAAGATCAGCGCCGACCTGTTCGGGGAGCTCAAGAGCCTGCTCGGGCCGAACTGCCTGACCTAAAGGAGCGAGTCCTGGCCGACCGCTGGTGTCGCCCTCGGCAAGTCAGAGCTGACGGCACGCCGTGGACGCTGTTCCTCACCCGTGACGCGAAGTGCCCGGTGTCGAACCAATTCGACGGAGATTCTGGCTCCCCTGCTGTATCCGTGGGTGTTTCGGAGCGCCTTAACGGCCGCACGCCGCTTCCTGTCTAGGTTTCTGACTGTCAAAGGAAAGAAACTTTATAGGCGGGAAAACGGCGTGCGGTCTCTAACTTTATGGCGGACTTTGCTCGGTGTCGACAAGACAGTGGTCGAGGACGTTGATCTCGACCTCGTAGCGGGCGTTTTTGTTGCGTCGGTGCGACTGACCAGGTCGATGCGGAACCGGTGCGGGAGCTGCCAGAAACGCTGCCCGCGCTACGACGAGGGGGCGGGGCGCCGCCGGTGGCGGGGATTGGATTTCGGCTCGACCCGGGTCTTTCTGGAGGCGGATGCCCCGCGGGTGTCGTGCCGGGAGCACGGGGTGATCGTGGCCGCAGTCCCGTGGGCCAGGCACCAGGCCGGCCACACCCGCCACTTCGATTCATATGTCGCGTGGCTGGCCACTCAAACCTCGAAAACCGCGGCAACTCAGTTGATGCGGATCGCATGGCGGACGGTCGGGGCGATCATCACCCGGGTGTGGGCTGACACGGAAGAGCTCCATGATCCCTTCGCCGGGCTCACCCGGATCGGGATCGATGAGGTCTCCTTCAAGCGCGGCCGGAAGTTCTTGACTGTGGTCGTCGACCACGATTCGGGGCGCCTGGTCTGGGCCGCACCCGGCCAGGACAGGGCCACCCTGGGCGCGTTCTTCGATGCGCTCGGCGCGGAACGATCAGCCCTGATCACGCATGTTTCCGCGGATGGGGCCGCGTGGATCGCGTCGGTCGTCGCAGCACGCTGCCCGAACGCGGTCCGCTGCGCG
>NZ_SOFA01000016.1:0-38895 GCF_004402835.1 Cryobacterium sp. Sr3 | reverse complement strand
CGCACGCAGCCGCACCGCGCCAAGCCCAGCCGCGCCGCGCCGCACGCAGCCCAGCCCAGCCGCACCGCGCCGCACCCAGCCCAACCCCGCCCCGCCGCACCCAGCTCCTCGCCGACCGGGAAGGCCAACGGCATCAGCTACCTGAGGCGGCTGAAGGACTCCACCTTGCGCACGTCGCCGGCGATCAGAATGACGTCGTCGGCCTCCAACGTCGTGTCAAGGGTCGTGTAGCTCCAGCCCTTGCCGGGGCGGTTGAATGCCGTGACGGTGACCCCGTGGATGGTGCGCACGCTCGATTTTCCGAGCGGCACGCCGATGATCTCCTGCGGCGGGTTCGTCTTCACGAGGGCGAAGTTCTCGTCGATCTCGATGTAGTCCTGCATCACCCCGCGCACGAGGTGGGCCACCCTTTTGCCCATGTCCTTCTCGGGGTAGATGACGTGCTTGACGCCGATCTGGCGCAGGATCTCACCGTGTGGGTCGCTGACCGCCTTGGCCCAGATATTCGGGATGCCCAGCTTGAGCAACAGGCTCGCGGTGAGGATGTTCGCCTGGATATCGCCGCCGATCGCGACGACCGCGCTGCTGAAGTCCGGCACCGAGAGTTGGCGGAGCGTCTCCTCTTTGGTCGAGTCGGCGCGCACGACGTGGGTGAGCAGGCCGTTGTGCGCCTGCACGATCTCCTCGTCTCCGTCGATGCCGAGCACCTCGCTGCCGCTGGCCATCAGCTCGAGTGCAAGGGCGCTGCCGAACCGACCCAGGCCGATCACGACGATCGCATCCTCTTCGGCCATACGCGCAGGCTGCTGGTGCCCGAACAGGGAAAATTTAGCCAATGATGGGCCTCTCTTTCGGTAATTCATACCCGGTGGGGCGGTCCCGCAGGGCGAGCGCCGAGGCGAAGGCGATGGGACCCAGACGACCGATGAACATGAGCAGCATCAGGATGATATGACCGGCCGGGGGCAGACCCGCGGTGATCCCGGTGGAGAGCCCCACCGTGCCGAACGCGGAGATCGCTTCGAACAGAAGGGCATCGAGGCCGATATCGGTGATCAGCATCAGGGCGACCGTGGAGACCGTGATCACCGCAACCGCCAAGAGCACGATGGTGATCGCCTGACGGTGCACGGCCCGGGAGAGGCGCTTGCCGAAGACGTTCACGGCCACCTCGCCACGGATTTCGGTCAGCAGGATGAAGAACAGCACAGCGAAGGTGGTGATCTTGATGCCGCCGGCGGTGCCGGCCGGGCCTCCGCCGATCAGCATGAGCACGTCCATGCCGAGCAGGCTCGCGGAATCCATCGCCCCGATGTCGAGGCTGTTGAACCCGGCTGTGCGCGTCTGCACCGATTGGAAGAATCCCACCAGGAGTTTGCTCGGCCAGTCCAGCGGTCCGAGCGTGCCCGGGTTGTTCCACTCCACGCCGGTGATGTAGACAGTGCCCGCGACCAGAAGTGTGATCGTTCCGGCCAGCACGATGCGGGTGTTCATCGACCACTTCAGCGGGTTCCGGAGGTGCTTGCGCAGCTGCATGATCACCGGGAAGCCCAGGCCGCCGAGGATCACGGCGGCGGCGATGGGCAGGCAGATGAACGGGTCCGTCGCATAGGAGATGAGGTTGTCGCTGAACAGGGCGAAGCCCGCGTTGTTGAACGAGGACACGGAGTGGAACACGCCGAGCCAGATGGCCCGGCCCGGCGCTTCGCCGTACCCGATCCAAAACCGCAGGCTCAGCAGCACCGCCACGATGGACTCCACGATCAGGGAGATGCGCACGACGCCGAGAACCAGCCCGCGGACATCCTCGAGCCCGAAGCTCTTGACCTCGGCGGCCGCCGTCATGCGGGACCGAAGGGACATCTTGCGGATCACGGCGAGCCCGATGACCGAGGCGAACGTCATGATCCCGAAGCCGCCGACCTGGATCAGGGCCAGGATGATGATCTGGCCGAACGGCGTCCAGAACGTCGCGGTATCGACGACGGTCAGCCCGGTCACGCAAACGGCCGACGTGGCCGTGAAAGCCGCGATCAGGAGCGGGGTGCCGCCGGGGCCGGGCGTCGCGATCGGGATCATCAGCAGCACCGTGCCGATCAGGATGGCGGCGGCGAATCCGGCGACCACGACTTGCGCCGGATGCAGCCGGGCGCGCGGCACGCGCGGACCGCTTCTTCGGAGAGACAAGGATGGCACCCGCTCACTATACGGTTCACGGGCATCCGTCGTCTGTTCCGGTTTCGACACGGCACCCCCCCTATCGGTGACTGCCGCACTCACGCAAAATCCGAGATAATCTGTGTACACCGGCGAGGGGGAACCAAGGGTGAGATTCAACGGGGGTGTGCGTATGCACACGCACGCATTGCGGCCCCACGGCCGGTTGCTGGTGCAGTCGGGGCTTTCCGTCCTGGCCCTTGTCGCACCAATCTCCGCCGTGCTCTTCTGGCTCAGCATCCCCAACGGCACCTGGCGTCCGGTTGCCATCGCCCAGGTTGTGCTCCTGAGCATCTGCGGCCTTGCCTATCTCGCCTACACTCGCACCATCATCCGTGTCGATGCCGAGGGCATCTCGGAGCGCGGCTTCATGGGCCTGGTCAAGGACTTCTCCTCGGACGAGATCGGCAGCGTCGTGCTGCTCGACCTCTACCGGAGCGGGGCGCTCGACACGCAGCCGCAGCTCTTCGTCACCGGCACCGACGGCCGACTGCTGGTGCGCATGCGCGGGCAGTACTACTCGCGCGGCGCCATGGACACGGTGGTCGATCAGCTCGGCGTACCCATGGTGCGGGTGCCCGAACCGATGACCCTGCAGGACCTGAACCGGGTGCGCCCCGAACTGCTCTACTGGTTCGAGCGACGCTTCACCCGGCGCGGGGAGTAGCGCGGCATCCGTTCTTCGCGCTCTGCGAATCACGGCTCAGCGAGTGCGCCGTTTCCGGGTCGCGCGCACGATTGCGTCAATGGAGTCCAGGGCGGAGAACAGCAGCACGACGACCACCACGATGGCCGTGACGACCCCGACGCCCTGCGGCCAGCCGACGGCATCGAAATAGTCCGGGTTGAGCAGCCGGCCGCTCGCCGTGAGCCAGACCGCTGGAACGACGAAGAGAACGTCCAGCACGATGGTCGCCATCGCATTCGACACCGACCATCCCGTGTAATACGCGAACAGGTGAAAACTGATGCTGACCGCGGCATAGAAAAGCGCGATATAGAACGCCCCGGATGTCCACAATTCCGTCGCAATCGGACCGATGAGTGCGCTGTCCCGCCCCTCGACCGCACCCACCGTCTGCAGCCAGATCAGCACGCTGGCGATGATCACGAGAAAGCTGATTCCGCCGACGAGCTCCGTGAAATAGCCGCGCTTGTCCAGGACCTCGGGCAGGGATGCCGGATCCCAGACCACTGTGCGCCTTGACCGCATCGCCGATGTGCGCTCGATGATCGCGAAGATCACCGTCGTGAAGAACGCGATCGACATGGCCGTCTCGATTGCGCCGGTGACGGCGACGCCCACCGTTTCACCAGCCGACGATCCGGCGACAAAAGTGACGATGCCGCTGAACAGAAACCAGATCGGCACCACGGTCGAGAGCAGCACCGTGAGCACGCGCACGTAGTCGAAGTAGAGATCCGGTCCCACGAGGTAGGTGGGCTTCTCCGAGTACCGGGCGGCCAGCCGGCGCGGTGCGCCCAGCTCGGCGAGCACGGTGTGTTCGGCGGCCACGGCATCCGTTCCCGCCTCCAGGCGATCCTCGATTGCGTCGGCGATCAGGGTGCGCAGTTCGGCTTCAATGTCAGCACGCTGCCGCGCAGGCAGGCCGCGCAGCGCTTCGGTGACGAAGCGGTCGGTGAGGGTGGACGGGGTGAACGGGGTGGTCATGATGTCTCCGTGAGGGATCGGAATGCCATGTTCAATTCGTTCCAGTCGGTGGTGAGGGTGGCGGCGAGACCCACCCCCTCCTCACTCGTGACGTAGAACTTGCGCGGTCGGGACTCGTCGGTGTTCCACTCGCTCGTGAGGAGACCCTGCTTCTCCAGGCGCCGCAGCAGAGGGTACAGGGTGTTGGCATCCACCGCGAACCCCTGGGATTCGAGGGCCGTAAGCAGGGCGTAGCCGTAGTTGGGCTGCATGAGCAGCACCAGGCAGGCGAGCACGATGGTGCCGCGCCGCAACTCCTGCCGGTGGGTGGCGAGTTCTTCTTCGTTGAGCACTTGTACACATTAGTGTGCGTCACACACCCGCAAGGGCCCGGTCGTGCGCCGCCCGCTCCCTGGAGCGGGTCCAGGATGCCGCGAGGACGACAATGGCCAGCAGCAGCGTGATCTCGATCGCGGAGAAGAACAGGTAGACCGGCGTGGGCGGTGTGCCGAGGAACAGCGTGGAGACCTGAACCGCGGCCATAACAGATGCGGCGCCCACATTGATCCAGCGGTTCAGTCCGTGCCGCACCACGCGAGCGAGAAGAACCATCGCGATGGGGATCTGCATCAGCACCCCGGCCGCGACCAGCTTGCCGGGTGTGAAGGGCCCGCCGCCGAGGGTGCCGGTCTCGAGGTCGACGAGGTGTGCCGGGTCGTAGAGCCCGAGCACGTCGCAGTAGAGGTAGTTGAACAGCAGAACGATCCAGAGCGTGGAGAGCAGCACGGGCCGCGGGAGTGGAGTGAGCAGCATCATGGGATCGGATCCTTTCCGAGGGTTGGTGTGTGGGGATTTGGTGTTGTCGGGTTTCGGTTTTGTAAGTCGCACTGTACTGTGTATCACACACTATAGTGTTACACCAGAAAGGGTGCCATGAAAGCGATCATCCAGCGGGCCTACGGCGGGCCCGAGACCCTCGAGTACACCGATGTCCCCATGCCGGTGCCCCGTGCCGACGAAGTGCTGATCCACGTCCACGCGGCATCCGTGAATGCGGCCGACTGGCTGCTGATGCACGGCGAGCCCTATCTCGTGCGGCTCGCGTTCGGTTTGCGGGCACCCCGCATCGCGGTCCGGGGACGAGATGCCGCGGGAGTGGTCGTGGCCGTCGGCAGCGCCGTGCGACGCGTCGCCGTGAATGATGAGGTCTACGCGGAGGTCAATGCGGGCAGCTTCGCGGAATTCACGGTGGCGACCGAGAAGGTGGTTGCCCACAAGCCTGCCACGCTCACCTTCGAGCAGGCGGCGACGGTGCCAATCGCCGCGACGACGGCGCTGCAGGGACTCCGGGATGCCGCGAACCTGCAGCCGCGCGATCGGATTCTGGTCAACGGCGCATCCGGCGGGGTCGGATCGTTCGCCGTGCAGCTTGCGAAAGCCTTCGGGGCTGAGGTGACGGCCGTCTGCAGCACTCGGAACGCCGAGCTGGCCCGCGGCCTGGGCGCCGACCACGTGATCGACTACACCTCCGAGGATTTCACGGCCAAGGGTCGGCAGTACGAGGTGATTTTCGATCTCATCGGCAATCGCTCCCTGTCCGACTGCCGCCGCGCGCTCACCCCACGCGGAACGCTGGTGCTGTCCTCCGCTGCAGGCGGTCGTCTGCTCGGCCCGATCGGGCGCATCCTCGCCGCATCGGCCCTGGGAGTCTTTTCGCGCCAGAGCCTCCGCCCGCTCGTGGCGTCGGCCAGCGCCACCGATCTCGATGTGATTCGCGAGCTGATCGACTCGGACAAGGTCGCTCCCCAGATCGAGACGACCTACCCACTGAGCCGGACCGCCGACGCCCTGCACCACTTCGGCGAGGAACACACCCGAGGCAAGATCGCCATCTCGATCTGGGACGGAGTGACGGCTGGCCCGGGGTGACGGCTGGCGCGGAGTGCGCCGCCTCGTCTGGCCCGGAGTGACGGCTGGCGCGGAGTGCGCCGCCTTGTCTGGCGCAGGGGCTGCGCTCCCGAACCAATTCGACGGAGATTTTGGCCGAAACGGATGTTTTGGGTCGGAAAACCGGGTTTACGGGCAAAATCTCCGTCGAATTCGCACGGCGCGCAGGGCGGGCGGGGCGGGCCGACGGGGCGGGCGAGGCTCAGTCGGGGGCCGGCCGGCGATCGGGGACATCCGGTGTGAAGATGTAATCGTTGTCCTCAGTGAGCTCGGGGCGCATCCCGCGAGACAGGTTGTTCTGGAACAGTGTCCGGGACTCGTCCCGGCGCCGGACGGCCTCGGCCGGGTCGTCGGCGCGCAGCCGCTCGAAGTCCACGTCAAGAGACAGCGAGTCGCTGCCCGACCAGACTGGGGGGAGTTCGCCGGCCAGTGCCCGGAGGGTGCGCGGAGAATCGAGTCGCCAGCGCACCTCGAACCGGTCACTCCGGTCGCTGCCGGTGATGACGTCGTCGAGCCGGCCGTAGAAATCCGGCAGGAAGCGCACCACTTCGGCGCCCAGCTTGACCAGGTTGAAGTGCGCGTTGCGGCGGATCAGCGGGTCGAAAGTCCAGCGCATATCTGCGACGCCGTGCTGCAGACAGAGTGCCCGCTGGAACAGTTTGAGCGCGTAGCCGACCCCACTGCCGCGCTGCCACGGCACGACCGCTGCCATGTGCGAGTGCAGGTGGATGCCGTCGGTCCAGCCGAGGAAGCCGAGCGTCGCGCCGACCGGTTTGCCGGCCTTGGCCGCCACCATCACGGTGTTGCCGGCGAAGTCGAGCGCCAGGAGCATCGACCTGTCGGGGCTGTGGCCCACGCCCCAGGTGCGCTCGAACAGGCCGATCACCGCGGCCAGGTCGCGGGGTTCAGCCTGCCGCACGGTCACCCCGGCAGCCTCGGCGGCTGCATCCGCGGCGGCCTCCGCCTGCCGCACGGCTTGCTGCGAAACCCCCGGCTCAACGCTCATGCGTCGAGTAGACCACACCAGGCCCGGTCCCCGGCAGCCGGCCACCGTGCTAATTCGACGGAGATTTTGCCCGGAAGACAGGTTTTCGGCCCCAAACCAGCTGTTATCGGCAAAATCTCCGTCGAATCGGTTCACGCACCGGGCACGCACCGGGCACGCACCGGGCCGCGCCGGGACAGCCGCGCGGCACGAGCGCCCGCGCTAGTGTCCTCGACCCGAGACCACGTCCGCGACCGACGCGATCGGCGATGTCGTCCGCCGCCGGGTCAGCTCGGCATGGTCGGCCAGCGAGTAGGCGCGGTAGAGCGCGTGCACGGCGAGCCAGCGCAGCGGCTCCGGCTCCCAGTTACGCACCCGGTGGTTCACCCACGGCAGCCGGGTGCGGCCTGTGTCGTTGCCGAGGATCAGGTCGGTCAGCGTGCGCCCGGCGAGGTTCGTCGTCGCCACCCCGGTGCCCACATAGCCACCGGCCCAGGCCAGCCCGGTCGCCGGGTCCAGCCCCACGGTCGCCGCCCAGTCGCGCGGCACGCCGAGCACCCCCGACCAGGCGTGGTCGATCTGCGCGCCAGCCGTCACTGGGAAGAACCGGGTCAGGATGCCTCGCAGCGCCTCCACCGTGCTCGCCGGAGTCCGCCCGTCGGAATCCGTCTGCGACCCGAACCGGTACGGCACGCCCCTACCGCCGATCGCGATGCGGTCGTCAATGGTGCGCTGCGCGTACATATAGGCGTGCGCCATGTCACCGAGGGTCTCCCGGCCCGCCCAGCCGATGCTCTGCCAGACGTCCGAGCTGAGCGGCGCGGTCGCGATCAGCGACGAGTTCATCGGCAGCCACGCCCGGTGCAGTCCCTTCAGGCCCGCCGTGAACCCCTCCGTCGCGCGCACCACGAACTCCGCCTCCACGGCGCCGCGGTCGGTGATCGCCCGGTGCGGCGTGATCTCGCTGACCCGGGTATTCTCGAAGATCTCCACGCCGAGGCCCTCCACCACCCGGGCAAGCCCGGCCGCGAGTTTGGCGGGGTTGATGCGCGCGCAGTGCGGGTGCCACATCGCCCCGGTGGCACCGGCCACGTCGATACGGGCGCGCGCAGCCGCCGGGGAGAGGAGTTCGACATCCGTCATGTCCCAGGCCTGCTCCGACCGAGCGGATGCCTCCAGCCTTCGTTGCTGCGGCTGGTCGTAGGCCACGGTGAACTCGCCGCCCTTGACGATGTCGGCGTCGACGCCCTCGGCCTTGGCGACCCGAATCACCTCGTCCACGGTCTCGTTCATGCCGGTCTGGAACCGGGCCGCCGCGTCCCGGCCGTGCGACTTCACGTACTGCTCGAGGCCGCCGGTGACCGAGTTGGTCAGCCAGCCGCCGTTCCGCCCTGACGCTCCGTAGCCGGCGAAGCGCTGCTCCACAATCACGATCCGAAGCGCCGGGGCCGCCTTCTTCAGGTAATAGGCCGTCCACAGCCCGGTATAGCCGGCACCCACGATGCACACATCGGCCGTCGTCGGCCCGGGCAGCGGGTCGCGGTTGGCCGGCCGGCCGAGCTGGTTCCACCAGAAGGAGACATCACCATTGATCATTCCCGCACCGCTTTCGTTCCGACGGATGTTTCGCGCTCAGTCACAGCATCATCTCGCATCCGGCTCGATCGGGCGGCAATCCCGATCCCCCCTGCCGGGATTCGCGTCGCGAGGATGGTACGCCGTTGCGCGGATGGCACGCCACGCGCGTAGCGGCGCACCACCCGCGCCGCGGCCGCAGCTATGCGCTCGGGCATCCGCCTGGCACGTCGGAAGGTCGAGTGCGTCTCAGGACGCCAGCCGGTCCTCCATCCCCCAGGGCTGGCCGTAGCCGCCCTCGGTCTCGGGCGCGCTCATCAGGTCGAGGAACACCTTCGCATCGAAGGCCTCCGGGCCGAGCACGCCGATGCCGGTCCAGGTGCCAGCGGCCAGCAGTTCCAGGGCGATCACCGGGTTCAGGGCGGTCTGCCAAACCACGCACTGGGTGTCGTATTCGCGCATCGTCCACTCGTTTTCGGCGACGTGGTAGAGGTAGACCTCGCGCGGCAGGCCGCCCGGACCCGTGCCGGTGACCCACACTCCCGCGCAGGTTTTGCCGGTCATCCGCGGGCCGATCGTGGCCGGGTCAGGCAGGCAGGCGGCCACCACATCGCGTGGGGCGACCAGCGCCGGGCCGGACGCGCTGCGCACCCGCACCGGGTCGACCCGGTCGAGGCCGAGCAGGTGCAGGGTCTTCAACACGCCGATGAATTCCTCACCGAGGCCGTACTTGAAGGTGACCCGATTCGCGTCGAGCCACCGCGGCATCAGCACCACCTCCTCGTGCTCCACGTTCACGCATTCGACCCGGCCGATGCCCTCCGGAAAGTCGAACATCTCCGGTTCACTGAACGGCTCGGTGGTGAACCAGCCGCGGTCCTTCTCGAAGATCAACGGCGGGTTCAGGCACTCCTCGATCGTGGTCCAGATGCTGAATGATGGCGCGAAGATCTCGTTACCGGCGTCGTCGTGCACGACCAGGTTGGCACCGTCGCGCGTGCCGAGCTCCTCGATCTGCCGAAACAGGTGGTCCGAGGCGTAGCGGGCGAAGACATCCGAGAGCCCCGGCTCGACGCCCATGCCCACCAGGGCAAGGCGGCCGGCGGTCTCCCAGTCGGCGGCCTGCGCGAACTGGTCGTCGCCGAGCATGACCCCGGTCTGGAGGTAGGGGTCCGTGGGGTGCGGTTCGGACAGGCTCACGGCCATGTCGAGGTAGTCACAGCCGGCAGCGAGCGCCCCGGCGAACACCGTGGGCACGAACTTCGGCTCGACCGCGTTCATCACGTGGGTGGCGCCGTGCCTGAGCGCAACGGCGGCGACCATGTCCGGGTCGCCGGCGTCGATCTGCTCGGCGGAGAACCGGGCTGCCGCCGCGTGCCCGTGCTTCAGGCCGATTGCGACGATGGTGCGTTCCGCCCGGGCCAGGTCGTAGTCGCACACGATGACGTGCTCGAAGAACGTGCGCCTGGCGATGATCTTCGCGAACGCGTCTCCTACGCCGCCCGCCCCGACAAGGAGGATTCTCATGCGTCGACGCTACCCCGGGGCATCCGTTACCGATGCGGCTGCCGATGCGGCTGCCGACGCGCCCATGCGCACGCGCGTCCGTGCGCCCGTGCGCTCCGCCCGAACCAATTCGACGGAGATTTTGCCGAAAACGCGCGATTTTGCCCCGATTAAGGGCTCTACGCGGAATTTCTCCGTCGAATTCGCAAGGGCGACGGATGCTGCGCCGCCAACTCGCGCTCTCCCTGGAGCTTCGCGGCGACCGGGGCCCAGAGCAGCACGGCGACGGACGCACCGAGCAGCAGCCCGCCGATCGTATCCGTGAGCCAGTGTGCGCCCAGATAGGTGCGGCTGACCATCATCAGAACCGTGTAGAGGGTGCCGGCCAGCCAAACCCAGACGCGCGGGAAGAGGATGCCGAGACAAACCGCCATGGTCGCCGCATTGGCGACATGGCCGGACGGAAAGGATCCGAAATCTGACATGACCAGCATGTCTTCCGGCCTATCCCGACCGAACAGTGATTTGAGTACCTGCACCAGTCCCGAGCTCACGATCGTGGCAACCACGAAGTAGCCGGCCGCCCACGGCCGTTTTAGCAGCAGCAGCGCCACCAGAATCAGCACCGGGATCACGATCACGCCGGCGATTCCGGCACCGAGGTAGTTCATCGTGAGCGAGAGATACTCCCAGACGGGCGCCCGGTGCTCGAGGATCTCATCCATCCACTCGGCGTCGATCTCCAGCGGGCGGCCGTTGCCGCGCAGCACGATCAGGGCGCCGAGCCCCACGGCCAGCAACAGCGCTGCGGACCCGCTGACCAGAGGCCACCGGCGGGCGATGCGTCGGGTGGCGGAGGTGGCTGCGGTCTCGGGGGCGCGCTCGCTCATCATCTGTCCATGCTAGATCGGTGCGGGCGTGCGGCTTCCCGCCCTGGCCATTTGCCGCGCATCTCCGGGGGCTTACTCAGGAGATCTGCGAAGCCGGTGGCGACGGATGCCGGAATCACGGGGCATCCGTCGTCACCTCGGCCACACCATCGGAAATCTCCTGAGTTAGCCACCGGCGGCAACTGACGCCTAAGGACTGACGACTGACGACTGACCACTAACCACTGACCGGAGGCTGACGGATGCCGTTACCCGGCGCCCATCTGGCCTCAGTGCTCCAGCGCGGGCACCGACCGGGGGCGCACGATGAGCCACAGGGCGAAGATCGACACGATTGCGGTGACGCCCATCACGGCGCCCATCGGAACCGCTGTCCCGACGCCGAGCACGCCGACGATCGGGGAGATCAGTCCGGCGACGCCGAAGTTCGCGGCGCCGAGCAGCGACGCGGCGGTTCCGGCCTCATGCGCGTGCGCGTTCAGGGCGATGACCTGCACGCTGGGGAGGGTGAAACCGCAAGCCGCGATGAAGAACCACAGCGGCACCAGGGTGCCCCAGAGTCCCGCGCCGGCGAGGTCGAGCAGCACGATGGCCGCGGCCGTGATCAGGAGCACCACGGTGGACACCGAGATGATCCACTGCGGGCCGATGTTGAAGCGGTGCATGAGTCGGGAGCTGAGCTGCACACCCATCACGATGCCGAGCGAGTTGACGGCGAAGAGCACGCCGTACTGCTGCGGGCTGAAATCGTAGACCTGCTGGAACAGGAACGACGACGCCGAGAGGTAGGAGAAAAGACCCGTAAAGGTCATCGCCCCGATGATCGCGACGCCGACGAAGATCCGGTCACTGAGCACCGCACGGTAGCGCTGACCGAGGGAACTGTGCCCCTTGGTGTGGCGCTCAGCATCCGGCAGAGTCTCGACGATCCAGAACGCGACGGCCAGGATCACGACCGCACCGTAGGCGGCGAGCACCCAGAAGATGCCGCGCCAGCTCATCACCAGCAGCAGCTGCGAGCCGATGACCGGGGCCAGCACGGGGGCCAGGCCGCTGATCAGCGCGAGGCGGGAAAGCATCTTCACGAGCGGCTTGCCGCCGAACAGGTCGCGCACCATCGCCAGGGCGACGACCGCGCCGGCCGCGGCGCCGAAGCCCTGCAGCAGACGGAAGACCCCGAGCCAGACGATGTCCTGGGAGAGGGCGGCGCCGACACTCGCCAGAATGTGGAAGCCGGTCGCGAGCATCAGCGGCAGTCGGCGCCCGACCTTGTCACTCCACGGGCCGACCACAAGCTGGCCGAACCCGAACCCGATCATGGTGCCGGTGAGGGTCAGCTGGATGGCGGCCGCCGATACGCCGAACTCACGCTCCAGGGTCGGGAAGGCCGGCAGGTACAGGTCGATCGTGAACGGGCCGAGCGCCGTGAGGGCGCCGAGCACGATGATGTAGACGAGGCGCTGGCCGCGGGAGAGGGCGTCCCCGGGATGCTTCGCGGCCGACCTCAGGTCGGCAGCGGTAATGACGGTGATGGCGGCGGTGCTCACGAAAGTTTTGATCCTCGGTATCGATGGGGCTCTGCGTGCTGGTCTGATTTCGTTAGCGGCACCGCATCACGGGCGTCAGCACCAGCAGCGGAACACGGACCGCCCTCACTGACAAGGCAACCACACCGGCACCTATTCCCCCATTCACAGAACGCCGCGGAAGTTGCAGGAATCCGCCCGATCGTGCACCGGTCCACTGCCGGAAGCTGGGACCTACTCCGGGCCCTCGTCTTTGAGCGCCTGCGGCAGGTCCCGGTGGTACAGAGTCGCGATCGGGCGGATGCCCCGGGCCAGCAGCCCGTCGACGAGACGCCCAGAGAACGCCAGCCCCTTCTCGTTCGCCGGACCGCGGCCGGTCGGCTGGATGCGGGACCACGCAATCGAGAACCGGTAGGCGTGCAGACCGAGCGACACCATCAGATCGAGGTCTTCGTCGAGGCAGAGGCGGTGGCAGTGGCAGTGACGGTGGCAGTGGCAGTGGCAGTGGCAGTGGCAGTGGCAGTGGCAGTGGCAGTGGCAGTGGTCGGAGGCTACGTCGCCGGTGTCGCCGTTCAGATCCTTGCCGGGGGTGCGGCTGAGGGTGTCCCAGATCGACGGGCCGCGGCCGTCCTCGTTGAAGGCACCCTCGATCTGGCTGCTCGCGGTGGCAAACCGAAAAGGAACCCCTCGGGGAAAACGAGTCCGGGGTCGCGGTAGTCAGCATTTCCACTGGTCATCAGGGTGAGTGTCGCCGTTCCGAAAACGGATGCCGCGGTGCCGGCGCCCGGCCGCCGAGCTCGGAACGGTGTCGGCGAACCGTTGTGCACCGTGAGGGGCTCCGCCCGGCCGCCGGACTCGACCGGTCGGGGACCGTGACGGTCTCGGCCGGACCGTCCAGCGGGTTCGCGACCTCGATCGTACGCACAGCCGGGCCGCCCAGGAAAACGGGGATCGGCGTGTCAGCCAGGTCACCCGCGTACTCGGGGTGGCCGGCCACGGGAACCGGGCGCAGCGGTGTGGCTAACTCAGGAGAATCGACGGATGCCGCGATCCGGGCCCCCGATTCCCGCGGCGCCCAGCCGCCGGCATCCGTTTTCTTCTGAATTAGCCCCAACCACCGCGGATCGACCGCGCGGGCGACGACTCGGTTCTCCGCAGGGCGCTCACAGCCCCCTCACAGCCCCGCTGCACCTCCCCCGGAGACGGACCCTCTAACCTTGGAGCTACCTGCCAGTCGCAACGAAACGGTGCATTAGTTCATGAGCAATGTCTACGGCAAACCTGTCCCCCCCAAGAAGGATCGCCGCGAGATGGCGCGTGAAAGCGCCCGCCAGCTCCGCGAGGAGCAGCAGAAAAAGGAGAAGCGCAACCGCTGGCTTCTGCGCGGCGGCATCAGCGCCGGCCTGATTGCGGCTGCCGTGGTCGTGGCCCTCGTCGTGGTCGGCAGCCAGGGACCTGCGGCGCCGGGCCCGCTCAACATGGCCAGCGACGGCGTGCTGCTCGGCGGCGACGGCACCAACATCGTCCCGGTCGAGACCGTCTCCGTGGCCGCCGACGAGGACCCCATCGCAACCGACCCGACAACCCTCGGCGACACCGCCAACATCGTGGTCTACGCGGACTATCTCTGCCCCTTCTGCGGCCAGTTCGAAACCACGAACGGCGAGCAGATCGCCGGCTGGGTCGCCGCGGGCACCGCCACCCTCGAGCTGCACCCGATCTCGATCCTCGATCCGGTTTCGGCCGGTAGCAAGTACCCGACCCGGGCCGCGGCCGCCGTCGCGTGCGTCGCCAACCATGAGCCCGAGAACGTGCTCGCCCTGAACGCGGCCCTGTTCGCGAACCAGCCGGCGGAGAACACCGAGGGCCTGACCGACGAAGACCTGGTCAGCCTGGCCACGAGTGCGGGCGTCACCGACGAGAAGGTCGCCACCTGCATCACGGAGAACACCTTCGCCGCCTGGGTCGGCACCGCCACTAAACGCGCCCTCGACGGCCCTCTTCCCAACGCCGACATCGAGCAGGTCAAGGGCACGCCCACCGTGCTCGTCAACGGCGTCTCCTACCCCGGCGCCCTCGACGACCCGGCCGCCTTCGAGGCCTTCGTCACAGCGCAGGCCACCGCCGAGTAGCGCCTGGGGTTCGGGGCACCGCGAGGCGCCCCGGTTTCACCCCCGGCGCCGCGGCCTCACCCCCCGGCGCCGCCCCACCCCCACGTGCAGTCGCGATCGTCTCTCGCACGAAGGACCACCATGCAGATCCACGGACAGACCGTCGACGCCCAGACCCGCTGCGTGCACTACCGTTCCGCGCTCGACGTCGTGGCGATCAGATTCTTCTGCTGCGGGCGCTTCTACCCGTGCTACCAGTGCCACTCCGCCGGTGAGACCCATGCCGCCCGGCTCTGGCCGGCCGACCTCTGGGCCGAGCACGCCATCCTCTGCGGAGTCTGCCGCGGCACGCTCTCGATCGCCGACTACCGGGCAACCACCGCGTGCCCTGCGTGCGGCGCCACCTTCAACGACGGATGCCGCGCTCACGCCCATCTCTACTTCGACCTCCCGGCAACGCCGGCCTGAGTCGCTGCCGCACGGGCCCACAACCCACGGCAACCCCCACCATCGCAACCGCCACCGCCACCGCTACCGCCACCCACTTCGGCACCCAGGATCCCGGGTGGGAACCAATTCGACGGAGATTTTGCTGCCCGTAGGCCGGTTTCGACGATTTCGGGGGTGAATCGGCAAAATCTCCGTCGAATTCGTTCGGGGCAAATGCTGCGGGCCAAGCAGGACAATGCCGCAGAACTGAACCGGCGAGGCGGCCTGAGCCGGGCACTGGCCGGCCTGAGCCGGGCACTTGCCGGCTTGAGCCGGGCACTGGCCGGCCTGAGCCAGGCCTTCCACCCCCGCACGGGCTCCAGCCGGCACGCAGCGACCCCCGCGCAGACCGCGCGAACCGCGCAACCGGCGCACCCCGAGCACCCCGAGGAACTTGCGCGCCCCTCGCGACTACATCGGGCCGGCGCGCTCCGACAGCCAGGCGTACGGATCCGTCGGGGTGATCCCGTCGATCAGGATCTCGAAATGCAGGTGCGGGCCGGTGCTCTCGCCGGTGCTGCCCACGTTGCCCAGGTGCGTGCCCACGCCCACGGACTGTCCCGCGGAGACCTGCAGCGAGCCGGCCTGGAAGTGCGCATAGACGCTGCTGACGAGCTGTCCATCGACGGTGTGGTCGACGATCGCGTAGACGCCGAAGCCGCCGTTGTCCGTGGCGGAGACTTCACGCACGACGCCGTCCGCAACCACCTGGGCAGGTGCACCCTCGCCGGGAAGCATATCGAGCCCCTTATGGAACGTCGAGCAGCCCCCGCAGGGTGCATCGCGCGCACCATAGGGATCGGAGAGGCGAACCGAGCCCGGGAAGGGCCACTGCACGGCTGCACCAGCGGCGGCCGGAGCAGCCGCATCGTCGGCACTCGGAACCGCAGCAGGGGCGGCAGGCATGGGTTCGGGCTTCGGCGCATCAGTGACCGTAAAACCGTCGCGCTGCACGGTGGCGGTGGCCGCCGCACTCGGCATCAGGCTCTGTAGCGACGCTTCGGCGGCGGAGGCATCAGGGGCGGCGGCACGCGCGGCGGGATCGGACTCGGCGGCATGCGCTGAGCCATCCGCGAAGGCCCGCACCGAATCTTCCACGGCGGCCGGCGGCAGCCAGCCGTAGACATCGAGTTCCGAGGCCTGTGCGGGAATGCCGAGGACCACCGTGAGCAGTCCGGCAAAAAGCATCGCGAATCCGCCGGCGGCGGCCTGACGCGGGATCAGGGTGAATCTGGTGAGCCTGGGCAACCTGTTGAGCCTAGGCGTCTGCATAGGCACCTTCCGCCGAAACGCGGCGGGCAGGGAACAGGAGAAAAATGGGCATGGTGAGAGCTCTCGTCGGCGCGGTTACGCGGTTCGGGTGAGGGGGGCCGGAACCTCACTCAGACGGAGAATGCGCTCACAGCGCAGAGCAATCCCACGGGGAACGACGCTCCCTCAGAGGAAGTGTCCAAGTGCGCCGCACGACGTGGGGCTTCGCGCACAAGTGTTGAGGATATCTCGGTATCCTGATAAAGCAATGGGCTTGCGCAGTTCGGTCACGGATGTTCCGGCCGGCGGCCCAGGATCGACGCCACGCGCGATCGCCCGAAAGCTCAACATTTCAGCCTAGCCCGCACGCGCAGCACCGCAAACTCAGCACAGCAACCTCGGAGCCGCAAACTCTGCTCCGCAACCGCAGAGCAGCACCCGCAGAGCCACAAACGCACAGCCACAAACGCAGAGCCGCACCCGCAGAGCCGCACCCGCAGAGCCGCAAATTCAGAGCCCGAGCACCCGATCCGCCAGCGTGCCGAGCGCGCCCGGCACGAGCCGGTAGTACGCCCAGGTGCCACGCTTGTCGCGGGTCAGGATACCGGCATCCACCAGCACTTTGAGGTGGTGTGACACGGTGGGCTGACTGAGCCCGAGGGGTTCGGTCAGGTCGCAGACGCAGGCCTCCATATCGTCGTGCGCGGCCACCAGCGAGACCAGACGCAACCGGGCCGGGTCGGCCACGGCCTTCAGCAACCGGGCGAGCCGCTCCGCCTCATCGGCGCCGATCGCTTCGCGCGCGGCAGGGGCGCAGCAGGCAGCGGCCGCGCCAGCGGCATCCGTCGTGCCATCTGCGACATCCGAAGCAACCGCGCCATCCGTCACGAGATCCACGGCGACCGCAGCGGTCGACGCCTCAGGCACGGCACGGGTCTCGGTGAACGACATCTGAACAGTATCTCCCATAAATTGACATCCATCGATGCATTGGGGAAGACTCCCTATCGACACCTCTGATTTTATGTCCCACCCGCCGATTTTTGTCTTACCTGCTCACGGAGCCACATGCCCTTCCCCGAATCGACCACCTCCCGCCCCACCGCCCCGCCCACCCTGCAGCCGGCTGCCGCGCAAAACGCCATCGCCCCGGCGCGGCTCGGGGCCGTCGACCGTCTCCTGCCGGTCTGGATCCTCGCGGCAATGGCCCTGGGCATGCTACTGGCGGTCGTCGCACCCGGCGTCGGCGACCTGCTCGCTGCGTTCACGATCGGCTCGGTCAGCGTGCCCATCGCGATCGGGCTGCTCGTGATGATGTACCCGGTGCTGGCCAAGGTTCGCTACACGGATGCCCGCGCAGTCGCCCGCGACCGCCGCCTCCTGGTCTCCTCGCTGGTGCTGAACTGGCTGCTGGGGCCCGCCCTGATGTTCGCCCTTGCCTGGATCTTCCTGCCGGACCTGCCCGAATACCGCACCGGCCTCATTATCGTGGGCCTTGCCCGCTGCATCGCCATGGTGCTGATCTGGAACGATCTGGCCTGCGGCGACCGCGAGGCCGCCGCCTTCCTGGTGGCCCTCAACTCCGTCTTCCAGGTCATCGCGTTCGCCGCGCTGGGCTGGTTCTACCTCCAGGTGCTCCCCGCCTGGCTCGGCCTGTCTACCACGAGCGCGGAGTTCTCGATCCGGGCGATCACCGTCAGCGTGCTCGTCTTCCTCGGCATTCCCCTGCTGGCCGGCTACCTGTCCCGCCGGGTCGGCGAGGCCACCCGCGGCCGCGACTGGTACGAGAGCCGGTTCCTGCCGAAAATCAGCCCGTTCGCCCTCTACGGGCTGCTGTTCACGATCGCGCTGCTCTTCGCCCTGCAGGGCCGCCAGGTGATCGACCGCCCGTTCGACGTGGCCCTGATCGCCCTGCCGCTGCTGGTCTACTTCGCTGTCATGTTCGCCGCCGGATTCGCCACCGGCAAGCTCACCGGGCTCTCCTACGAGCGCACCACGACCTTGGCGTTCACCGCCGCCGGCAACAACTTCGAGCTGGCGATCGCGGTGGCCATCGGCACCTTCGGCGCCACCAGCGGCCAGGCCCTGGCGGGCATCGTGGGCCCTCTGATCGAGGTGCCGGCGCTCGTCGCCCTCGTCTATGTGGCGCTGTGGCTGCGGCCGCGGCTGTTCTCAGGGGCCGCGGCGCCGGCATCCGTCGCAGCCGACACCGCCGTAACCGACACCGCCGCCACCGCCGACCCGCTTCCCGACCGGGTCTGATCTCTGTACACCGCCCCGCCGTCCAACCCCCGAAAATCAAGAAGGAACCACCGATCATGACCGCTAAGCCCACCGTTCTCTTCGTCTGTGTGCACAACGCGGGCCGCTCTCAGATGGCCGCCGGCTACATGACCGCCCTGTCCGAGGGCCGTGTCGAGGTGCTCTCTGCCGGCTCCGCGCCCAAGGACCAGATCAACCCCGTCGCGATCGAGGCCATGGCCGAGGAAGGCATCGACATCGCCAACAATGTGCCGAAGGTCCTCACCACCGAGGCCGTGAAGGAGTCGGACGTCGTCATCACCATGGGCTGCGGCGACACCTGCCCGATCTTCCCCGGCAAGCGCTACGAGGACTGGGAACTCGCCGACCCGGCCGGCCAGGGCATCGAGTCCGTGCGTCCGATCCGCGACGAGATCAAGGCCCGCATCCAGGGCCTGCTCGCCGAAATCCTCCCCGCCCAGGTCTAGGTCCGACCCGCCATGAGCGATCTGAGCGCGCGTCGGTCACTGCCCGGACTGGTCTTCCCCGAGGAGTCGTTGCGACGGCTGGCCGCGCACCTCACCGACCGGTTCTCGGGCGTGTTCGGCGCCGAAACGATCGAACGGTACGTGCTCGAGTCGTACACGTCGCTCCTGCGCACGTCGACGGTCACGGCGTTCCTCGTGACCAACACGGGGCGCTACGCCGCCGACCGCCTGACCGCTCTGGCCCAGGCAAAGGGCGCGATCGCGAAGGACGTCCCCGAGGTCCTGTTCGTCTGCGAGCAGAACGCGGGGCGGTCCCAGATGGCGGCGGTGCTGACCCAGGCCCTGTCTGGCGGTCGAGTGCACGTGCGTTCGGCCGGTTCAGCGCCGGCAAAGGGACTGAACCCCACGGTGATGGCGGTGATGACCGAACTCGGCCTCAACCTGGACGAGGAGTTCCCGAAACCGCTGACGGATGACGTCGTGCAGGCCGCCGACGTCGTCGTCACCATGGGCTGCGGCGACGCCTGCCCGGTCTATCCGGGCAAGCTCTACCAGGACTGGGAGCTGGCCGACCCGGCCGGTCAGCCGACCCCAGAGGTGCGTCGCATCCGGGACCAGATCCGGCATCAGGTCGAGGCCATGCTCACGACCCTCGGTGTCGACCCCGAGCCACTGCCGGTCCCCTAGCCCCTGCCCCTGCCCCTGCCCCTGCCACCCCACCACCGCCACCGCAACCGCCACCGCCACCGCCGAGAGTCGCCGTTTCTGCCGACAGTCGCCCCTGCAACGGGGACTCTCGGCATCAACGGCAACTCTCGTCGCGCGGGCACGGGCGCGCGCAGGCACGCCCGAGGGCGCCGGCCCCTACTTGCGCACCAGCTTCGCCACCGTGAACCCGCCGGCGGCGACCGTCACGGCTCCCTTCTTCGGCGCCTTCTTGTCGACGGATGCGACGAGCTGGCCGGTCGCATCGAACGCCTCCTGTGCCAGCCGGTAGCCACGTGGCACGCCGACCGTGCGCACGCTGGTCTCGGTCGCCGCGCTGACGTACACCGTGGACTCCCCCGCCGACCCGGTCACCGTGATCGTCGAGATCAGCGGCTGGATCAGCAGCGCGTCAACGGATGCCGCCCCGTCGGCCATGCCGACGACCGCGGTGTCCGCCCCCGGCAGAGCCAGCTCGAGCGTGAGCGGGAACAGGCGTCCGGGGGCATCCGTGATGCCCTGAGCACCCGCGCCGCCGTTGCTCGTGCTGCCCAGCGTCGACGTCGCCGACGCCCAGGTTGTGGCCCCGGAGTCCGCCTCGGCCTGATTCACGATCGGGAAGACATTGCGAGCCTGGTCGGCAGCGGGAACCGGGATGCTCAGCGAGTCGCCCGCGCCCAGCGCCACGTAGGCGCCGCCGGAGAGGTTGGCCTCGCCGGTCCAGGACGACGGCGGCGTGACCACTGACCCGCCGCCCGTGATGGTGCCGGACTCGGCCTCGACGACACTGAGCCCGACGGTGGAGACGGTTTCGTCGATGCCGAGGGCCTTGACCTTCAGCGACGGATTCGCGTCCAGGGTGAGCATGGTCATCAGGGCATGGATGGTGGATTCGGCACCCGAATTGGGGTTGATCCGGCCGTCGGTTTCGATGCCGTCGATGGCCGTACCGGTTGCCGGGTTGTAGGCCGGAGCGCCGTTCGGGTTGGCGCCGAAGAACCAGGCGGCGGTCACTGCGGCGAGGTCCAGCAGCCCCGTGGCGTTCGCGGCCGCGGCGGTGGCGACGAGCCCCTGCACGCGGGAGTCGACGCCGTAGGCGATCTGGGCCTCACCGGGGGTGGGGCTCCAGGCGTTGTCCGGTCCGCCGGCGGCCAGCAGCTGCGGGGTGAACTGGGCGGCGTCCTTGACGGCGGCGCCGAGCAAGTCCGTGCGTCCGAGCGCCGTGGACGCGGTGGCGATGGCAGCCGGGGCCAGTCCGCCCCAGGCGTGCCACAGGGTCTGCGACTTGTTCCACGGCATGATCGCGCCGAACGGCCACTCGGTGGCGGAGCCGGAGGACATCCCGGCGACCCCCTCGGTGAGCCGGGTCAGCGCGGTGCGGGCGGTGTCGTCGTCCGGGACGGCCGTGACGTAGGCGGCGAGGCCGAGCGCGGCCTCGGCGGAGGCATCCGCCCCGCCCGCGATGAGCCAGGCCGGCACGTTGACGCCGTCGGCCACATCGAAGGTGCCGTACTTGCCGAGCGACTGGCGCTCGAGGGAGTCGAGCGACAGGCGCAGGCGGTCCTGCAGGAACGCGGCAAACTCGGGGTCGGCATCCTGGAAGGCGGCGAAGCCCTCGCCGAGGGCCCAGACGGTGCGGGCCACCCAGTAGGACTCGGCCGAATCGCTCGGGTCGGGCAGTTCCACCGGGCTGGCGCTGGGGGTGAGGGTGCCGTCGGGCTGCTGCCAGAGCACGACGTTTCCGGCGTTCGGACCGGTCGTGGTCTGCAGGTAGGTGAGGGAGCGCAGCGTCTGCACGGCGTGCTCGCGGCTGGTCTCGTCACCGGTCTGCTGCCAGTGGCGTAAGTAGACGACCGCGGTGCGGGCGATGTCGTCGGCGTTGTACGCGCCCTGGCTCCAGTGCCCGGTCGAGGGGTCGAGCGACCCGCCGCCGACCCTGCCGTAACTGCCGTCGGCCTGCTTATCGGCGTAGGTCCACGGCGCCTGGGCGGTGGGCTGCGCGTCGATTTCGTAGGTGGTGTGCCCCTCCACCGTGGCCAGCGGCACGGTGTCGAGCAGGAACGTGAGGTGGGACAGGTTGGTCAGCGGCGCGGACGCCGCGGCGGCGGGCCGGGTGGCGACGACTCCGGCCGGTGCACCGGATGCGCCGGCTGCACCGGATGGCGGTGCCGCGGCGGCCGCGGCGGTGCCGGCTCCGAGCAGGAGCAGCGAGACCGCGGCGGTGAGGGCCACGGCTTTCAGAGATCGCGGGCGGGGGGACTGTGAGCGAACAGCGTTGTACGTCATTTCTTCTCTCCTGGTTCAGCCTGAACCGGTTTGGTACAGCTAACTAAACCGGTTAAGGCGACGCGAGTCAAGAGAAGTGGCGCATTGCGTCCCCCATTCGGGGCTGGAGGGTCCCCGCATCGTCGAGAGTCGCCTCGTGTGCCGAGAATCGCCCGTGCAACGGGGACTCTCGGCACAATCGGCGACTCTCGCCGAGCGCGCGGGCGCCCGACCGGCTCAGCTTCGCGCGATCGGCACCTTCTTCGGCTCCTCGGCACCCTCGGGCACCGGCACGCGCACCTCGAGCACGCCGTCCCGGTAGGACGCCGTCACATCCTCTTCCTTGGCTCCGCGGGGCAGCGCAATGTCGCGCGTGAACGAGCCGTACCGGAACTCGGTCCGGTAACCGTCCTTGTCCTTGTGCTCGGTCTTTTCCTGCCGCTCGGCCTGGATGTGCAGCACGCCGTCGCTGACCGACACATCGACATCTCTTTCCGGGTCGATTCCAGGCAATTCCGCCCTCACAACCAGGCTGCCGCCGTCGCGGAATTCCTCCACCCGCAGGGCCGGAGTGTCCCAGTCTCCCTCGAAAAAGCGCCGCACCGGCTCCGGCATTTCGAAACGCTCGCGTTTTGCAAGTGCAGCCATGATTCGTCTCCTCCGTGTTGCCCGAATGTAGTCACCCGAATGTAGTCACCCAAATGTGGTCACCCGAATGTAGTCACCCGGATGCGGTTACCCGGATGTTGCTCCAGATGCCACACACAGTACCCCCGAGGCCCGTGCCACGCCGCGGCGATGGGGGCGACAGCGGCGACGGATGCCCGCGCAGCAGGTTCCCAGCGACCCCGCTTAACCTGAGTGAATGAGCGTCATCCTGCAGCGCGATATCGCCAGCGAACGCACTTCCGCGCACCCGATCCGGCGCTTCCTGCGCCGGAGCCGCGCCTGGGTGGACCAGCATCCGCGGCTGCGCTGGCTCTACCGCACTGTGGTCGGCGTGCTCGGCTCCACGGTGGCCGTCATCGGGCTCCTCCTGGTGCCCCTGCCGGGGCCCGGCTGGCTGGTCGTCTTCCTCGGAATCGCGATCCTGGGCACGGAATTCCCCACCGCGCACCGCATCGCGGTGGCCCTCAAGCGCATCCTGACTACGGTCTGGGCGTGGTGGCGCTCCCGCCGGGCGCGCGCGTCCGCCGGAGGGTCGAGCGCTTCGGCTGGGTCCTAGGCCCGATCCGCCACCCCGCCCGCAGCGCCCGGTCCTGCGGCGCAGCTCGCCCGTACCCGGGCCGGCAGGGCGGTCAGATTCGCCCGCCGCTCGTCCGGAAGCCCGGCCGGGAGCAGGCCCGGCAGCAGCAGCGCCCACATCTCCTCCACCCGCTGGAAGAGGTCCGCCCGCCCGGTGAGCACCTGGGAGACGGTCTGCACGCCCGTGAAGGCGGGGCTGATGAAGTGCGCGGCGGCCTCTACATTCAGATCGGCCGAAACGTCGCCTTCATCGATCGCGCGTCGCAGCACCTTCCCGCAGACATCGATCCAGTCATGGAACGGACCGACCACCGGCACCGAGAAATTGGAGGCCTCCATGGTGAGACGGATGCCGGCACTCACCACCGGCTCGTCCCGCACCTGCGCCGCCAGCTCAAAAGTCATCAGGATGAGGGCTTGCAACCCGGGCATCGTGCCGTCCAGCAGCCTCTGGCCCAAGCCGATCGAGGCCTCGTGCTGCGCCTCGATCACGGCGAGCGCGAGCGCCTCCTTGGACGCGAAATGAAAATAGAGTGCGCCCTTGCTCACTCCGGCGGCGACTTCCAGTCCGGCCAGGGTCGTGCTGCCGTACCCGTGCTCCCGGAAGGCGACCGCCGCACCTCGGATGATCGCGGCCCGCGTTCCGATCGCCCGTTGTTGCTGCGCCATTCCACTCCTCGGTTATTCCGGTTTCCAGCGTAGCGACTGCCCGAACCGGGGTCGCACACGGCCCCGCGCATCCGTTGTATCGTCTCTGCCTCAATCGGCACCAATCTGCCTCAATCGACCCCACAGAAGATACCGTTTGGTATGGTTTAGGCACGGGACGCTGTGATTGGGGAAAACGGGCGTCTCAGGGGGTTCAACAGGGGAGGTCGTAATGATCGATAGTGCAGGCATGGTGCAGATGGCAGCACTCGGACTCGGCGGCCTCGCCGTTCTGGGCAGCGCGGCGCTGATCGCCGCCGCCCTGACACAGATCAGCCGGGCCATCCACCTGCGGCAGGCGGCGCGGGCGAGCTGGGTGCTGGCCGTCGTCTGCGCGCCGGTCTTCGGGGCGGTCGCCTGGTTCGCGGTCGGCAACCGGATCGACGCCGACCAGAGCTGACTGGAGCCGACCGCCGCCGGCGGTCGGCTCAGGTGTTCGGGCGCACGACCAGCACCGGGCACTTGGCGTGCCGCACGCACTGTTCGCTCACGGAACCCAGCAGCATGCCGCTGAGGCCGCCGCGGCCGCGGGAGCCGACCACGAGCATCCGTGCGCCTCGGGACACGTCGATCAGGGACTTCAACGGACTGGCGTAGACAGCCCGGTAGGTGACCTTCACGTCGGGGTGCTTGGCCACCTCGGCCATCACGGCCTCGCCGAGCTCAATGCGCACCGCGTCGGCATAGTCCTCGATCGACGCGACATAGCCGAATTCCCAGTTGGCCGGGCGCGGCGCCGTGTCGATGGACCACGCGCGCACCAGCACGACCGGTGCGTGCAGCTGCTCGGCGAGGTCGAGCGCCACGGTCACGGCGTGATCGGCGTGACCCGATCCGTCGTGTCCGACGACGATGCTGTCGCTGGAAACGGGAGTCTGTTCTGGCTGTGTGTCAGGCATGACCCCAAGCTACTCCGGGGGCCCGGGTCGCGACGCGCGCGCTGCTGCGTGTCGGCCGCCTGCTCCCAGCCCCTTCCCGCAGTGCCCCGGTAAGGTCTCCCCTATGACGTACCTGGGCACGCCGCGTCGACGACAGACCGCACTGGCGATGGTCGTCACTCTGGCCGTGCTGGGCGCTGGTCTGGCGCTGGCCGCGTCGGTGCACACCACCGACGAAGCAGCCGCGCCTACCGGTTTCGCCCCCGGTGCGATCATCAGCGACTACAACTTCTACAACGCCGACTCCCTGAACGAGGGCGAGATCCAGTCGTTCCTGGGGGAGCGCTCCTGCATCCCCCGTGACGGCTCACCGTGCCTGGCCGACTACGAGGAGAACACGATCTCCCAGCCGGCCCACGGCGAGGGGCACTGCACCGCCTACCCCGGGGGCCGCAACGAGTCGGCCGCCCGCATCATCGCGAAGGTGTCCGCGGCCTGCTCCATCAGCCCGAAGGTGCTGCTCGTGCTGCTGCAGAAGGAGCAGTCCCTGCTTACCCGGCCGAGCGCATCCGGTTATCTGCGCGCCACCGGCTACGGCTGCCCCGACACGGCCGACTGCGACACGGCGTACTTCGGCTTCTTCAACCAGGTCTACCGTGCCGCCTGGCAGTTCCGGCAGTACACCCAGGAGCCCGAGCGCGCCTACAAGATCGGAACCGTGCGCGTGGGCTTCAATCCGGATGCGAGTTGCGGGGTGTCCTCCGTCACCATCGAGAACCAGGCCACCGCGAACCTCTACAACTACACGCCGTACCAGCCCAATTCCGCCGCGCTGGCACGCCCGGGCACCGACGGCGACGGATGCTCGACGCACGGCAACCTGAACTTCTGGCGGTTCTACAACCAGTGGTTCGGGGCGTCGGAGGCCGTGGGCTATCCCACGGCGTTCAACTCGTGCCTGAACCTCGTCGGCGGCCAGCCCTGCCGCAAGCACGGGCTGTTGCCGACGCCCTGAGCGGTCCCGACGGTTCGCGTTTCCGCGCTGGTTTCTCCGCCGGTTTCTCCGCGCAGAGCGTAATCGCCCCGAGGTCCTGGGGCTCCGCCGGGTCCGGTCGCCCGGCCGGGCGAACACCCGTGACCTGGCACTCTCAATCCCTGATCAGGCGGTATTCCTGGCCCGAATGTGCGCGCACCGGACGGTGACGGGGCCCGGTGACACACCCGACCGGAACAGCTGGGCAGCCAACCCGATTCCCAGCCCGCACGGACCGGCCCCCCACTCCCGGTACCTAAACTCCTCCGATGACTACGAACGGTCGATCGGGTTTTTCGCCGACCGGCCGCCGCAATCGAAAGGATCCACTTTGAACAAGCACACGATCTCCCCGGCAGCCGACACCTCCCGCACCAAGCGCGTCGCCCTCGGCGCCGCCTCCGTGCTGACCGCCGGAGCCCTTCTCGGCGTCGGCGCGCAGGGCGCCACCGCCGCCCCTCAGAGCGCCGAGCCCACAACGAGTTTCAGCTCGAGTGCCGGCACGCGCGGGGATGCCGGCGCCACGGCGAACGGCGAATTCCTGGCGTCGCTTTCGGCCGAACTTCGCGCAGACCTTTCCCACGGGCAGAGCGGCAATGTGAAGGCCCAGAAGGTGGCCACCACCCTCTCCGAGCACGCCGAGCTGTTCGACACCCTGCCGGCGAACCTGCAGGATGACCTGACCGCGCTCACGGACGCCTCCGGGGCGACCGACCGGGCCGCCGCCGTCGACACCGTGCGCACCACCGCGCTGGCCGGCGGCTACGGCGAGGAGATCACGAAGATCGCCGAGGCCGTGCGGGACAACCCGGAGCACCCGTTGACCGCCGCCATGGAGGCCGCCCTGGGCAGTGACCTCGGCACCGCGCCGGGCACCGCGGACACCGACCCGACCGCGGACGCCGGATCCTCGGTGACGGAACTGGCCCTCAAGCTGGCGGACAACCCCGCGCTCCTCGACAACCTGCCGGCCGACCTGCAGGCCGACCTGGCCGAGCTGAAGAACGCGCCCGCCGCCGAGCAGGAGGCCGCCGCGCAGAAGCTCGAAGAATCCGCCCTCAGCGGCGACTACGGCAGCGTGGTCCAGAAGATCGCCGAGCGGGTCCAGGCACACGTGGCTGCCGAGGCTGACGCCGGTGCCCGTGCCGACGCGGGGGCCGGTGCCGGCGCGGACATTCACGCCGGAAACTAGCAGCCGCATTAAACGGATGCCCGGAAGCGCACCGCTTCCGGCCATCCGTCTGCCCGGGTGCAGACGCCACTGATACCTACCCCCGGTGTGGAACCAATTCGACGGAGATTTTCGGAAAAATGTGAGGTTTCACAATATTTTGGATCGTTTCTGGCAAAATCTCCGTCGAATTCGTTCGGGACTGAGCCGGCAGGGGTGCCCGCGCCATAATGGCGCCATGGCCGAAATCGAGACGCAGCCGACGGATGCCTCCGTCGAGGACTTCCTGGATGCCGCGACGCCCGCCCGCCGCCGCGCGGACGGCAAGGCCCTCGACGCGCTCTTCCGCGAGGTGACGGGCGCCGACCCTGTCCTGTGGGGTCCATCGATCGTGGGCTACGGCAGCTTTCGCTACGTGTCGCCCGCGAACCCGCGCAACCGCGGAGACTGGCCGAAGACGGGGTTCTCTCCGCGCAAGGCGCAACTGTCGATCTACGGGCTCAAAGACCTCCCCGAGGGCGCCGCGCTCCTCCCGCGGCTCGGCGCGTACACGGAGGGGGCGGGGTGCGTCTACGTGAAGAAGCTCGACGACATCGACCTCGGTGTTCTGCGTCGGCTGGTCGCGATCGCCTGGTCCCGGGGCGACGACCCCGCGCCGGCGGCGGCCACGGAGTAGGTGCCCGGCCCGCACCCCGTCGAAACAGACAGTTCCGGTCGAGTACGCCCGGCATAGCGGGCGACCTCGACCGGAACTGTCGACGTCGGCGGTGCGGTCACACGATCGGGACTAGAAGTCCCAGTCGGCGTCTTCCGTATTGACGGCCTTGCCGATGACGTAGGAGGAGCCCGACCCGGAGAAGAAGTCGTGGTTCTCGTCGGCGTTCGGCGAGAGCGCGGCCAGGATGGCCGGGTTCACGTCGGTGACGGTCTTCGGGAACATGGCCTCGTAGCCGAGGTTCATCAGCGCCTTGTTGGCGTTGTAGTGCAGGAATTTCTTGACGTCCTCAGTCAGGCCGTGCTCGTCGTAGAGGTCCTGCGTGTACTGGATCTCGTTCTCGTAAAGCTCGAACATGAGATTGAAGGTGTAATCCTTGATCTCATCGCGGCGCTCCTGCGACGACGCCTCGAGCCCCTTCTGGAACTTGTAACCGATGTAGTAACCGTGTACGGCTTCGTCCCGGATGATTAAACGGATGAGGTCGGCCGTGTTGGTGAGGCGGGCGCGGCTCGAGAAGTACATCGGCAGGTAGAAGCCCGAGTAGAACAGGAACGACTCGAGCAGAACCGAGGCGACCTTGCGCTTGAGCGGGTCGTCGCCCTGGTAGTACTTCATCACGATCTCGGCCTTGCGCTGCAGGTTGACGTTCTCCGTCGACCAGCGGAACGCCTCGTCGATCTCCTTCGTCGACGCGAGGGTCGAGAAGATCGAGGAGTAGCTCTTGGCGTGCACGGACTCCATGAACGCGATGTTCGTGTAGACGGCCTCTTCATGGGGCGTGATCGCATCCGGAATCAGCGACACGGCACCCACAGTGCCCTGGATCGTGTCGAGCAGGGTCAGCCCCGTGAACACGCGCAGGGTGAGCTGCTGCTCCGCCGGGGTGAGCGTGGCCCAGGACTGCACGTCGTTTGACAGCGGGACCTTCTCCGGCAGCCAGAAGTTGTTCGTGAGGCGGTTCCAGACCTCGACGTCTTTTTCGTCTTCGATCTTGTTCCAGTTGATCGCGTCAACGTGGGAGACGAGCTTGAGCTTGTCAATCATTGGTTGTTCCTTAGTCGGCGGTGCATAGGCGATTCAGCGTTCGGAGAGCTCGGGTTCGGGGAGCTCGGGGCAAACTCACTCAGAGAGCGCAGGAAACACAACCCTCGACCTCGGTGCCCTCGAGGGCCATCTGGCGCAGACGGATGTAGTAGATGGTCTTGATGCCCTTTTTCCACGCGTAGATCTGCGCGCGGTTGATGTCGCGGGTGGTGGCGGTGTCCTTGAAGAACAGCGTCAGCGACAGGCCCTGGTCGACGTGCTGCGTGGCAGCGGCGTAGGTGTCGATGACCTTCTCGTAGCCGATCTCGTAGGCATCCTGGTAGAACCCGGTGTTGTCGTTCGTCATGAACGGCGCCGGGTAGTAGACGCGGCCGAGCTTGCCTTCCTTGCGGATCTCGATCTTCGACGCGATCGGGTGGATCGATGCGGTCGAGTTGTTGATGTAGGAGATCGACCCGGTCGGCGGCACGGCCTGCAGGTTCTGGTTGTAGATGCCGTGCTCCACAACGGATGCCTTGAGCTCGGCCCACTCTGCCTGCGTGGGAATGTGCACGTCGGCCTGCGCGAACAGCTCGGCGCCGCGCGCGGTGGCCGGCTCCCAGATCTGGTCGGTGTACTTGTCGAAGAACGTGCCGGAGGCGTAGGTGGAGTCTTCGAAGCCGACGAACGCATTGCCGCGCTCGATGGCCAACTTGTTCGAGGCGCGGAGGGCGTGGAACAGCACCGTGTAGAAGTAGATGTTGGTGAAGTCGATGCCCTCCTCGCTGCCGTAGTAGATACGCTCCCGGGCGAGGTAACCGTGCAGGTTCATCTGGCCCAGGCCGATGGCGTGCGACTTGTCGTTGCCGTCTTCGATCGAGCGCACGGAGGAGATGTGGCTCTGCTCCGACACCGAGCTGAGGCCGCGGATGGCGGTCTCGACGGTCTTGCCGAAGTCGGGCGAGTCCATGGACAGGGCGATGTTCATCGACCCGAGGTTGCAGGAGATGTCCTTGCCGATCTGGTCGTACGACAGGTCCTCGTTGTAGGTGGTCGGGGTATTGACCTGGAGGATCTCCGAGCAGAGATTCGACATGTTGACGCGACCCTTGATCGGGTTCGCCGCGTTGACGGTGTCCTCGAACATGATGTACGGGTAGCCGGACTCGAACTGGATCTCGGCGAGCGTCTGGAAGAAGTCGCGGGCTTTCATCTTGGACTTCTTGATGCGCGGGTCGTCAACCATCTCGTGGTACTTCTCGCTGACGGAGATGTCGGCGAACGGCACCCCGTAGACGCGCTCGACGTCGTAAGGCGAGAACAAGTACATGTCCTCGTCTTTCTTCGCCAGCTCGAACGTGATGTCGGGCACGACCACGCCGAGGGACAGCGTCTTGATGCGCACCTTCTCGTCGGCGTTCTCACGCTTGGTATCGAGGAAGCGCATGATGTCGGGGTGGTGCGCGTGCAGGTAGACCGCGCCGGCACCCTGACGGGCACCGAGCTGGTTGGCGTAGCTGAAGGAGTCTTCGAGCAGCTTCATCACCGGGATGATGCCGCTGGACTGGTTCTCGATCTGCTTGATCGGTGCACCGGACTCACGGATGTTGCTGAGCAGCAACGCGACGCCGCCGCCGCGCTTCGACAGCTGCAGCGACGAGTTGATGCCGCGGGAGATCGACTCCATGTTGTCTTCGATACGGAGCAGGAAGCAGGAGACGAGCTCCCCGCGCTGCGCCTTCCCGGAGTTCAGGAAGGTGGGGGTGGCGGGTTGGAAACGCCCCGCGATGATCTCCTCGACGAGGGAGATCGCGAGCTGCTCGTCACCCTGAGCGAGGCCCAGCGCGGTCATCACGACTCGGTCTTCGAAACGCTCGAGGTACCGTTTTCCGTCAAACGTCTTCAGCGTGTACGAGGTGTAGTACTTGAACGCGCCGAGAAAGGTCTGGAAGCGGAATTTCTTCGAGTACGCCAGCTTGTTGAGGTCGGTGATGAACTCGAACGAGTACTGGTCGAGCACGGCCTGCTCGTAGTATTCCTTCTCGACGAGGTAGTCGAGGCGTTCGCGCAACGTGTGGAAGAACACCGTGTTCTGGTTGACGTGCTGCAGGAAGAACTCCCGCGCAGCCTCGCGGTCCTTCTCGAACTGGATTTCCCCGTTCGGGCCGTACAGGTTGAGCATGGCGTTGAGGGAGTGATAATCCATCGCCAGGCCGGGAGCCGGGTGAGCCATGGTCTTCACGGCTGTTGCTTCCAAAATGATTCCAATCCGTCGTGGACGATGCGCACATCATCCGGAGTTCCAAATACTTCAAAGCGAAACATGTGGGGCACCTTGCACTTCTGGGCGATGATGTCCCCGGCGAGGCAGTAGCCGGTGCCGAAATTCGTGTTGCCCGCGCCGATGACGCCGCGGATGAGCGAGCGGTTCTGCTCGTCGTTCAGGAACGTGATGACCTGTTTGGGCACCGCTCCCTTGCTGTCGCCGCCGCCATACGTCGGCACGACCAGCACGTAAGGTTCGCTGACCTGGAGCGGCTCATCGCGCGCGTAGATCGGGATGCGAGCGGCCGGGCGACCCAACTTCTCAATGAAGCGGTGCGTGTTGCCCGAGGTGCTGGAGAAATACACGATATCGGTCATGGAACACCTCCTGTTGCTGAGAAGTCGGCACGCCAAACGACGCTTTTTTACGGACTGTTGCGACGCCACCCCCTGGCGCCGCGGTGCTACGCGAGGCGCTGCGCGAGTTCGTTGATCTTGTCGGGGCGGAAGCCCGACCAGTGATCTTCGTCGGTGATAACGACGGGAGCCTGCAGGTAGCCCAGGGCCTTGACGGCTTCCAGGGCGTTCTCGTCGAGCGAGAGGTCGAGGATTTCGTATTCGATGCCCTTGTTGTCCAGGGCGCGGTAGGTCGCAGTGCACTGCACGCAGGAGGGCTTGGTGTAGACCGTGATTGCCATGGAGGGCCTTTCTCGTCGTTCAGGGATCAGTATTCAAAATCGGTTCAAACATCAGTGCTCAAAATCGGTTTTCATGTGAAATCTGAAGTTCAAGGCGTGCTGTGTGTTGAACTTCAATACTACATCTAGTGATGCTCGAAGGGAATGGCCACTACATACAGTAGTTACAAGTATGTAGTTATCCACCGACATTCCACCGGTTGTGCACAGCCCCACGGATGCGAGTCGAGCCGAATCACGCGGAATGCGGCAAAGTTATCCACAGGCAGCGCAGGGGCAGAACTCGAGCCTGTGGAAACCCTGTCGGCGTGTCGCTCGCCCTGAGGCGCGCCGCGAACGCGGTCGCCCAATCCCAGCGGTCGAAGCTGCAGGGCATGGTCGATCATGGCGACGCTCACGAGAAAGCTCGTGCTTGCCGCGGACGCGTGCGACAGCACGAGCGGCCGGCCCGCGGCCGCGACCGTCGAAAGCACAAACGGGCGGTAGCGCTGATCGGGATCGGCGGAACGCCGCAACTCCCCCGAAACGTAGATGCCGCGGCGCGTGCGCACGAGTTCACCGCGGCGGATCAGGGCGTCGACGGCGTGTGAGTTGAGGCCGCGTTCCCGGAGCGCGGCATAGGTGACGAGCCCGTCGAAGCGGGCGCTGACGATGTCGAGGAGTTTGGTCTCACCTCACCCTGCGGGCGGCGGCAGCGAGCCGGACACGCGAGAGGGCCGGCCCCCGTGAGGAGCCGGCCCTGGTGTCGAGATGCTGTGATGCAGGTGTACTGCCGGGTTGTTACTCGGTCAGCGGGGCGAGATTCGGGTCGTTCGCGTATGCCTCGGACGCGTTTTCCTTGGTCACGATGACCGGGGGCAGCAGGTAGGCCGGGACGACGATCTTGCCGTTGTCGTAGGACTCGGTGTCGTTGACCTCGGGGGTGTCGCCCTTCTGGAGAACGTTGACCATCTCGATGGCCTTGTCAACGAGCACGCGGGTGTCCTTGTTGATGGTGGAGTACTGCTCGCCGGCCATGATCGACTTGACCGACTCGACCTCGGAGTCCTGCCCGGTGACGACTGGGATGTCCTTGCCGGCGGCCTTCACCGAGGTGATGATCGCACGAGCGAGGGTGTCGTTCGGGGAAAGAACGCCATCGAGCGTCTTGTCGCCGTACGTGCTGGTAAGCAGCGCGTCCATGCGGCTCTGAGCGTTCTCAGCCTTCCAGCCGGCGGTCGCCGTCTGCTTGATGTCGGTCTGGCCGGAGGCGACGACGAGGGTTCCGTCATCGATCTTCGGCTGCAGCACGCTCATCGCGCCGCCGAAGAAGACGGCGGAGTTGGCGTCATCCGAGGAACCGGAGAACAGCTCGATGTTGTACGGGCCTTCCGGCTTCTTCGTGGCCAGTCCGTCCAGGAGCGCCTGGCCCTGGAGTTCGCCGACATTGAAGTTGTCGTAGGCGACGTAGTAGTCCACGGCCTCGGTGTTCAGGATGAGGCGGTCGTAGGCGATCACGATGGCGCCGGCGTCGCGGGCCGACTGCACCTGGGTGGCGAGCTGGCCACCGTCAGCGGCACCGATGATGATGACCTTGGCACCGTTGGTGACCATGGCCGAGATCTGGTCCTGCTGGTCCTTGACCGTGGTCGAGGCACCGGCATACTGCACGTCGCCCTTGTAGCCGGCCTCCTTGAGGCCGTCTTCGAAGAGCCCGCCGGCGAGGACCCAGTTCTCAGAGGTCTTTGAGGGGAGGGCGACGCCGATGACCGAATCCTGGGCGAAGCCGGCAGCAGCGCCGTCTTCGCCGGCGGTGTCCGTGCGGGTGGAGCAACCTGAGAGTGCCATCAAGGCCACTGCGGCGATCGCAGTTGTCGCAAGAATCTTTCGCATTGTCGATTTCTTTCTGTTCGTTGTGGTTTGGTGAAGGGAAAAATCTGGGCTAGTTGGGCCGCGTGGCCTGCGGCCGCGCGCTCTCCGGGGTGCCCGTGTCGGGCACGACCAGGGGTGGCTCCGCCGGGAATTCGGCAGTCTTCTTCTTCTGGGTCAGGAGGCCGATGATCGAGGGACGACCCTGGCTCTTGTTCCACACGTCGACACCCACGGCCACCAGGAGCACCATGCCTTTGATGATCTGAACCCAGTCGGAGCCGACACCCAGCAGCTGCAGGCCGTTGTTCAGCACCGCCATGACGAGACCACCGATGATGGAGCCTACGACGGTTCCGATTCCGCCGGACACGGCAGCGCCACCGATGAACACGGCGGCGATCGCATCGAGCTCCCAGCTGAGGCCGTCCTGCGGGCCGGAGGCCACCGAGCGGGCCACGAAGATCATGCCGGCCAGGGCCGAGAGGATCGACATGTTCATCATGACGAGGAAGTTCACCCGACGGGACTTGACCCCCGAGAGTTCGGCGGCGAGCTTGTTGCCGCCGACCGCGTAGACGTGACGGCCGAAGATCGTGTTACGAGTGACGAACGCGTAGAAGAGAACGAGCACTCCGAGGATGATTCCGGAGACCGGGAAGCTTGTGCCGACGCGGCCACCGGCGAAGAGGACGGATGCGTAGACGATGACGGCACAGAGAAGGGCGACTTTCACGATGCTCACCCACAGCGGTGCGGGCGTCGAACCCATGATCTTCTGAACCCGGCGGGCACGCCATTCGGAGTAGACGACCGCGACCACGATGATGAGCCCCAGAAGCAGGGTCAGGTTGTTGTAGCCCGTGTTCGGGCCGACCTCAGGAAGGTAGCCGGAGCCGATGATCGTGAAGCCGTCAGGAACGGGGACCGTGTTGGCGTTACCGATGACCTGGTTGCCGCCGCGGAAGATGAGCATGCCGGCCAGGGTGACGATGAAGGCGGGAACCCCGACGTAGGCAACCCACGCACCTTGCCAGGCGCCGATCAGCATTCCCACAAACAGCCCGAGCAGGATGGCCAGCGGCCACGGGAAGTTCCAGTCCCGCATCGCGGTGGCCACCACGATGCCGACGAAAGCGGCAACAGATCCGACCGACAGGTCGATGTGGCCGGCGATGATCACCATGACCATGCCGATGGCGAGGATGAGAATATAGGAGTACTGGCTGACCAGGTTGATCAAGTTGCCGGACGACAGCGTCAGTCCGTCGGTCAGGTACTGGAAGAGCAGAATGATGGCGATCAGGCTGAAGAGGATGCCGAACTGCCGCAGGTTCGAGCTGCCGCTGCCGAAGATCTTCTTCAGATCACCAAGAGCGCCTTTGCGGGTACTCGTGTCTTCACTCATATGCTCTGAACCTTCTTCCGTGCGGAGGTCATACTTTTCATCAGGGTTTCGGGATCGGCGGACTCCGCCGGGATGCAGTCGGTGATCGCGCCCTCGAAGACCGTGTAGATCCGGTCGGCGAGGCCGAGGAGCTCCGGGAGCTCAGAAGAGATCAGGATGACTCCCTTGCCCTGTTCGGCGAGCTGCTGGATAATGCCGTAAATCTCGTATTTCGCGCCGACGTCGATGCCACGGGTCGGCTCGTCCAGGATCAGCAGGTCAGGGTCCGTGAACATCCACTTGGCCAGAACGACCTTCTGCTGGTTGCCGCCAGAGAGTTTGGAGACGCCCGCATTGACGCTGGGTGTCTTGATCCGCAGGCTTTTGCGGTATTGCTCGGCGATTCCGAATTCTTTGGAGTCGTTCACGACCTGCCCGGCCGAGATCTTCGAGAGCTTGGCCGAGACGACGGAACGCTTGATGTCGTCGAGCAGGTTCAGGCCGAGTGCCTTGCGGTCCTCGCTCACGTAGGCGAGGCCGTGGTCGATCGCGTCGGCCACGCTTTTCAGGACGATTTCCTTTCCGTCCTTGTAGAGGTGGCCGGAAAGGAAATTGCCGTAGGAGCGCCCGAAGATGCTCATCGCCAGTTCGGTGCGCCCGGCGCCCATCAGGCCGGCGATGCCCACGATCTCACCCTTGCGCACGTTCAGGCTGGAACCCTTCACGACCATGCGCTCGGCGACCTGCGGGTGCTGCACGGTCCAGTCACGAACCTCGAAGAAGACCTCGCCGATGTGCGGTGTGCGGTCCGGGAAACGGCTCTCCAGGCTGCGCCCGACCATGCCCCGGATGATCCGGTCTTCGTTGACTCCGTCGGCCACGACATTCAGGGTTTCGATCGTCTTGCCGTCGCGGATGATCGTGATCGAGTCTGCGACCTGTTCGATCTCGTTGAGCTTGTGGGAGATCATGATCGAGCTGATTCCCCTGCCCTTCAGCCCGCGGATCAGGTCCAGCAGATGCATGGAGTCCGACTCGTTCAGGGCCGCGGTCGGCTCATCGAGGATGAGCACCTTGACCGACTTGTTGAGGGCCTTGGCGATCTCGACCAGCTGCTGCTTGCCGACGCCGATGTTCTTGATCAGGGTGTCGGGGTCGTCCCGCAGCCCGACGCGTGCCAGCAACTCGAGCGCCGTCTTCTTGGCGGTGATCCAGTCGATTGCACCCCACTTGGTCGGCTCGTTGCCGAGGAAGATGTTCTCGGTGATGGAGAGTTCCGGGATGAGCGCAAGTTCCTGGTGGATGATGACGATGCCCGCTTCTTCGCTCGAGCGGATGTCCTTGAAGTGCACGTTCTGACCCTGGTAGATGATGTCGCCCGTGTATGTGCCGGAGGGGTAGACCCCGGAGAGCACTTTCATCAGGGTGGACTTGCCGGCACCGTTCTCGCCGCAGATCGCGTGGATCTCGCCGCGATTCACCGTGATGGAGACGTCCGACAGGGCCTTGACCCCGGGAAACTCCTTGGTGATGGACCGCATCTCAAGGATTACGTGGTCAGTGGACATCGTTGGACTCCTCACGCCCGGGGGCCACTACAGGTATCCCATACCGACACGGAATGGACGCGCGAAAGATCATCCCGCTCCCGCTCAGCAGGGCGGCAGCGGAGCTGCCGGGCAGGTGGAAAAGTGTGCTCACAAGCTTGACCTCAATGTCATGCGTTTGGAAAAAAGTGCGGGAAATCGAGTCCATGTGACCGATCACATTGACACTATAGACCCGGTGATAGTCCCGGTGTCAAGTTTCGTTTTGTCACGCTTGCGTAACAGGCTGTTGCTCCCCTGAGCGGGGTCTGAGGTCAGGACATTCCGCCGAGCCCAGCCGGCTCACGGACGGTCCCGGCGGGGCGGCTTACCACTTCTTTAGTGCTGTGCGGAAACAGGGAACTGCTCGACAATGCGCTCAAGGAACTCCGGAGAGAGTCGCGGGGGAGAGCGAACCCTTCACGGGTGATCGAGGCGAGGTCGCGCATGTGCCGAACTCAGAACGCGGGCGGTGCGGTCGAGCCGCGCACGATGAGCTCGGGAATGATCGGGTCGCTCCGCTCGATCGGTACCCCGCCGCTGAGGTTGCTGAGCAGAAGGGCGATGCACCGCCGCCCGAGTTCGGCAAAGTCCTGGCGCACTGTCGTGAGCGGTGGCCAGAAGTGTGCCGCTTCGGGAATATCGTCGTAGCCGACGATACTCATGTCGCGCGGCAGGTCGAGGCCCGCCTCGCGGCAGGCGTGCATGAACCCGAGCGCCATCAGATCATTCGACGCGAAGATGGCCGTGAAGTCCCGCCTCCGGAGCAGTTCTCGTCCGGCACGGTATCCGAAGTCGGCGGTCCAGTCGCCCAGAATCGGCGCCATGGTCGGCACATCCATTTCCCACATCTCGTCGAGGAAGCCGCGCATTCGGGCCTCGGCCTCAATCCAGTCCTGGGGTCCGGCAAGGTGGTAGATACTCCGATGGCCGAGGTCGATCAGGTGCCGCGTGGCCTGTCTGGCACCGGTCATCTGGTCGACGGACAGGGAATTGTCGAGGCGGCCGGTGGACTGCAGGGTGACGAACGGCACGTCGATGGACAGCTGTTCCAGGGCGTCGAAGACCCGCACCTGCGGCGCGATCACGACGATGCCCTCCACGGACTGGTTCATCAGGTGCTCCAGCGCCGCCTCGATCGACTCCGTGTCGACGGATGTGAGGTTCGCGGTGTTGACGTAATAGCCGGCTTCCTGGGCGGCGTCCTGGATGGCGGCGATGCTGCTCGCCGGCCCGTAGGCACTCTCCGCCGAGAGCAGGCCGATGGTGCGCGAACGCCCGCGCGACAGTGCGCGGGCCGCCCGGTTCGGCCGGTACTGCAGGTCTTCCATGACCTGCAACACCTTCGCCTTGGTGGAATCACGGATGCTGGGGTGGTCGTTGAGCACGCGCGAAACGGTCTGATGCGAGACCCCCGCGAGGCGCGCCACATCACGGATGCTCGGGGCACGCCCCTTGGGCAGATCGATAGTCACAGGAAGACCTTGTTGGCATGTGCACGGTCACAATTGTGAACGCAAATCAAGTATGCACTCCGGTGAGGCTGCGCGAGGCACCTCACTGCGGACTCCTGCCATGCCCCCTGCGACGGGGTGACCGGGCAAACGCAGCGGATCGACGACGAATGCCGCCGCAGGCATGTTGAGCCGGGCTTGATTCATATAACAGAATACGATGCCCTGCGCGCCGACTCTCAATGCTCTACCAACCGCACGGCCACCGCCACATTCACACCCACACCCACACCCACACCCACACCCTGCGTTGGGCCCGCCGCACCCGGTATCAAACCAATTCGACGGAGATTTTCGCGTGTAACCGCTCTCTTGGCCCATTCAGTGCCGATTTGGGCAAAATCTCGGCTCTCCTGCTGCTTCTGTGGGTTAATCCCGGCCGGGGAGCACTGGTTTGTGGCCGCCGAGGCTGAGCATGGCGAGGGCGATGAGGGCGTCGGGTGATTTGAAGCCGAAGGCGATTCGGGTGAGTAGTCGGATCTTGGTATTGACGGATTCGATGCGGCCGTTGGAGAGGCCGTGCTNTCGCGGGGCAGCTTGAAGACCAGCCGGAGGCCTTCTTTGAGGTAGTAGGCCCGGCCCAGGGCCGGGTTGGTGTGAACGACCCAGGCCAGCTTGATCTGTTGTTTCTCGGTGAGGTTTTCGGGGTTTTTCCAGAGCGCGTAGCGGGAGTTCATCATCAACTTCGCGTGCTCGCTGTGAGGCCGGGCCGGGGCGTCGTGCGCGGGCCGGCCAACCGTGCGGGATTCGTTTAGGCGGGCCTGTTTGCGGGCCTCGGTCCAGGCGGCCTTGCGAACTTCGTCGAGGGCTTCCGTGGCCCACTTCACGACGTGGAACGGGTCCGCGCAGCGGACTGCGTTCGGGCAGCGTGCTGCGACGACCGACGCGATCCACGCGGCCCCATCCGCGGAAACATGCGTGATCAGGGCTGATCGTTCCGCGCCGAGCGCATCGAAGAACGTGCCCAGGGTGGC
>NZ_SOFA01000044.1:0-60768 GCF_004402835.1 Cryobacterium sp. Sr3 | reverse complement strand
CGCATCGCCTTCGGCTTCAAATCACCCGACGCCCTCATCGCCCTCGCCATGCTCAGCCTCGGCGGCCACAAACCAGTGCTCCCCGGCCGGGTTTAACCCACAGAAGCAGCAGGAGAGCCGAGATTCTCGTGTGAAACCGCTTTCTCGGGGTGGAATGGGGCCGATTCGGCCACAATCTCCGTCGAATTCGTTCGGGACAGAGCTGACTGGCAGCACCGTGAGGCGCGCTGCCGTCAGGCTCTACCGACGTAGGCCGCGAGGTGCTGGCCGGTGAGGGTGGAGCGGTCGGCGACCAGGTCGGCCGGTGAGCCCTCGAAGACGATCCGGCCGCCGTCGTGACCGGCGCCGGGTCCGAGGTCGATGATCCAGTCGGCATGAGCCATCACGGCCTGGTGATGCTCGACGACGATGACCGACTTGCCGGAGTCCACGATTCGGTCGAGCAGGCCGAGCAGCTGCTCGACGTCGGCGAGGTGGAGTCCGATGGTCGGCTCGTCGAGCACGTAGACGCCGCCCTGCGCAGCCAGATGGGTGGCCAGCTTGAGCCGCTGGCGCTCGCCCCCCGAGAGCGTCGTGAGCGGCTGGCCGAGGCTGAGATAGCCGAGCCCAACGTCGGCAAGCCCGCCCAGGATGGCGTGGGCGGCCGGCGTGCGCGCCGCACCGGCGCCGAAGAACTCCCGGGCCGCGGTCACCGACATCGCGAACACCTCACTGATATCGCGGCCGCCGAGGCGGTACTCCAGCACGGATGCCTCGAACCGCTTCCCCGCGCAGACCTCGCAGGTGGTGGCGACGCCCGCCATCATGGCCAGGTCGGTGTAGACGACGCCGACACCGTTGCAGTTGGGGCAGGCACCCTCGGAGTTGGAGCTGAACAGCGCGGGCTTCACGCCGTTGGCCTTCGCGAAGGCCTTTCGGATCGGGTCGAGCATTCCCGTGTACGTCGCCGGATTGCTTCTGCGGGAACCGCGGATGCCGCCCTGATCGATGGACACCACGCCCGCGCCAGCGGGGATCGACCCATGCACGAGCGAGCTCTTTCCGGATCCCGCGACCCCCGTCAGCACGACGAGCACGCCGAGCGGGATATCCACGTCCACTTCCTTCAGGTTGTTCTTCGTCGCGCCGCGAATCTCCAGCGTGCCCGTGGGGGCGCGCACCGCGGGCTTGAGTGCCGCGCGATAGTCGAAGTGGCGGCCGGTGAGGGTGCCGCTGGTGCGGAGACCCTCCACGGTGCCCTCGAAGCAGACGGTGCCGCCCGCCGCGCCGGCGCCGGGTCCGAGATCGACGACGTGGTCGGCGATCACGATCGCCTCCGGCTTATGCTCCACGACGAGCACCGTGTTGCCCTTGTCCCGCAGCTGCAGCAGCAGTGTGTTCATGCGCTCGATGTCATGGGGATGCAGCCCGATGGTGGGCTCGTCGAAGACGTAGGTGACGTCGGTGAGTGAGGAGCCCAGGTGCCGGATCATCTTGGTGCGCTGGGCCTCCCCGCCCGACAAAGTACCGGCCGGCCGGTCGAGCGAAAGGTAACCCAACCCGATCTCCACGAACGAGTCGAGGATCTGGCGCAACGCCTGCGTGAGCGGGGCCACCGACGGCTCACTCTGGCCGCGAACCCACCCGGCCAGGTCGCTGATCTGCCAGGAACAGGCGTCGGCGACGCTCACTCCGGAGATCTTCGACGAGCGAGCCGCCTCGCTGAGGCGGGTGCCGCCGCACTCGGGGCAGGTGGCGAACGTGACCGCGCGCTCCACGAACGCGCGGATATGCGGCTGCAAAGCGGCGACATCCTTGGACAGGAACGACTTCTGAATCTGCGGGATGAGGCCCTGATACGTCAGGTTGATCCCGTCGACCTTGATCTTGGTCGGCTCCTTGTAGAGCAGGTCGTCCAGTTCCTTCGTGCTGTACCGATGAATTGGCTTGTCCGGGTCGAACCAGCCGCAGCCGCGGAAGATGCGGCCGTACCAGCCGTCCATCGTGTAGCCCGGGATCGTGAGCGCGCCCTCGTTGAGCGACTTGGAATCGACGTATAGCGCGGAACGATCGATGTCGTTGACGGTGCCCATGCCCTCGCAGCGCGGGCACATGCCGCCGGTGATGCTGAAGCTGCGCCGCTCCTTCACGGTCTTCCCGCCGCGCTCGAGCGTCACCGCCCCGGCCCCACTGATCGAGGCGACGTTGAACGAGAACGCCTGGGGCGATCCGATGTGGGGCTGACCGAGCCGGCTGAAAAGGATGCGCAGTAGCGCGTTGGCGTCGGTGGCGGTCCCGACCGTGGAACGGGAGTTGGCCCCCATTCGCTCCTGGTCGACGATGATGGCCGTGGTCAGACCATCCAACACGTCCACCTCGGGGCGCGCCAGGTCCGGCATGAATCCCTGCACGAACGCACTGTAGGTCTCGTTGATCAGCCGCTGCGACTCGGCGGCGATCGTGCCGAACACCAGTGAGCTCTTGCCCGAGCCGGAAACGCCGGTGAACACCGTCAGCCGCCGCTTCGGGATGTCGAGGCTGACATCCCTGAGGTTGTTCACGCGCGCGCCCCGCACCCGGATCCGGTCGTGGCTGTCGGCCACGTGCGGCCCGGGCATCCTCGTGCTCGCGGCGCTGCTCAGGTCAGTGCTCATCGTGTCTCCCTCTGGTGGCCGGGTTGCCCACGTGGTCTCGGTGGTCGTCGCCTGGTCGAGTCAACCAGCTTCAAGGCCGGTTGCTGCGGTTCCGCCGTGGATGATTCCAGTGTCAGTGCGGTCGAGGCTGTGTGCAAGCTCCATAACCGACGACACAGACGGGGGTGGAAGTTCGCGGCGCAGGTTCTGGAGCGGGCGAGCGTTAGAACGAGCGCCCACGTTTACGGGTGCGCCGCGAGTGCGAGCCGGGTCCCGAAAGGCTCGTGGGACGGACGCGGAAACCCGCACGCGGGTCGTAGCCTTGAGGTATGAGCACAGGCACTCGGGAACCTCTGTACACCACGGCGATTCTGGCCGGGCGGGCCGTGTTCGGCCTGCTGCGGCTGAAGCCATCCGTGACCGGTCTGAAGAATCTTCCGGACACCGGGGGGGCGGTGCTGGCGATCACCCACTTCGGCTACATGGACTTCGCCCTGGTCGAGTGGATGCTGTGGCAAAAGAACCGACGTCACATCCGTTTTATGGCCAAGAAGGGCGCGTTCGACCAGAAGCTCGTGGGCGTGCTGCTGCGCGGCATGCGTCATATCTCGGTCGACATGAAGGCAGGGGCGGAGGCTTACGGCCAAGCCGTGACCGCGCTGCGGGCGGGCGAACTGCTCGGCGTGTTTCCGGAAGGCGGCGTGAACGCCTCCTTCACCGTACGCGAGTTGAAGTCGGGTGCCATCCGGATGGCCGCCGAGGCCGGGGTCCCCGTGATCCCGATCGCGGTCTGGGGCGGGCACCGCGTGCTCACGAAGAACCACAAGCCGGCCCTGCGCGAGCTGTTCGACGTGCCCATCCGCTTCGCCGTCGGCGAGCCGTTCACGGTCGCGGCGGGGGAGGGCACGCAGCCGATGACGCTGGCACTCCACGACACACTGCAGGGTCTCGTCGACAAACTGCAGAAAGCCTATCCGGTGGACGGCGCCGGCCAGTGGTGGCAGCCGCGGCACCTGGGCGGCACCGCGCCCACACCGGAGGAGGCCGCCGTTGCCGAGGCCGAGCGGCGCCGGCGTCGCGACGAGGCCGGCGCAGCCCCGTCCAGGGGCTAGGCCGGGGCGCCGGGCACGCGGTAGGTGCGCTCGTAGTACAGCAGGGCCTCGTCGTTCTCGCCCATGCCGCCTTCCTCGATCTTCACGACCACGACGGCGCTGTTGTGCACCAGTGTGCGTTCGATGATTCGCCCGACCATCCACGAGGTGACGCCCTTCAGCACAGGCAGGCCGTGGGGTCCGGGCTGCCAGTGGTCGCCGATGAAGCGCTGGTTCGCGGGACCCGACATCACCTCGGCGACGGCACGATTGTGCGCCCCGAGGATGTGGATGACGACCCGGTCGCTCTCGGCGATCGCCGGCCAGGTGCTGGCTGACCGGGCCATGTTGAAGGTGGCCAGCGGCGGAACCGACGACAGCGACGCCAGCGAGGTGGCGGTGAATCCCACCGGGGCGCCGTCCGGGCGCAGCGCGGTGATCACCGCGACACCGGCGGCGTGACGCCGGAAGGAATGTTTGAAGGCGGCCAGGTCCAACGGTGCATTGGGATCTTCGGCCAGCGGTACGGTGGCGGGCTGGGGTACTTCGGTGTCGCTCATGTGACTGAATCAATCTCCTCGCCATTGAGCCTATTCCCGGTGCACGGGAGTTGATGGCTAGGCTGGAACGCGATGATCCAGACTATTGACCTCCGAGGGACCCGGCCCACTCCGGCGGAATTGCTTGCAGCCGTCCCGCGTGCGCTCACCGACGTGACCGCGGCCAGCGACGTCGCAGCCGAATTAATCAACGATGTGCGGGCCAGAGGCGAGGATGCCCTCCGCGACCAGGCGGAACGCCTCGACCGGGTGCGTCCGTCCCATGTGCGGGTTCCTGCGTCCCACGTCACCGAGGCACTGGCCGGGCTCGACCCGACGGTGCGCACGGCCATCGAGGAGACCATCCGTCGCGTGCGCATCGCCAGCGCGGCCCAAGTGCCGCCGCAGGTGACCACCACGATCGCAGACGGCGCCACCATCACGCAGCGCTGGCAGCCGATCAACCGGGTCGGCCTGTACGTTCCCGGCGGCAAGGCCGTCTACCCGTCGAGCGTCGTGATGAACGTGGTTCCGGCTCAGATCGCCGGCGTCTCCTCGATCGCGCTGGCGTCGCCGCCGCAGAGCGACTTCGACGGACGCGTGCACCCCACCATCCTCGCCGTGGCGAGCCTGCTCGGCATCGACGAAATCTACGCCATGGGCGGGGCCGGCGCGGTCGGCGCCTTCGCCTACGGCGTTCCGGGGCTCGGCCTGGACCCGGTGCAGCTCGTCACCGGCCCCGGCAACGTCTATGTGGCCGCCGCCAAGCGGCTCGTGCGCGGGGTGACCGGCATCGACTCCGAGGCCGGCCCTACCGACATTCTGGTCATCGCGGATGAGACCGCCGACCCCCGCATCGTCGCGGCCGACCTGGTCAGCCAGGCCGAGCACGACGAGCTGGCCGCCGCCATGCTGGTCACCGATTCGGCCGAGCTCGCCGACGCCGTCAATCTGCACCTGGTCGACCTGATGCAGAGCACGACCCACAGCATCCGTGTCACCGCGTCCCTGAACGGGCGCCAGTCGGGGATCGTGCTCGTGGACGACCTCGACGCCGCGGCCGCGTTCAGCAACGCGTTCGGTCCCGAGCACCTCGAGATCCAGACGAGCGACCCTGATGCCGTGCTCGCGCTGATCGAGAACGCCGGCGCCATCTTCCTCGGCCCTCATTCGCCCGTGAGCCTCGGCGACTACGTGGCCGGCTCGAACCACGTGCTGCCGACGGGAGGGCAGGCCCGGTTCTCCTCCGGACTCGGCGCCTACACCTTCCTGAGGCCCCAGCAGGTCGTCACGTACAGCCGGGAGGCACTGCGCGAGGTCGCGGACCACATCGCGGCCCTGTCCACGGCGGAGGCGCTGCCCGCGCACGGCGACGCCGTCACGGCCCGTTTCACGACGGCGCTGTAAGCTGGTCACACGATGTTCTGCCCGTTCTGCCGCCACCCGGACTCCCGAGTCATCGACTCGCGCACGAGCGACGACGGACTTTCCATTCGCCGGCGTCGACAGTGCCCTGAATGCGGCCGGAGGTTCAGTACCACCGAGACCGCCAGCCTGAACATCGTCAAGCGCAGCGGGGTCGTCGAGCCGTTCAGTCGCGACAAGATCGTGGCCGGCGTGCGCAAGGCCTGCCAAGGTCGTCCGGTAACGGATTCCGACCTGGCCATGCTTGCCCAGCGGGTGGAGGAGACCATCCGGCAGACCGGCGCGTCGCAGGTGAAGGCGAACGAGGTCGGCCTCGCGATCCTGCCGCCGCTGCGCGAACTTGATGAGGTGGCCTATCTCCGCTTCGCGAGTGTCTACCAGGCATTCGATTCGCTCGAGGATTTCGAGACCGCGATCGCCCGGCTGCGCACCGAACACGGATCCCGCACCGAACACGGCTCCCGCCCCGAGCAGGGCAGCGGCGCGGGCGCCGCACACCCGTCCGAGTCGTAGGCGGCGCCGTGTACCCGCTGATCTTCTCGCTGTTCCTGACCCGCCTCGACCCCGAACGAGCCCACCACCTCGCCTTCACCGTGATCCGGGCGCTGCCCGCGTTCGGTGTCGGCCGGGTCGTGCACCGCTTCACGCGCCCGCGCACCGACCTCGGTGTCCAAACCCTGGGTCTGCGATTCCAGTCGCCGTTCGGCGTGGCCGCCGGCTTCGACAAAGACGGTGAAGCCGTGCTCGGGCTCGGCCAGCTCGGGTTCGGGCACGTGGAGGTCGGCACCATCACCGCCGTTCCTCAGCCCGGAAACCCGAAACCGCGCCTGTTCCGCCTGATCCCCGACCGCGCGGTCGTCAACCGGATGGGCTTCAACAACGCCGGTGCCCGCGCCGCCCGGGTGCGCCTCGCGCACGTTCGCACCGCTGCCGGTCGCCCGGTCCTCGGCATCAACATCGGCAAGAGCCGCGTCACCGCGGTCGAGGACGCCACCGCCGACTACCTGGTCAGCGCCGCGCTGCTCGCGCCCCTGGCCGACTACCTCGTCGTGAACGTCAGCTCGCCCAACACGCCCGGGCTACGCGGACTGCAGGAACTCGACCGGCTCGCCCCGCTGCTTCGGGCGGTCAAGACCGAGGCCGGCGCCACGCCCCTGCTGGTAAAAATCGCCCCCGACCTCGCCGATGCTGAAGTGACCCGAATCTCCGAACTCGTGGTGGAGCTGGGTCTCGACGGCATCATCGCCACGAACACCACGATTTCCCGCGCCGGACTGAAAACGGATGCCGCAACCGTCGAGGCTGCCGGCGCCGGCGGTCTCTCCGGTGCCCCGCTCCAGGCGCGGTCCCTGGCCGTGCTGCGCGTGATCCGGGCCGCTGTGCCCCGCGAGCTGTGCGTGATCTCGGTCGGCGGCGTGGAGACCGCGGAACACGTGGCCGAGCGCCTCGCCGCGGGCGCGACGCTCGTTCAGGGCTACACCGGGTTCCTCTATCGAGGGCCGCTCTGGGCTCGCCAGATCAACCGTGGCCTCGACCGCATCCTCGCCGCAGAACTGTAGAGAACTGAGACAGGCCGTCGAGCCCGCAACACGCCGTCGCGCCTAGATCAGACCGCGGTCCGCGAGCTGCCGGGCCAGGGCCGAGCCGTCCGGCCCGTACACCCAGCGGGGATCGCGGGGCGCGGGCGCGGCATCCTTCGCCCGGCGACCGGCCAGAACGGCCTGGCTGGGGGAGAGCTGGCGGATCGCGACGGCCTCGACATTGTCGGGGAAGTCTCGCTGGAACTCGCTGTAGATGGCCTCATCGTGCTGGCCGTCGTCGCCGAACAGGATCCAGCGGATCTCCGGGAATTCCTGGGCCAGACGGCGCAGGTTGGCCCTCTTGTGGTCCTGGCCGCTCCGGAACCAGCGGTCGTGGGTCGGACCCCAGTCGGTGAGCAGGAGAGCCCCCGACGGGTACAGGTTGCGGTTCAGGAACCGGGTCAGGGTCGGGGCGACGTTCCAGGCCCCGGTCGACAGGTAGATCATCGGGGCACCCTCGTTGACCGCGGCGAGGCGGTCGAGGAGGACCGCCATGCCCGGCGTGGGAACTCGGGCGTGCTCGTCGAGCACGAAGGTGTTCCAGGCGGCGAGCAGCGGGCGGGGAAGGGTGGTCACCATGACCGTGTCATCGACGTCGGACAGGATCCCGCGGCGTACCGTCGGGGCCACGATGAAGAGCGGGGCCTCGACCGGCGCGGCCGTGTCGTCGGTGTGCAGCCGGGCCATCTGCCAGCCCGGGGTGAGCGTGACCGGAATGACGGTGTCGACCACGCCCCCGCGGTCGGCCTGCACCCGGTGGGAGAAACCGTTGATCTCGATGGTCACCGTCACATCGTTGACCGGAACGCTCGTGAAGCTGTGCCAGCCGCGAATTCCGGCCTCGCGGCGGTCGGCGTGCCAGTGGCGCCGTGCCAGCTTGGAGCCGGGCTTGGCCGGTTTGGCCAGAAGCACCCGGCACAGAATGCGCACCCACTCGGTCGTGCCGTAGCCGGCATAGGGGATGACCGTGGGCAGGTAGCCGCGTTTGCGGGCGTGGCGTTCGCGCTTGAAGTGCAGCCAGTCCTCGATGCGGGCTGCGCGATGCATCATCTTCGCTGGCGTGCCCGTGGGCGGGATTCGAGGATATGTCGGCACGTCCCTAGTCTGGCACGCGCATGACGCTACCCGGCATCGAAGTCGGGTCGCCCGGAGAGCCGAAGGTTATTCCTGCCCAATCGGGCGAGACACGCTGTCACGTCACAACGAGGGGGACATTGCCGCCTAGTATTAGTGACTTAGTCTCAAGGAGGACAAGTGTCACTCAGTGACCTTTTTGGTGGGGATCCTTTTGTGCCGGCCCAGCAGGCCCGCACCGAGCCGATCCAACAGCGCAGCACGGCACGACTGTCCGGTCTGCTCGACGCCGCCGCCGTCGTCGTGGACGAGGTCGGCTTCGACCGCATCACGACCGCGATGGTGGCCGAGCGCGCGGGCGCGTCGATCGGGACCGTGTACCGGTACTACCCCGATCGCGTCGCGGTGCTGCAGGCTCTGCGCGAGCGCGCGGTGCTGCGATTCCGGAGCCGGGTTGCGGAGCAGCTGAAGACGAACGCTCCCCAGGGCTGGTGGGAGGCCGTCGACGTGGCCATCACGGCCTTCGTCGACCTGTACCGCTCTGAGCCGGGGTTTCGCATCATGCATTTCGACGACCGGCAGGGTGTGCCTGTCGTCGTAGACCCCGACACGGGTTACTTCGCCCGCCGGGTGGCCGGCATGCTGGTCGAGGAGTTCGGCCTCGAGGGCGGCGACGAACTGATCTTCCGGCTTGAGGTCGCCGTTGAGATGGGCGACTCGATTCTGTCGCGGGCGTTCCGCTCCGACCCGCAGGGCGATGAGCGGTTCATCGAAGAGTGCCGCGTGGTCACGCATGACTACCTCGCCGGATACTACGGGCCGAGCGTTCGCTAGGAATTCCGCGATCCGGTGGCTCGCGGCGCCGTGTGATGGTTGGGTGGTATACGTGCTTCCCGTGTTGTGTCGACTTCGGTCGAGAAATGAGCCATTTCCATGATCGAGTTCCGCTCGGTGAGCAAGCAGTTCCCGGACGGCACACTCGCCGTCGACGATTTCAGCCTGACCCTCCCGTCGCGCCAGACGACGGTGCTCGTCGGCTCCTCCGGCTCGGGCAAAACCACCCTGCTGCGCATGATCAACCGGATGGTCGACCCGAGCAGCGGCACGATCGAGATCGACGGGGCCGACATCGCCCAGCTCGAGCCGGTGCCGCTGCGGCGCGGCATCGGCTATGTGATGCAGGACTCCGGCCTGCTCCCGCACCGCACGGTGATCGACAACGTCGCGACTGTTCCGCTGCTGCGCGGGGTGCCGAGAAAGAAGGCCCGCGCCGAGGCCCTCACCCTGCTCGACACGGTGGGCCTGGACCAGACCCTGGCGGACCGGTACCCCAGCCAGCTCTCCGGCGGGCAGCAGCAGCGGGTCGGGGTGGCGCGCGGGCTCGCGGTCAACCCAAACATTCTGCTGATGGACGAGCCGTTCGGCGCCGTCGACCCGATCGTGAGGGCCGAGCTCCAGCAAGAACTGATCCGGCTGCAGAGCGAGCTCGGCAAAACGGTCGTGTTCGTCACCCACGATATCGAGGAGGCGTTCCTCCTCGGTGACCAGGTCGTCATCCTGCGTGACGGCGGACGGATCGCCCAGGTGGGGGCGCCAGCCGAGATCCTGGCGAACCCGGCCGACGACTTCGTGGCCAGCTTCGTCGGAGCGGATCGCGGCAAGCGTGCCCTGCATCTGGAACGCCGCGGCGACTCCGACCTGCTGCTCGACAGTGAGGGCCGCCTGGCCGGTGTGCTCGTGGAGCCGCGGCAGACCGCGCACTCCCCGGATCCCCAGGCTCCGCGGTGACCTGGTTCTGGTCGAATCTCGACCTGCTCTGGGATCGCACCCTGGACCACCTGATCCTCAGCGTGCCGCCGATCCTTCTCAGCTTCCTGATCGCCGTGCCGCTGGGCTGGCTCGCGAACCGGTACCGTGCCGGCCGCGGCGTGATCCTGACGGCCAGTGGGCTGCTCTACGCCATCCCGTCCCTGCCGCTGTTCTTCGTGATCCCGGCCATTGTCGGCACCAGCCTTCGCTCGCCGCTCAACCTGGTCATCGCCCTGACGATCTACGGCGTCGCGCTGATGGTACGCGTGGTGGCCGACGGGCTGGCATCCGTGGACAAGGATGTACGCCAGTCCGCTGTCGCCGTGGGGTATTCCGGCTGGAGCATCTTCTGGCAGGTTGAGCTGCCGCTGGCCGGGCCGGTGCTCCTGGCCGGCCTGCGGGTCGTGGCCGTCAGCACGGTCAGCCTCGCCACGGTGGGGGCCGTGATCGGCGCGCAGAGCCTCGGCAGCCTGTTCACGGATGGCTTCCAGCGCGGTATCCAGGCCGAAATCATCGCCGGGATCGTGCTGACCGTGGCGCTGGCGCTGCTGCTGGACGGCGCCCTCGTGCTGCTCGGGCGGGTTCTGCTGCCCTGGACCCGCCTGGCGGCGACCGACCGGAGGGCCGTCCGGGTCGCCCGGATCGCAGAGGCATCCGCATGAACCTGTTCGTTGACGCGGTGAACTGGATCCTCGACCCGGCCAATTTCGCCGGGCCGGGCGGCATTCCGGCGCGGACGATCGAACACTTGGTGTTCACCCTCGTGGCGGTCCTGATGGCCTCCGTGATCGCGATTCCGGTCGGTTTCCTGATCGGGCATACGGGTCGGGGACGCAGCCTCGCTGTAGCCACCTCCGGCGGGCTGCGGGCCATTCCGACCCTCGGCCTGTTGACACTGGTCGCGCTGTGGGTCGGGATTGGGCTCGGTGCGCCGTACGTCGCGCTCACGGTCCTGGCGATCCCGCCGATCCTCGCGGGCGCCTACGCCGGGTTCGAGGCCATTGACCGGTCCGTCATCGACTCCGCCCGGTCGGTCGGGATGTCGGAGAGCCAGATCGTGGGCACGGTCGAGATCCCGTTGGGGTTGCCGCTGCTGATCGCGGGCATCCGTTCGGCCACCCTGCAGGTCGTCGCCACGGCGACCCTGGCTGCCTACGTGGCAGATGTCGGCCTCGGCCGGTTCCTGTTCGCCGGGTTGAAAACCCGCGACTACGCGGAGATGCTGGGCGGGTCACTGCTCGTGATCCTGCTCGCCCTCGTCCTCGAGGGAATATTCACTGTTGTTCAGCGACTTGTTGTTCCCAGAGGCGTCGCGTCCCAACGTCCCCCAGTCGACCGTGCCAGGTCAGCCCGACCTGTCCCGGGGATTGATCCCGCCATCACGAAAGGAACCCACTAATGTTCACAGCTCACAGAGGCCGGCTCGCGGCGGTCGCCGCGGTCGCGGTTGGGGCCGTCGTAGCCCTTGCAGGGTGTGCGTCCGGTGACCCGCTGGACAGCGGAAGTAACGCCGACGAGGGGTCCGCCACCCTGGTCGTCGGTTCGCAGGACTACTACTCGAACGAGATCATCGCCGAAATCTACGCTCTGGCGTTGGAGGGGAACGGCTTCACGGTCGACCGCCAGTTCAAGATCGGCCAGCGCGAGGTCTACCTGCCCGAGATCGAATCCGGTGCCATCGACGTCTTCCCCGAGTACAGCGGCAGCCTGCTGCAGGCCCTGAATGCAGATGCCGCCGGCGGCACCGCCGACGAGACCTACGCGCAGCTGCAGGACGAGCTGCCCGAGGGGCTGAGCGTGCTCGACATGGCCTCGGCCACGGACCAGAACTCCTGGACCGTCACGCAGGCCTTCGCCGACAAGTACAGCCTGACCGACATCGCGTCGCTCGCCGATGTCACCGAGCCGATCACCGTCGGCGGACCGTCCGAACTTCAGACCCGCCCCTACGGACCGACGACCCTGACGGAGAAGTACGGCATCCCCATCGCCGGCTTCACGCCCATTGAGGATGGTGGCGGCCCGCTCACGATCAAGGCTCTCGTCGACAACGACATCCAGATCACGAACGTCTACACGGCCAGCCCGAACATCAAGTCGGACAGCCTCGTCGCCCTCGACGACCCGGACGGCCTGTTCTTCGCGGACAACGTCGTGCCCGTCGTGTCCGACAAGGTCGGCGGGAAGGCCGCCGACGTGCTCAACGCCGTCAGTGCCGCTCTGACCGCCGAGGACCTGGTGGGCCTCAACTCCGAGAGCGTGAACGACCAGCTCTCGGCCGAGAAGATCGCGGCCGCTTGGCTCGAACAGGCGAACCTCTTCTAGGCACCAGCTGACAGGCGCTGCCTGACCAATTCGACGGAGATTCTGCGCCTACGGGCCGGTTTTGGAGCAAAACAGGCTCTGGGGCCGAGAATCTCCGTCGAATTCGTTAGGGGCTGGGGCAGGGGCAGAGGTAGGCCCGGGCTGGGGCTGGGGCTGGGGCTGGGGCTGGGGCTGGGGCTGGGGCTGGGGCTGGGGCTGGGGCAGGCGCGTGCTCAGGTAGGCGCGTGCTCAGGTAGGCCCGGGCTCAGGCGAGGGACAGGAGCAGCGTCGGCAGCAGCAGGAGTGCGGCGGCGCCGGCTGCAACGAAAAGCACGGCGGAGGGCGTCAGCGGCGCCGGCGGGGTGATCAGGCGGCGAACGCGGGGTGTCACCAGGTCGAACGGATGGTCCGGGCCGTCGGCGAGTTCGACATCCGTTCCCAGCGGGTCCACCTGGTGTGCCGACCCGACCAGTGCGATCGCGGTGGCCAGCGTGCGGTCGTCGACGACCCGCCGGGCCTGGTCGTCGGCGAGCATCTCGACCAGCAGGGCGACCGCGTTCTCGGCGCGGTTCGCGATCGGGAACCACGGCAGTGCGCTGTGCCAGGACTTGAAGGCGAGCAGCACGAGGTGGTGCTGCTGCAACAGGTGGGCGCGCTCGTGTGCGATCACTGCGCGCAATTGGTCGGCATTCAGCAATTGCAGAAGGCCGCGGGAAAGCACGGTCGCCGACCGGGTCGCGCCAGGCAGGCAGTACGCGACCGGGGCGTCGTGTTCGATCACACGGGTGCCGGAGTGGCTCGGCAGAGGGTCGCTGAGCAGTCCGATCAGGTGCCGGTGCCTGCGGTGCTGGCGCCCCGCGCGGGAAAAGGTCGCGGCGAGGTTGAGCAGCAGATGGCTGCCGAGGATCAGCGCCGCGCACAGCAGGAGCACCGAGCCGAACGACGTGCCGGCCGGCAATGTGCCGGTGACGAGATGGCCCACCAGCGAGCGGATGCCCTCGAACAGGTTCTCGCCGAACGGGATCAACCCGAAGCTGAGCAGCGAGCCGATCATCGAGAGCCCGCCGGCCAGGGCGATGGCCTGCCACAACACCAGGGCGACCGCGGGGGAGCGGGCCGGCCAGTCGGCGGTGGCAAGCCAGATCGGGACCGGACCGGCGAGCAGCACGGCCACGATCATGAGCGCTACGGCCGTGACGAACACGACTTGGCCGCTCTGACGCGTGCTGACTGGAGCAGGGACTGGAGCGGGGACTGGATGCCGGTCACTCGCGACCAAGAGGTACGGTGCCGAGGAGCAGGCGCAAAACGTCGGCCTCCTGCGGGGTGACGTCCCCGATGAACCGGGCGAGGGCCGCCTGCCGGTCAGGAGCAGAGCCGAGCACCTTGTGCATCAGCTCCGCGGTATGTTCCGCCCGGGTCGACACGGCCCGGTAGCGGTGCGGTCGGGTGTCTCGGTCGCGGGTGACGAAGCCCTTGGTCTCGAGGCGGGAGAGCACCGTGAGCACGGTCGTGGTGGCGAGTGGTTTGCGCCTAGCGGTGGCGGTCGTCGGGGTGAGTAGCCGATCCCGGAGATCGTTGGCAGGCAGAGACTCCTCGGCTTCCCACAAAACATCCATCAGCAGTCGTTCCAGCTCTCCCAAACTCCCCATATTGGGGAGTCTAGCGGGCGGCAATCAACTCTTCTACCTCTCGTAGAATAGAGATGTTCTACACAGTGTAGAAATACCCGATGACGCTGGAGGGCGCATGAACGAGTGGCTGGATCCGTTACTCCTGTCGAGATGGCAATTCGGTCTGACTACCGTCTATCACTTTCTCTTCGTACCGCTCACGATCGGGCTGGCGTTCACGGTCGCGCTCTTCCAGACCGCCTGGGTGCGCACCGACAAGGCCAAGTACCTCGAGCTGACCCACTTCTTCGGCAAGATCTTCCTGATCAACTTCGCCATGGGCGTCGTTACCGGAATCGTGCAGGAGTTCCAGTTCGGAATGAACTGGTCGGACTACTCCCGCTTCGTCGGTGACGTCTTCGGCGCCCCGCTCGCCTTCGAGGGCATCATCGCCTTCTTCCTGGAGGCCACGTTCATCGGACTGTGGATCTTCGGCTGGGACAAGCTGCCCCGCGGCCTGCACCTCGCCACCATCTGGCTGACGACGGCCGGTTCGATCGCCTCGGCCTACTTCATCCTCGCGGCGAACGCGTTCATGCAGAACCCGATCGCGTTCCGCATCAACGAGGAGCGCGGCCGGGCCGAGCTCACCAGTATTGGCGAGCTTTTGACCAACCCGATCGCCCTGGCCTCCTTCCCGCACACGATCTTCGCCTGCTTCATGGTGTCGTCAGGCCTCGTCATCTCGGTGGCCGCCTGGCACCTGCTGCGCAAGCAGCACGAGGAATCCATGCGTCCCGCACTCAAGTTGGGCATGTGGATGATGGTTGTCTCCGGTGCGCTCACCACCTTCTTCGGCGACTCGCTGAGCCTGGCCATGACCGCGGCCCAGCCCATGAAGATGGCGGCGGCCGAGGCGATGTACAAGACAGCGACGGGCGCCGAGGCATCCTTCTCGATCTTCACCCTCGGCACCCCCGACGGCGTCAGCGAATTATTCTCGATTCGTATCCCATACCTTTTGTCGTTCCTGTCGACCCACACCCTCAACGGCACGGTCGAAGGCATCGACAACCTGCAGGCGCAGTATGTGAGCCTGTACGGCCCCGGCGACTACACCCCGACCATCTGGATCACCTACTGGGCCTTCCGCTGGATGATCGGTCTCGGCATCGCCCATATCCTGGTTGCCGTCGTCGGCCTCTGGCTGACCCGCGGCGGGCGCAGCCCCCAGGCCACCTGGGTCTGGAAGATCGCCATCTGGAGCTTCCCGTTCTCGCTTCTCGCCATGAGCGTCGGCTGGATCTTCACCGAGATGGGGCGGCAGCCCTGGCTCGTGTTCGGGCTCCTGCGCACCGAGGACGGCGTATCACCCAACGTCAGCGGCGTCGAGATCCTGATCTCGCTGATCGCGTTCACGCTGATCTACGGCGCCCTCGCTGTCGTCGAATTCAAGTTGATCCTGCAGGCCGTGCGGAAGGGACCTGCCCCGCTGGCGGAACCCGACCCGGTTTCCGGCAAGGTCAAGCCACAGGTCACGGTCTACTAGGAGCGCATGATGGATCTCAACATTCTCTGGTTCTGGATCATCGGTGCACTCTTCATCGGCTACTTCGTTCTCGACGGCTTCGACTTCGGCGTCGGCATGTCGCTGCCCTTCCTGGGCAAGGACGACCTCGACCGCCGGGTCATCATCAACACCATCGGGCCGGTCTGGGACCTCAACGAAACCTGGCTGATCGTGGCCGGCGCAGCACTCTTCGCCGCCTTCCCGGAGTGGTACGCCACCCTGTTCAGCGGGTTCTACCTGGCCCTGCTGGTGATCCTTCTCGCCCTCATCCTGCGCGGGGTGTCATTCGAGTACCGGCACCAACGCCCGGAAGCAACCTGGAAGAAACGCTTCGACCTCATGATCGTGATCGGGTCTGCCGTTCCCGCTCTGCTCTGGGGTGTCGCCTTCTCCAACATCGTGCGGGGCGTGCAGTTGGACGCGGACTTCAACTACATCGGCTCCTTCTTCGACCTGCTCAACCCATACGCCCTCCTGGGCGGGCTCACCACGCTGCTCCTGTTCTTCACCCACGGCGTGGTCTTCATCTCCCTGAAGACCGAGGGGGACATCCGTCAGCGCGCTCAGAGGCTAGCCGTCAAGGCCGGGTTGGCCACCATCGTGGTGGCCGCCTCGTTCCTGGTCTGGACCACCCTTGCCTTCGGCAGCCTGGCCACCGGTGCCTTCGCCGCCCTCGCCGCGGTTGCCCTGATCGGGGCGTTCCTGGCGAACCTGCGGGGCGCCGAAGGCTGGGCCTTCACGCTGATGGCCGCGACGATCGCCCTCGCGGTGCTGACGCTCTTCGCGTCCCTGTTCCCCGACGTGATGCCGGCGAGCAACGATGCAGCCAACAGCCTGACCATCGAGAACGCCTCCTCGACGCCGTACACACTGCAGGTGATGAGCTGGACCGCCCTGTTCGCCATGCCCGTCATCTTCTTGTACCAGGGCTGGACCTACTGGGTTCTACGCAAGCGGGTCAGCCGCACGACCGTCTCGGCCCACGTAGAGTCCGCCGGACACTAAACGGAATGCGCCCCTTCGATCCTCGGCTCCTCCGCTACGCGTCCGCCGCCCGGTGGTTCCTGTCGGTGGGTGCCCTGCTCGGACTGGCGCAGACTGTCACGGTCATCGCGTTCTCCTGGCTGCTGAGCCAGAGCATCACCCTCGCGTTGACTGGGGCCTCTCAGGATTCGCTGGCCTTCACCACGGCCGCCCTTGCGGGCGTGATCGTGGTGCGGGCCGCGCTGGTGTGGCTCCTCGAGGTGGCCGCCACCCGCGGAGCAGCCCAAGTCAAGAGCCAGCTGCGCCGCCAGGTTCTCGACCGCGTCGCCGAGCGCGGCCCGGATTGGCTCAGCGGCCGGGCCAGTGTGGGCGTCTCCACCCTGGCCACCCAGGGGCTGGACGCGCTGGACAACTACTTCGCCCGCTACCTGCCCCAGCTCTTGCTGGCGGCGATCAGCACGCCCCTGCTGATCTTGGTGATGCTCTGGCAGGACCTGCCCAGCGGCATCACAGTCATCGTAGTGCTGCCATTCATCCCCGTCTTCATGGTGCTGATCGGCCAGGCCACCCAGTCCGTGCAGCGGCAGCAGTGGGAGTCCCTGCAGCGGCTGTCGACGGGGTTCCTCGACCTCGTCGGCGGGCTCGGCACGCTCAAAATCTACGGTCGGGAGCGACGCCAGTTCGCCCGGGTGCGCTCCATCACCGAGGACTACCGCGGCCGCACTATGAAGGTGCTGCGGGTCTCCTTCCTCAGCGGGTTCGTGCTCGAACTGGCGGCCAGCCTGTCGGTGGCCCTTGTTGCCGTCTCCATCGGGCTGCGCCTGGTTGACGGAAGCCTCGCACTCGGCGTCGGCCTGTTCGTGCTGCTGCTGGCCCCGGAGGCTTTTCTCCCCGTGCGGCAGGTCGGCGCCCAGTTCCACGCCGCGGCCGACGGTCTGGCGGCGGCCGAGGAGGTCTTCGCCATTCTCGACGACGGTGCCGGGCCCCGGGCCGTGGCGACCCCGGCTGCCTCGACTGCCCCGTCTGGCGCGCGCACCGGAGCAGGCCCCGCGGATACCGGCGTGCTCCGGTTCGAGCAGGTCACGATCCAGCGGGGCACGGATGCCCCCGTGCACGACTTCAGCGCCGTCTTCCGCCCCGGCGAACTCGCCGTGGTCGTGGGCCCGAGCGGCACCGGAAAATCCACGCTGGTGGCCGCCCTGCAGGGATTCGTCCCCTTCGACGGGCGGATCCTGCTGAACGGTGCGGAGCAGACCCCGGGCACACCGCGCCCGTGGCTGGCGTGGGCCGGGCAACGGCCGGGACTGTTCCAGGGAACGATTGCCGACAATCTCGCGCTCGGTGACGCGTCCGTCGATCGGGACACCGTGGCCCGGTCGCTGGAGTGCGCCGGAGCGGGCGATCTGGAGCCGGCCACCATACTCGGCATCGCCGGCGAGGGACTCTCCGGCGGACAGGCCCAGCGGGTCGCAGCGGCCCGCGCCATCTACCGCGCTGAGAGCCACGACTGCGCCGTGGTCGTTCTCGACGAGCCCAGTTCGGCGCTGGACGAGGCTGCGGAGGCCTCTCTCGTCGCCGGCCTGCGCCGGCTCACGACCGAGGGGCGGATCGTGATCGTGGTCAGCCACCGGCCTGCCCTGCGGGACGCCGCCGATCAGATCGTTGCCCTGCACGAGGTGGCCCATGTCTGATTNCCGATCAGATCGTTGCCCTGCACGAGGTGGCCCATGTCTGATTCCGGACCCAGCGCGAGCGGGATCGCCGGCCCCCGGCCGGCCGGCCGGGCCGAGGTGCGCGCCGTCCTGCGCCTGGCCCAGCCGCCTGCCCGCCGGTTCGCCCCCGGCCTGGCCGCGGGCGTGCTGAGCGCGGTCTTCGCGGTGGCCCTCCTGGCGTCGTCGGCGTGGCTGATCACCCGAGCCGCCGAGCAACCGCCGGTCATGTTCCTCTCGATGGCGGTCGTCGGGGTGCGTGCGTTCGCCCTCGGCCGGTCTGCGTTCCGCTACCTCGAGCGTCTGGCCAGCCACGACGCCGCATTCCGCCAGCTGGCTGACCTGCGCGTGGGCATCTTCTCCCGGATCCTGCCGCTCTCCCCGGCCGGCCTCGGAGGCACGAGCCGCGGCGACCTGCTCAGTCGCCTCGTGCGCGACGTCGACGACCTGCAGGACTTCCCGCTGCGGGTGGTGCAGCCTCTGGCCACGGCGGGGATCCTCTTGAGCGTGAGCGTGGTCGGGGTCTGGCTGGTTCTCCCCGCCGCCGGTGTCACGCTGGCGCTGGCGCTCCTCGTTGCCGGTCTGCTCGCCACCGTCACCTCCAGCGCGCTGTCCGCCCGGTCGGAGCGCCAGCTTGCACCCCTCCGCGGAGCCCTCGCCGGCGAGGTGCTCGAGGTGGTGGAGAACCTCGACGTGCTGAGCGCCTTCGGGGCCCTCGATGCCCGCCTGGCCACCCTTGCGGCGGCCGACGACCGGCTGCGCCGGGCCTCCCTGCGCCGGTCGCTGGGCGTGGGCGTGCAGGGAGCCGTGCTGTCACTGTTCGCGGGTCTGGCGACGGTCGCCGCGCTCCAGGTCGGCATTCCGGCCCTCTCCGGGCCGGCTGGCCTCAGCGGACCGGGCTTCGTCGTGGTCGTGCTCGTGCCCATGGCGGTGTTCGAGGTGTTCGGAATGATCCCGCTCGCGCTCGGCGTCTGGCGCCAGGTGCGCTCCAGCGCCGCGCGGGTGGCGACGGCGGTGCCGACCAGCGTCCCCACGGAGATCCCGGCGGAGTCGGTAACCGAGCCGACGGATGCGCCGGCGGATGCGATGTCCACCACGAGCGTCAGCGCCCACCCGGTGCTCGAACTCACCGACGTGGGTGCCCGCTGGCCCGGTTCCGTTACCCCGGCGGTCACGGGCATCACCCTGCGCCTGGCGCCGGGGGACCGCGTGCACCTGGCAGGGCCGAGCGGCGCCGGCAAGACCACCCTGGCCCAGACCCTGGTGCGCTTCCTCGACTACACGGGCTCGTACCGGCTCGACGGCGTCGAGGCGCGCACGCTGGCCCCGGCCGAGGTGCGTCGCCGGGTGGGACTGTGCGAACAGCGTCCCTGGCTCTTCGACGACAGCATCCGTCAGAACCTGCTCTTCGCCCGCACGACGGCCACCGACGACGACCTCGAGGCCGTGCTCGCCCGGGTCGGACTGGGGGAGTGGGCCGCCAAGCGTGGGGGCCTCGACGCCCGGGTCGGCGAGCGGGGTGCCCTGGTCTCCGGCGGTCAGGCCCAGCGCATCGCGCTGGCGCGGGCGTTGCTGGCGGATTTCGCGGTGCTCATCGTCGACGAACCCACCGCCAACGTCGACGAGGCGCAGGGCGACGTGCTCGTGCGGGACATCCTGGTCACGGCGGCGGAGGACGGCCGTGCGGTGCTGCTCATCTCACACACGCCGGTGCCGGACGACCTGATCACCGCGAGGGTCGTCGTGCCCGGACCTGCCGGCTGAACTTGACAGCCGAACGAGGGGTCGCCCGACCGAGCATGCGGTCAGACGACCGGAGGCTCCGGCTGTTCCATGTGTCGCTCCTCGCGGCGGTGCAGCCAGCGTTTGACCAGGAACACGAGCAGCACGAAGAGCGCGATCGCGCCGACGAAGAGGTATCCGGCGAAGTGGAGCCGGTCGGAGAGCTCGCGGTAGCCTTCGGCGGCGGCCGAACCGATCGACACGTAGGCCACCGCCCAGATCACGCAGGCCGGCACGGTCCACTTCATGAAGGTGCGGTAGGGCATCGGGCTCATCCCCACGGTCAGCGGGATCAGCGAGTGCAGCACGGGCAGGAACCGCGACAGGAACACGGCGATGCCGCCGCGCCGTGCCAGGTAGATCTCGGCCCGGGCCCAGTTGCGTTCCCCGAGCCGGCGCCCGAGGCGGCTCATCCGGATCCACGGCCCGAAGTGGCGGCCGAGCGCGAAGCCGATGCTCTCGCCGATCAGGGCTCCGACGATCACCGCGGCGACGAGCCCCAGGAACTCGGCCGTGTTGCTCACCGCGGTGCTCGCCACGATCACGATGGAATCGCCCGGCACGACCAGGCCGACGAGAACGGATGTCTCCAGCAGCATGCCGAGTCCGGCCAGGAGGGTGCGCAGCACCGGATCCACGCTGGAAACCGTATCCAGGATCCAGCTGAGGATATCGTTCACGACCCACAGCCTAAGCCGTGCACCCGCAGCGGGGCTGGGGACCTGCCCTTGCCCCGCGACTGGGGGATACGCTAGCGTCACTGCAGGGCCGCTCAAGGACGACCGGCCCACGTTCGATCCAGTCTGAGGGACCCTCATGAAACAGAATCGGAATATTCGTCTCGCCGCCATCGGCACGGCCGTGGCCCTGTCGGTCAGCGTCGGGCTGCCCGCCTACGCCGATAACGGAACGGACACCGGCGCGCTGCGCGAAGCCGTTACGGCAGCCGGAATCATCGACCACCTGGAGAAGTTCCAGGAGATCGCGGACGCCAACGGCGGCACGCGTGCGTCCGGCACGCCGGGGTACGAGGCATCTGCCGTCTACGTCGAAGAGCGGCTTAAGGCCGCGGGCTACACGCCGATCCGTCAGGCCTACTCCTATGAGCAGTTCGTGCTGAACGCGGAGTCGTTCGCGCAGTTCACGCCCACCCCCACCACCTACGCTGCCGGCACCGACTTTGCCACGATGAGCTACTCCGGCTCCGGCACGGTCTCGGCGGCGGTACAGGCGGTCGACATCAACCTGGTCGGCGACCGGGCCTCGACCAGCGGCTGTGAAGCCGCGGACTTCGCGGGCTTCACGGCCGGGAATGTCGCCCTGATCCAACGCGGCACCTGCACCTTCCGGGTCAAGGCCGACAATGCGATCGCGGCCGGCGCCGCCGGCGTGATCATCTTCAACCAAGGCAACGCCGACGACCGCCTCGGTATCGTCAACGGCACTCTGGACGCCCCGCAGACCGCCGTTCCGGTCATCGGAACGACCTTCGCGCTCGGCGCGGCTCTGGCCGGGCAGCCTGCCCCGACCGTGCGGCTGGCCGTGGATGCTGAGGTCACCGTCACTGAATCCTTCAACATCCTGGCCGATTCGGCCGGTCGCGCGGACCGTACGGTCGTGGCCGGAGCGCACCTCGACTCCGTCGCCGAGGGCGCGGGAATCAACGACAACGGCAGCGGCAGCGCCGCCATCCTGGAAACCGCCATCCAGCTCGCCGCCTCCGGCAGCGCACCCACCAACCGGGTGCGGTTCGCGTTTTGGGGCAGTGAGGAGGATGGACTGGTCGGTTCCGAGTACTACGTGTCACAGCTGACGAAACGCCAGATCAAGGCGCATGCCGTCAACCTGAACTTCGACATGGTCGCGTCGCCGAACTTTGTGCGCTTCGTCTACGACGGTGACGGCTCGTCCTTCGGCACCACCGGCCCGAACGGGTCGGCGCTGGTCGAGAAGGTCTTCCTGGACTACTTCGCCTCGCAGGGGCTGGCCGTAGAACCCACCGAGTTCGACGGTCGGTCCGACTACTTCGGGTTCATCGAGAACGGCATTCCCGCCGGCGGGCTCTTCACCGGTGCGGAAGACCTGATGACGGAGGCTGAGGCGGTCACCTACGGTGGCGTCGCCGGCGCACCGTACGATGCCTGCTACCACGCCGCATGCGACGACATCACGAACATCAATGCGGAGGTGCTGGAGCAGATGGCCGATGCCATCGCCCACACGACGATGACGTTCGGCGAGACCACCTCCGCGGTCAACGGCACGACCAGGGGCGGCGGCTCCGGCTCGACGGGGCTCCAGTTCAAGGGCAGCCTCGCTGTGAAGTAGCCACGCTGCAGCACCTGACGGAGAAAGGTGGGGACGCCGCCCGCGGGCGGCGTCCCCACTGCGTCCCCGGTGGGGTCGTGGGCGCTGTCCCGGCACCCAGATGAGTGGGTCCGAACGAATTCGACGGAGATTTTGCCCGGATGGGGCGCAGACACACGGGAAAAGCCGTTTTTCCGGAGAATCTCCGTCGAATTCGTTCGAGACACGGCACCGAGTTCGGCAAGCGTGCGGCCGGGGCGGCAGATCGCTGCACTCCGGGGAGAATCAGGGCACCTAGGCTGGGTGTGTGACCGGGCCGACTCAGAGCATCCTCCTGCCCGAGTGGTGGGATCCGGCCCGCGTCTTCGACACCCTCTACCGCAACAGCCCGTACGCGTTCTGGTTGGATGCGGGCAACGGCGCCGAAACCGGCCTCAGCTATCTTGGGTCTGCGTCGCCCGGGTCCCGGTTCGTCACCGCCTCGGTGCCGGAGGGGACCGTGACGGTCTCGGTCGCCGGCGATCCGTCCGTGCCGGGCCACCTCTCACCCGGGACGATCTTCGAGTTCCTGCGAGCGGAGCCGGCCGGCTTCCCCGACGATGCCACCGAGGATACCGGCACCGACGATACCGGCGGCTTTCGGCTGGGCTGGGTGGGCTGGCTCGGTTACGAACTCGGCGCCCAGACCCTCGGCACGCCCGTGCACGACTCCCACTACCCGGATGCCGCCCTGCTCGAGGTGCACCAAGTGCTGGTGTTCGATCACGCGGCACGCACGGTCAGGGCGCTCGCTCGCCGCGCTTCCGGCGACGCGACGGATGCCCCGCAGGTGTGGGCCGATGCCGTGCTCAAGGCTCTCGCCACGTCGGAGCCGCCGCCCGCAGCATCCGCGACCCGGCCGGTCACGTGGCCTGTCGGCCCCGTTGCCGGCCCCGTTGCCGTTGCCGGCCCCGTTGCCGCTGCCGGCGCAGCCCGGTGGCGGCACGACGTGCACCACTACGCCGAGCTGATCGAGGAATGCCAGGCGTTCATCCGGGCCGGTGACGCCTACCAGCTCTGCCTCACCAACGAGATCCTGGTCGACGTGCGGCCGCATCCGGTCGACGCCTACCTGGCGTTGCGCGCCGGCAGTCCCAGCCACCACGGCGGGCTGCTGCGTTTCGGGGACACCGCCCTGCTCAGCGCCTCCCCGGAACAGTTCCTGACCGTGACCCCGGGCGGCCTGATCACCACGAAGCCGATCAAGGGCACTCGGGCGCGCTCCCGGATGGCCGACCGGGACCGCGAGCTCCGCGACGAGCTCGAGGGCAGCGACAAAGAGCGCGCCGAGAACCTGATGATCGTCGACCTGATGCGCAACGACCTCGGCCGGATCGCCGAGCTCGGCAGCGTGCAGGTCACGAACCTGCTCGCCGTGGAGAGTTACGCGCACGTGCACCAGCTGGTCAGCACGGTCGAGGCGCGCCTGGCCGCGGGGCTGACCGGGGTGGATGCCGTTGCGTCCTGCTTCCCCGCCGGGTCCATGACCGGGGCACCCAAGATCAGTGCGATGACCATCCTCGACGCCCTCGAGTGCGGACCGCGCGGGCTCTACGCCGGGGCCTTCGGCTATCTGGGGCGAAACGGCGCGGTCGACCTGGCCATGGTCATCCGCAGCATCGTGCTCAGTCCGGACGGGGCCTCCATCGGCACGGGCGGCGGCATCACGGCGCTGTCCGATCCGCTGGAGGAGATCGAGGAAACCCGGCTGAAAGCGGCGGCGCTCCTGGCCGTCCTCGGCGTTCCTCAATCCGGCGCCGCCACGGGCCGGGGCCAGGTTTAGTAACCTAAGAGCTTGGACGCCGCCTCCGCGCGGCCCTGTGCCTGCTGGCGCAATCCCCACTGCAACGAAGAGAGTCACGTGGCACACGAGTACGACCACACCCGCACCGGCCAGGACAGCGAAGAAAAAGTTTACGATTTCGCCGCCATCCAGGCGAAGTGGCAGCCGATCTGGGAAGAGCTCGACCCCTTCCGCACGAACGATCCCGACGACGTTCGTCCGCGCAAGTACGTGCTCGACATGTTCCCGTATCCCTCCGGCGACCTGCACATGGGCCACGCCGAGGTCTACGCGCTCGGCGACATCGTCGCCCGGTACTGGCGTCAGCAGGGCTTCAACGTGCTACACCCCATCGGCTGGGACTCCTTCGGGCTACCCGCGGAGAACGCCGCGATCAAGCGCGGCATCGACCCGCGCGGCTGGACCTACGACAACATTGCGCAGCAGAAGAAGAGCATGAAGCTCTACGCGGCATCCTTCGACTGGTCCCGCGAGCTGCACACCAGCGACCCCGAATACTATAAGTGGAACCAGTGGCTGTTCCTGCAGCTGTACAAGAAGGGCCTCGCCTACCGCAAGGACAGCTGGGTGAACTGGGACCCGGTAGACCAGACCGTCCTCGCCAACGAGCAGGTGCTCGCCGACGGCACCTCGGAGCGCAGCGGCGCCGTGGTGGTCAAGAAGAAGCTCACCCAGTGGTACTTCAAGATCACCGACTATGCGGACCGCCTGCTCGACGACCTGAATCAGCTCGAGGGTACCTGGCCGGCGAAGGTGCTCAACATGCAGCGCAACTGGATCGGCCGCTCCATCGGCGCCGACGTGGACTTCGTGATCGAAGGCCGCGAGGAGCGCATCAGCGTCTTCACGACCCGCCCCGACACCCTCTACGGAGCGACCTTCATGGTCGTCGCCCCCGACGCGGACCTCGCCGTCGAGCTGGTCGCGGATGCCTCGCCCACCGTCAAGGAACGGTTCCAGGAATACCTGGTACAGGTTCAGAACAGCACCGAGATCGAGCGTCAGGCCACCGACCGGGAGAAGACCGGCGTGTTTCTCGAGCGCTACGCGGTCAACCCGGCCAACGGCGAACGCCTGCCGATCTGGGCCGCGGACTACGTGCTCGCCGACTACGGCCACGGTGCCGTGATGGCAGTGCCGGCCCACGACCAACGCGACCTCGACTTCGCCCGCCGTTTCGACCTGCCCGTGGTCGTGGTCGTCGACACGACCGCCGCGGTCACCGGCATGATCCCCGTGATCACGCAGGACATGATCGACGGCACCGAGGAGCTCACCTCCCTCGACCCGGCTCGCACTGGCATCGCACTGACCGGGGAAGGCCGCCTGATCAACTCGGGCGCGCTCAACGGCCTTAGCAAGAACACCGCGATCAAGCGCATGATCGAGCAGTTGGCCGCCGACGGTACCGGCCGCGCCGCCAAGAACTACCGTCTGCGTGACTGGCTCATCTCCCGTCAACGCTACTGGGGCACGCCGATTCCGATCATCCACGGCCAGGACGGCGCCGAGATCCCCGTGCCGGAAGACCAGCTTCCCGTGTTGCTGCCGCCCACCGACGGCCTCGACCTCAAGCCCAAGGGCACGTCGCCGCTGGGCGGCGCGGCCGACTGGGTCAACGTGCCCAACCCGATCGACGGCACCCCCGCACGCCGCGACGCGGACACCATGGACACCTTCGTCGACAGCTCCTGGTATTTCCTGCGCTTCCTGAACCCCACCGACGACACGAAGGCGTTCGACCCGAAGGAAGCCGAGAAGTGGGCGCCCGTCGACCAGTATGTCGGTGGCGTCGAGCACGCCATCCTGCACCTGCTCTACGCGCGCTTCATGACCAAGGTGCTTTTCGACCTCGGCTATGTCAGCTTCACCGAGCCGTTCACGGCTCTGCTGAACCAGGGCATGGTCATCCTTGACGGGGCCAAGATGTCCAAGAGCAAGGGCAACCTGGTCTACTTCACCGAGGAGGTCGACCAGTTCGGCGTCGACGCGGTACGGCTCACCATGGCTTTCGCCGGACCGCCGGAAGACGATATCGACTGGGCGGATGTCTCGCCGGTCGGCTCCGCCAAGTTTCTGGCCCGCGCCTGGCGCGTCGCCCGCGACGTCACGAGTACGCCCGACATCGATTGGAGGTCCGGCGACGCCGGTCTCCGCCGGGTCACCCACCGCTTCCTGGCCGATGCGCCCGGCCTGGTCGAATCGTTCAAGTTCAACGTGGTCGTCGCCCGACTGATGGAACTCGTCAACGCCACTCGCAAGGTGATCGACACCGGCGTCGGCCCCGCGGATGCCGCGGTACGCGAGGCCGCGGAGGTCACCGCCATGGTGCTCAACCTGTTTGCTCCGTACGCGGCCGAGGATATGTGGCAGCTCCTCGGCCATGAGCCGTGTGTCGCTCTCGTGCAGTGGCGCAAGGCCGACCGAACCCTGCTCGTGGAGGAGTCGGTCACGGCCGTCGTGCAGGTCGACGGCAAGGTGCGCGACCGCATCGAGGTGTCCCCGAAGATCTCCGGTGACGAGCTGGAACGCCTCGCACGTACCTCGGCCGAGGTCATCCGCCGGATCGGTGACCGCGAGATCATGAACGTGATCGTGCGCGCGCCGAAACTCGTCAGCATCGTCACCCGCGGCCAGTAACACCGCCTGCCTCGCCTCCCCAGGGCGGCACCTCGCGGCGCCGCCCACAGTGTACGGCCGTCCGCTGGGGGACCGGCACCCGTCGGCTTAGCCTGCGGGGATGGAGCCTGACCCGGTAATCGCGGCACTCGACCGCCTGGCCCCGAGCGCGCAGGGGCGCGCCCCTGCGCGCGTGCGCATCGGGGTGGGCGCAGCCGTCGTGCTGTTGATATTGGCGTTGGCCACCGCGGTAATCGTGTCCGCGCTCGGTCAGCAGGCCGGGCACCAGGTGGTGTCCCCGGCGCACCCGACCGCGGGTTCGGGTTCCGGTGGAGCCGACAGCGGCCCGGACCCGAGTTCCTCGGGGGCAGCCTCGGCATCCGGTGCCCTCATCTTCGTTCATGTGCTCGGCGCCGTGCGGCGTCCCGGTCTCTTCGAACTCTCCACCGGCGCCCGGGTGATGGATGCCGTGGCCGCCGCCGGCGGGCTGACCGAGACCGCCGATCCGGCCGGCACCAATCTCGCTCGCAAGGTCAGCGACGGCGAGCAGCTCTACCTGCCCCAGCTCGGCGAAGTCCCCGAGGGACCGCCGCCGGGCAGCGGTGCATCCCTCGGCGGCGCATCCGACCCAGGTGGCGGCGGCCCGGCGGTCCTGGTCAACCTCAACACGGCCAGCCTGGCCGACCTCGACACCCTGCCGCGCATCGGCCCGGCCATGGCCCAGCGCATTCTGGACTTCCGCGACGCCAACGGGCCGTTCGCGGCCGTCGAGGACCTGCGCAATGTCACCGGTATCGGTGAGAAGACGTTCGAGGGGCTCAGAGCCCTGATCACCGTGTGAGAGTGGCCGTGAACGGAGGGTGCCTGAAGTCCTGACGCATCGGTGCGGCGGGCGTATCCGGTGCTTGAAAACTGACCGACTGGCGGCAATGGGCGCTGTCGGCGGCCTGCTCGCGGGCTGAAGCGTGTCGTTTTTGACGAGCCGCTCCGTCGCCGCGGACCGGCGGCGAGGTCACCGGGCACGCCTCCACACCCCCGGTCCCGCGTCAACCGGGCACAGATTCCGGTGGCCACCGGGGGGAGCCGCGGGCGCACCTAGCCTCCCGATATGGATTTTACGCGCGACATCGTAGCTCGCCGCCCGGATCACGGCATGACCGGGCTCGACCTGCGCCTGGTTTTCCCCGCGGCGACCGCCTGGCTGGCGGCCTGGTTGCTCATCGCCTTCCCCGGGTGGGCACCCGGCGCTCAGGCTGCGTTATGGGCCGCCGCCCTGGGCGTGGGTCTGGTTGTGGCGCGTCGACTGGTCCGCGCCCGGGGGGTGTCGGCCTGGGGTGTCGGCCTGGTCTGTTGCGCTGCGGCCGCGCTGATGGCATCCGCGGTCACGGTCGCTGCGCCCGGGCGGCTGCCGGAAACCGTGCGGGAGAGCGCCGCCCGGCAGGAGTCAGTGACCGTGCTCCTCACGGTGGCGTCAATCCCGGTGCAGACCCAGTCGTTCGGTGCTCCCGCACTCTTCGGCCCGGCTGGCTCTGACTCCGGAGCGTCCGCCCGGGTGCGCTTCCGCGGCACCCTGACCGGGATCGAGCAGGGCGAGGTCGCCCGGAAGGGTGCTGGGCGGGGTCTGTCGGTTCCGGTGGTCGTGTTCGCGGAGACTGCGAGCGGACAGACGACCGCGCTTCAGATCGGCAGTGTCGTGCGGCTGGACGCCACCCTTCGGCTCACGGCGGCCGGGGATGCGGCATCCGCCCTGGTGTTTGGGCGTGGTCCGCCCGAGCTCCTCGTGACACCACCCTGGTGGCTCGGCTGGGCCGGGGAACTGCGCACCCTGTTCACGACCGCCGCGGGCGATCTGCCCGGCGACGGCGGTGACCTGCTGCCCGGCTTGGCCATTGGTGACACGAGCTCGGTCGAGTCAGACCTCGACGCGGCCATGAAGACGAGTTCGCTCAGCCACCTCACGGCAGTGTCTGGGGACACTGTCGGGTTATAAGGTGGGTCACTGATTTGTCGTGGTGACTGCGGTTTGTGGGGCAAACCGGCCCAAGGTTTGCTGATCTCAGACCAGCGCAAACGTCGAACTAGACCCTGGACGCCGTTGCTTCGGCGAGGCGTCGATGATCCTGTGTTTCGGGCCTGGATCGCTATGCGCGGCGATGATGACGGACCACTGATCACACCCATCACCCGCAGGCTACCGATTCAGGCTGATGTCGCCAAGCGTATGGCGACCAATAACGTCGCTCAGGCAGCGACTCGTCGTTTTGGTGACGACGTGAAGCCTTACGACCTACGACGCACCGTTACTGGCAACATGCTCGAGTCCGGTTCTGATCTTTCGGTCGTGTCACAGGGGCTTGGACACGTCACCCCCGCAACCACCGCTGGCTAGGACCGACGTAACCTGGCTGCACGTCTGGCGGCTGTTGAGAAGCTGCGCGTGCCATGTGAAGACGTTGCTGGACAGCTTCTGCCTGTTGGAATTTTAGCGCCCCACTAGATCTTGATGACGCTGCTGATCTCTGCGCGGAGGGAGACGAGATAGTCATCTCCGGCCTGTGTTAGCTTCCAATACACCGCTTTGTCGCTGACAGTGCGCTTCTTGGTGCCTATGGTGATCAAGCCAAGTGCCCTTAGCTGAACGATGATTGCACCCCATGACCTATCCGAAATCTCCGCAGACTCGTGTGACCAGCCGGTAGACCAGCTCTTCGGGTCGCCTTGGATCTCGCTCAGCATGTGACTATTGAGCGTTTTTCTAAGTGCGGGCTCAGGAGCCTCGTCGATCATGAACGGTCCCAAAACATCTACGATCTCATCCCACGTATAGGTGAGGTCGCCGTCCTCTTCTTGTCGGCCGTATGCGTAGCCCTCGTGCTTAATGGAGAGTTCTACCTCTTCTTGACCATGGGCGTAGGCGTCGTTCATGTGCGAAGCGCCGGTGGTAGCGGTCTCTAGCTCCTTCTTCTCAAGCTTGGCGATCTTCGCTTCGAGCTCTGCGATCTCGGCGCGGGTCTCCGGCGTCATTGCTGAATCGCCGCGCACCCATCCCGGTCGCGGGTTGTTCTTGATGAGGTGGATGAGCCCACGCGTGACTTTTGAGCCGAGATCTTCCGCGTTCTTCCAGTCCTTGGTCATCCGGGTCTGGGCTTTGGCGCGAAACTTTGCGAGCTTCCCCGCCGCAGCTTCATTTTTATCCGTCTTGCCGGCCGCAATTTCGTCAGCGTCTGCGTGGACAAATCCCATCACGGGGATACCGCGCTCGATTGCGTAGTCGTACTCCATCTCGGTGAAGCTGATACCTTCTTCGGTCATTGAGCCATACCGGCCACCGAGGATTACGAGGTAGTAGTCACTCTGATCGATCACGCCTTTGATGAGCGACCACTGGTCAGTGTTGCCCGCGGGGAACAGCTCCATGCCGGCCGGCAGGCAGTCCATCTCGAGTAGCGCCTGCATGACCTCGCGGCGCTCGTCAATGAGGTCGGTGAAAGTCGAGCTGATGAAAACTTGATATCGCTGATCCATGACTGAATGCTATCGGGGTGTTGTTCGCCGTCTCAGAATCCGACGGTGGTTGAGATTCAGCCATGATCTACCCAATGAACCCGGGATCTGACCTGTTTGGTGGCAAGTTTCTGCGCTTAGCAGCGCTCGGGTGGGTGCAGTGGCCTGAGAGCACGCTGTCGCACTGACCCGCTACACGAGGAGTTTCACTTACCGCTACCGCCCGAGCCGACGAACTCCGCGCGTCAGCCCTTTATGGGCTCGTGGAGCGCCTACAGCCCGAACTGACTGCGGAATGAGCGGAGCTTGCGGCTTCCAGCCAGGAACACTATGCATGCCTTAGTTAGACCGATCCGGGCTTGGTCGGGAAACCCTTCTTGAGTAATGCCGCGACTGCGCTCATCGCAACAAATCCGAGCACCGTCTTGATATCACCGTCGATGAGTTGCTCAATAAACTCAACTCCGGCGAGATGGGTGGAATCAAGGTCGGGGATCAGTTCCGGGTGACTGGCGAGTTGTTCATGTCCGACCTGTGGATGAGCTCCCCGGCCACAGGAGAGTACTTCGTCCTGCTGAAAGCCCAAGATGGAGCCGACGACCTGATGGCGTTCGTCAGGGAGTCCGATGCAGTCGGATGGCAGGACGGCACAAAGATCGAAATGATTGCAACGAATGTTGAGGTCACGTTCAACGGCGAGACCACGGATGGCTGGCTGAGGGCCCAGTCCGCGAAGACAATCTCGTAGCTACCTTCTACCGTCGAGCGCGCGCCCTGGGACTACTCCCAGATCAGTCTGGTGGCGGATCTCGAGGCCAAGCACGGGTTCGCGCGTAGTGTGGCCGTCATGGACGACGACCTGGGTGTGCCGAACTGCGAACGCTGCTTGGTTCCCATGGCGATTGAGGGCACAGATGAAGGCCCCTACTGGTGTTGCCCAGAGTGCAGGATTGTTCGGCTCGCTTGACGTCCCTCTTCCTGGTGGCGCTCAGAAGGGAACAGGACGATCCCATTGCTGACGAGGCCGGGGGAGAGCTAGCTTCAACTGCATGTGCGGCAGATACGTGGTCCCCAACACGTCAGACGAATTGCTGAGCCTCTTCGACGCTTCCAACTCCAACGCGGCGGATTGGGAGCCCTCGTACAGCGTCGCCCCCACGGACTCGGCACCCATCGTGCGCGAATGGATCCACGAAGAAACAGTGCAGCGGGACGTGGACTTTGCGTCGTGGGGATTGAAACCGGGCTGGGCAAAACCGGGCGGCCCCGCCCCCATCAACGCACGACTGGAATCGGTGGCCAGCAACGGCATGTTCCGCAGCTCTTTTGCCAGCCAACGGTGCCTGGTGCCCATGGCCGGCTACTACGAGTGGCAGCAGATGGAAGACGGCAAGCAGCCTTACTTCCTCCACGGTGACGGCGATGTGCTGGCGGCGGCCGGCCTCTACGCGGCTCGCCAGGAGGACGACGTGTGGAAGATCTCGTTCACGATCATCACGCGCGCTGCTCGTGACGCGTCCGGAGAGATCCACGACCGCATGCCCGTGTTCTTGACCCCGGACGTGTGGGGCCGCTGGCTGAGCCCGGAGAAGATCAGCGACAAGGAAGAGGCGCTCTCAATGCTGGACCGCAGCTCCGTCGCTGTTGCCAAGACCGTGACGGCGTACCCGGTGTCCCGGGTGGTCAACAATGTCCGCACCATCTATAGCGAGGACCCGCGATTGATCGAACCGATCCCTCTGGCCTCGTAGGCAGCGGGCTCGCCCGTTTCGCGTGACGACATGTGTGTCGAGTCCCCTGCGACTGAGGACCTACCCGTGCGTTGCGGGCGGCCGAGATGGCCTTCCGGCCCGATGCGTCCAGTGACTGAGCACGGAATCGCAATCTCTGTGCAACGTCGACGCCGAGTCTGAGTGCGCGAGAGCCGTCCAATCCCTTCAGGCACGGAGCGGGTGTTCGGCTTCCTGTATGCCTGAAGGAGGGTGTGACAGCTTGATCAGTTGTTGGTGCCTGTCGCTTCAATTCGGGAGAGACCTCGCCTAGCTAGTCGATTGCTCGAATGGTCCAGGAAGCGCGTGTGGAGTCTGCTGGCTCAAGGACCTTCAGGTTCACTCCGGAGTTGAAGGCATCCGGCGGGCAGGTCATTGGTTCGACGGCTAGTCCAATCCTGTCAATCGAGGGTATGGGTTTGTCGGCCGTATGCACCTGTGCCCAGGGGCATTCAGTACCCCAGCTCAGCGCCACTCCACTGCCCGCGTTCGTCGTCACTCGAACTGTCGCTGTGTTTTCCTCGTCCCGGTCGAGGCCTGTGAAGGCGTGGTCGATGAACGTGTCATCGATAGCCCGTGGCGTGCGGAAGTCAAAGGTTGCAAGATCGACGGCATCGACGGCATCGACGGCATCGACGGCATCGACGGCATCGACGGCACGAAGGCGCAGGGGAATGAGACGGTCTGGAGTCACTGTCAACACTTGCCGGGCCGGGAGTTCGAGCGTCCAGTCGTTGACGCGGCCCTCGCCGGCGACGAGGTAGGGGTGCGCGGCAACACCAAAAGGAGCGGCAGTCGGCCCGGTATTCACTGCTACCACTGTCGTTCGAAGGCCCCCGGCGTCAAGCGCAAACTCCACCTCCATCGTCACCTGGTGGGGGTACCCCAGTTGCGCCTCGACGGTTGCCTGTAGGACGAGCCGATCGGACGTCTGCCTAACCACAGTGAAGTTCAGCCAGGCCACGAGCCCATGTATCGCGTGTCCCCTCAATGGCTCGGTGATGCTGAGCTGTTGCTCGACGCCACCGAATGTGTACCTTCCATCCACGACTCGGTTCGGCCACGGTGCCAGGATGGCGCCGCGAAAGAAGGGTCGCACCTCGTTTGCATCGAACGGCACGATGAGGTTACGCCCGTGATATTGAAGCGATCGAAGGCTCGCGCCGATGCTCGCGATCGAGGCGGTGTACCCGTAGGCCTCGAGAACGAATTGGGTTCCTGAAAGCGGCCTCAGCGACATGGAGTTCGGCGGCCGCGAAGGTCGGACACCCGACGAGCTGTCACCCCGGGGAGCATAAGTGCCGGCCTGTCCACTTGCTCTGAAGATGTTTGGGAGGCTCGAATCGGCGATGTTGTCCCCTTCGTTTTGCAGTGCTTTTGATGGGTTAGAGAGGACGTGCGCCCTCTCAAGTACGAAGCTGGTTCGTGAACGGCGCCGTCGAAACTCAGCGGCGGGTCAGCCGCTGGCTCCCGGGTCTCGCTGCACCTCATCAGCACCGACGGCGCCTCCACCGGCCTCGTTATGTTCACCTCGGGCGAGCCGGAAGAGTTGGACGCCCTCGTACCGCTTACCTCGCGGCGCGATTCCCGCGAGCCACCCGCTGTGGGTCGAGTGGCTCAACGATTGCGGCGGCATCCAGTGAACCGTGGCCGGAGGCACTTGCAGTAGTGAATGCGGACAGGGAGGCCGCGGCCATGGGGGTTGGGACGTGCCACTCGGCGGCGGCGTTGACCGAGAGTCGCAAGTCCTTGGCAGCCATGTCGACTGCGAACCTTGGGGCGAGGTCGTCCTCGACCAACCAATCAAGACGGAGGTCTGCCTGAACAGACCAGCCCCCGGTCGTACGCAGTGCCTCCGTGAACATGTCAGCGGGAATCCCTGCGCGTCGGGCGAGGACATACCCTTCCGCGAGGACTGCGAGGTTGCTCATCCCGACAAGGTTGGAGACGAGCTTGAAGATCGTGGCTCCTTCGACGGACCCCATGTCGTAGACATTGTTCGATAGCACCTTCAGCAGTGGAGAGAGGCGCTCGATGTCCTCGGGAGTACCGCCAACGAAGGCGGGAATCTCGCCCTTCTCGGCATGGGCCGGCGTCTTGCCCACCGTGCAGGCAACGAAGGACGCGGACGTGGAGGATGCGATCATGTCGCTGATTCGACGAGAAGTCGTGGGGTCGATCGTTGAAAGATCGACCGCAATGGAACCGGCGGCGAGATTCGGGGCCTGCTCAACCCAAAACTTCTCCACCAGCTCGGGTGTTGGTAGCGATGTAAACACCACAGCGGACCCGGTGACAGCATCCGTCGCGGAGAGAGCAGCGACGGCACCGGCCCCGCAAGCACGGTCAATCGCCGGGCCGGACAGGTCGAACACGCGCATAGCCCATCCAGCCTTGGCGAGGTTTCGGGCGATGGCTCCACCCATGGCTCCCAGGCCCACGAAACCGATGCTGTCGCTGGGGACGATGGGGCTCATCGTTGTGGGCAACTGAATCTGACTGGGCATCCTTGCTCCTCCATAAAAGCAGCGCGAATACTTGGCTGCCACAAGATGCGGCACCGAGCTGCGCTGCCTGTTCGACTATAGCCCTTGTTTGGGACCCTGCGCACAACATTGTGTTGTTTATCTACCAGAAATTCGGTGGTGAGTCACGATTGGAATCAAGTTAACGAAGAAGTATCGCTTTGCCGCTCTGGGACAACTAGAGCCCTAGTTTGTGAGAAGATTGTGAAATTCCTCCGGTTTGATTTAAAGTTGTTAGTCCAATCGAAAGGAAGTCAGCGAAATGAGCGCTCAACCTATGCGCTATACGGGGGCACCCGAGCGCCGTGCGGCAATCGTTGAAGGCCTTCGCGCGACTGGTTTCGCCTCAATTGCAGTGCTTTCACAACGCCTCAGTGTCTCGGAGATGACCGTCCGGCGTGATGTCCGGCGGCTTCAAGAGGACGGGGAAGCGGTCGCTGTGCATGGTGGCGTTCGGCTTCGACGTGCTGAAACGGATGACGATCCGAATGCTCCGGGATACAACGGACGAGAGAGCGCCCGGAATGCTGCCAAACGAACGGTTGGCCAATCCGCGGCCGCGTGTGTGCTGCCCGATGACGTGATTGCCATTGATGCCGGCACGACGACGATCGAGCTCGCACGAGCTCTCTCCTCAGATTTTCATGGGACGGTCATCACCCACTCGCTCCCAGTAGTCAACCGCCTCCTCGACCAGCCCGCCGTAACTGTGATCGCGCTGGGTGGTGACTTGCACCGTGCAAGCCGCGCCCTCGTCGGTTCGGCAACCGTCGAAATGGCGCACCGCTACCGTGTCCGAACCTTTTACCTGGCTGCCGCAGCAGTCGACGAGCGTGGCGTGTATGCCTCCGCGGATGTCGAAAGGCTCGTCAAACTGGAACTCATGGATATCGCTGACCGTGTCGTGCTGTTGATTGACCACGGGAAGTTCTCGGCTCGCGGGCCGGTCTTTCTCTGCGACTGGGGCCGGCTGTCCGCTGTGGTGACGGATCGCCAACCGCCCGCTGGTATTGCTGAGCGACTCCAGGCGGACGGCATCGAGATCGTTCTGCCCGATGAGTCAGAGCGCACTAACGCTGCGTCATTCTGAATCGACACTTCGCCACTGAAGGTCCCCATTTGATCGAGGGGTTCTCGGTCCCCTCCGCGCAGGAATGCTCTGTCTCGCGCATGAAGTGTGCACTTATTACGCTGACTTCTGGTCGAAAGCCTTGTCCAACGATCAGAAACGCACGAATGTAACATTCTTCACAAATTCGTGCTCCAGTGCTTTGGCCCGCCGCTGGGCCGCATTCAGGGACAAACGCCGCAACTGCATGCCCGTGGCGGAGCGCAGCGCGCCTGCTTCCGTGCCGCCATTCGCGAGTTTGTTGCGAAACCAACAGATCTTTGTGTTTGTATTCGCACAAACTGGGGTAGAGTCAACAACTGGCGCAGCGAGTCACCCAGAATCAGTGGCGACCCGGTCCTCGCGCTACTTTTGGGAGGAGCAAGGATGCCCAGTCTGTTTCAGGTTGTCTGCGTCGGAGTCGTGACCATCGACGTCCTGGCGCTCGTGGACCGATACCCGGCCGCGGACGAACGCATTGTTGGTGACCAGATCGCCATTGTGGGGGGTGGGCCGGCAGCTAACGCCGCCGTTGTGCTCGCACGCCAAGGCATTTCGGTGGCCTTTGTCGGCCGCGTGGGTGCCGACCCGGAGGGTGAGCAGGCGGTGCGGCTGCTCGAGATGGAGGGCGTCGACGTCTCAGGTGTCCTGCGCGATCCAGGCGCTCCGACTCAAACGTCGTGTGTCGTGGTTGCAAAAGAATCCAAGACGCGTGCAATTTCCACTCTCACGGTTCCGCCACTGCCGTCGCTCGCTGACATGGGCTCCAGGGCGGTTGAGCTCGTCACGGCGGCCGAGTGGGTTCATGTCGATCACCTCGGGTTCGGCCCCGTCGCCGAACTGTTCGGCACGATGAGTCCCCCGAGTCGTCCACGCCTCGCGGTCGACGCCGGCAACCCGATTGCAGGGCTTGATATCTCCATGCTTGACCTTTACGTCCCCACAGCCGCGTCGCTGGCTGCGCAGTATGACCAGTTGGAAACTGCTGAGGGCGTCGAAAAGGCTGCCGGTCTTGCGCTCGCTGAGGGAGTCCGGGCGGTCGTTGCGACGAGCGGTTCCGATGGATCGACGGCCTGGTGGTCGGCGGAATTCGCGAAAGTCACCAACCCGGGCCGGGTGCACGTGCCGGCATCGGGCGGAATCGAGATCATGTCCACCCTGGGTGCCGGTGACGTGTTCCACGGCGCCTTGCTCTCTGCCATCTGCCGCGGCTTGGACTGGCCTGAGGCACTTCGGCAGGCCAATGACACCGCGGCGCTGTCCTGCCGCGCCCTCGACGGACGCAGCGCCGTGCCGACCCTTGATGAACTCTTCCAGCTTTACGTCGGGCAACCAGAGCGCGGCGTGCTCACCCACAACTCGAACTCATAGGAGACCATAAAATGACCCCCACACCGACCCTCACGACCCCCACAGCCACGCTGCAGGACATCGCACGCCCCTCAGGTGGATTCGCGATGCTCGCCGTTGACCAGCGGGAGGCGCTCCGCAACATGTTCGCGGCCGCCGGCGCCGCAACACCGGTCAGCGACCAGACCCTCACTGATTTCAAGGTGCAGGCAACCCGGATCATCAGCCCGTACGCATCGGGTGTCCTCGTTGACCGGCAGTTCTCGTATGACGCCGTGCTCGCCGCCGACGCCGTCGACCCGACGTGTGGGCTCATTGTTGCCGCGGATGACTTCCTGCCCGGCAACGGAATCCCTGTCGACAGCGTGCAGATCGACCGCGCCATCGACCCCGCGGCTCTTCGGGCAGCTGGCGTGAAGGCGCTCAAGCTGCTCGTTCTGTGGCGCTCCGACGAGCCGGCCGAGCAGCGGGTGGCGATGGTCTCCGAATTCGGCGCGATGTGCCGCGACGCGGGACTCTTGAGCATCATCGAGCCGGTCGTGCGGCCTCCCCGCCGCGGCGCAGACTTCGACAAGGAAGCCGCGATCATCGCTGCCGCCACCGAGCTCGGCGACACCGGAGCCGACCTTTACAAAGGCGAGATGCCCTACGGGGCACAGGCCGACGACAAGACGCTCTTCGACGCATGCCGTCGGCTTGACGGTGAGCTGAACATGCCGTGGGTCATCCTCTCCTCGGGAGTCGATGCGGACATCTTCGGGAAGGCCGTGCGCATCGCCGTCTCGGCAGGTGCCTCCGGGTTCCTGTCCGGCCGCGCCGTCTGGGCATCCGTCGTGGGGGCCACGGACCCCGCCACCATGCTGCGGGATGTCTCGGTGCCGCGGCTCAAGCGACTCGGCGAGATCGTCGACGAAGCTCTGGCGGCCCGCTGATGACCACCACGGAGCAGATCAGCACCCAGGTCACCCAGGAAGACGTGATGAATCCACTCCTGAACTGGATTGGGATGCCGGCACACAACCGCTGGCTCGAGACCGAACTGGACCGGATCCTCGAGTTCGGGCGCAACGGTAAGGTTTCCAACGGTTTCGGCTGGATCAGTAACACCGGCGGCATCCGTGAGGAGATGGGCACTCATCTGTGGATCACCGCGCGGATGGTTCACACCTACGCGGCGGCGGCCGTCCTGGGCCGCCCGGGGGCACGAAGCCTGGCCGCCCACGGCATCGAGTGCCTGACCAACGGCATCCTTCGTGACCGCGTGAACGGCGGCTGGTTCGCCTCGGTGGCGAACGAGGGCGATCAGGTCGTCGACCGCAAGAAGGAGGCCTACGCGCACATGTTCGTCGCGCTGGGTGCGGCGAGCGCGACCGCCGCCGGCATTCCCGGCGCGCGGGAGCTGCTCGACCTGGCTATCGACGTCGTCAACACCCACTTCTGGTCCGACACGGAGAACATGTGTGTGGACAACTGGGACGAGGCCTTCACCGAGTGCGACGACTACCGTGGCGGCAACGCCAACATGCACGCCGTCGAAGCGTTCTTGATCCTCCATGACGTCACTCACGACGACGTGTGGCTGGACCGCTCGATTTCCATTGCTTCGTTGCTCATCCACAAGGTGGCCCGAAGCAACCACTACCGAGTCAATGAGCACTTCGACCAGCAATGGAATCCGATGCTCGACTACAACAAGGACGCGCCCGGCGATCGGTTCCGCGCCTTCGGTGGCACACCGGGTCACTGGGTCGAGTGGGGCCGCCTCCTGGTGCAGCTTCGCGCCACGATGCTGGCCGAGGGCAAGACCCCGCCGGTCTGGCTCGTTGAGGACGCCGAGGGGCTGTTCAACAGTGCCGTCCGTGACGCCTGGTCGACCGATGGCGGCCCCGGCTTCGTCTACTCGGTCGATTGGGAGGGCAAGCCGGTGATCCGCTCGCGGATCCGGTGGGTCATCGTCGAGGCGATCGGCTCGGCCTACGCCCTGCACCAGGTGACCGGCGACGCCAAGTACGCCAGTTACTACCAGGAGTTCTGGGACTACTGCCGCGACTACCTGATCGACTACGAGACCGGATCCTGGTGGCAGGAGCTGAACGAGAAGAACGAGGTCTCCAGCCTGGTCTGGAACGGCAAGCAGGACATCTACCACCTGCTGCACTGCCTGCTAATCCCCCGCCTGCCACTCACACCCGGTCTGGTCCCCGCGCTTACTAAGGGGTTGCTCGACCAGATCTAGAACCGCGCATCCGCCACCCAACAACGCACAACCAAAGCTCGAAAGCATCATCGCGCCACCACTTGGCGCGTGCGAAACCCAACTTCGTCGTGGCCCCACCCGGGGCCACGGCGGTCATCAAAGAAGAGGACAAAAAAATGGGAGTTTCCACACAGACGGGCGAGGCCACTAGAACGGGCCTGCAGCCGGTCCTCAGCCTCAGGGAGAAGCTCGGCTACGGGTCCGGCGACGTCGGATTCAATTTCCTGTTCGATATGGGGCAGCTGTACCTGCTGAAGTTCTTCACCGACGCGCTCGGTATCAATCCCGCCATCGCGGGCACCATCTTCCTCGTCGCCAAGATCTGGGACGCCTTCGCCGACGTCGCGGTGGGCACCTGGGTGGACAACCGCACCAAGCTCGGCAAACGCGGTAAGTACCGCTCGTTCATCTTCTACGCGACCATCCCGCTTGCGCTGATGCTGATCGCGTCGTTCCAGATTCCCGACTTCTCCCTGACTGGACGCACCATCTGGGCCTTCGCCGTCTACATGCTCTTCGGCACCGTCTACTCGATCGCGAACATTCCCTACGGCGCCCTGGTGCCGGCGATGACCCGCAACCTGCAGGAGCGCTCAGTGCTGTCCTCGCTCCGCCAGGGTGGCGGCACGCTCGGCCTGCTGATCTCGACGGTGGTGTTCTGGCCAATCGTGAACGCTTTCGAAGACCAGGCCCAGGGCTACACTGTGGCCGTGACGGTGTTCGCCATCGCCGGCGCCGTGATGATCTACGTGATGTACAACAACGTGCAGGAGCGTTTCGTCGGCAGCCCACAAACTGTGCAGACCGCCGCTCCCAAGGTGCCGCTGTCGACGCAGTACCGCCTGCTCTTCTCGAACCGCCCGCTGATGGGTCTGTGCCTGGCCAACCTGGCCATCTTCTCCGCCTTCAACGTGCGCATTGCGGTGCAGGTGTACTTCACCGAGTACAACCTGGGTGACACCTGGGCACTCTCGTTCATCGGCCTGTTCGCGATCGCCTGGGTCTTCCCCGGCGTCGCGGTGACCCCCTGGCTGACCCGGCGCATCGGCAAGCGCCAGACTTACATCCTGGGCTGTTCCATCTGGTTCGTGGCCGACTTCCTCGCCTTCTTCGTGGTGCATGACACGCTGTCGCTGGTGATCTTGTCCAGCTTCACCTTCTTCGGCAGTGCGCTGCCGAACAGCCTCAACTGGGCCATGGTGTCCGACACTGTGGAATACGGGGAGTGGAAGTCCGGCATCCGCAGCGAAGCCCTCACCTATTCGGCGTTCACCTGGTTCCGCAAGCTGTCCCAGGCCATCGCCGGCTTCATTCCCGGCGTGGTGCTGGCCCTCGTCGCCTACGCCCCCAACGTGGCACAACAGTCCGAACGTGCCCTGTTCGGCATCCGTGCACTGATGTTCCTCTACCCGATGGCCATGTCGATCTTCGCGATCATCGCCATCTGGTTCGTCTACAAGATGTCCGACGAGCGCTGCGTGGAAATTCAGGAGGAATTGTGTGTTCGACACGCCGAGCGGGATGCCGGCGACGGATTCGACTCCCCTGATCTGACCGGAACCCTGGTGACCAAGTAATGATCGACACCAAGACCGAACCGTACATTCTCAAGTACGTCGGCGGCGTCACCGAGACCGAGCATGGCGTCGACTTCCTCGTGACCGGCATGGCGGCGAAAGCACTGCCGGGCATACCCGGGTGGATGACCGGCGAATCTTCGGAAGAGCAAGGCATTGAGACCACGATGCCGAACCTGCCCAAGGACCTGCAGCTTCCAGGCCTGGACCAGATCGAGTACCGGTGCCGGGTGCTGGCCCTCGGGCCGGAGACCGTGAGAGTGGCGATCGCCCCGGCCGAGCACCAGATGTGGCGTGAAGCCGAGGTGTGGCCCGGCATCATGGTCGCCGCGACCAACGGTGACCAGAGCATGCAGCTTCGGGACACCGGCGACGCGCTGGAGATTCGACTGTCCGGTGCCACGCTGCGGATCGGCAAGGCTCCCCTCACCCTGGCGCTATTCCGCGACGGGACCCAGCTGCTGCGTACCGGGGAACGGCTCCGTCAGGTGGCTGGCTTCCCGATGGCGCCGCCCGTGATCGTGCGCAACGGCAGCATCAACCTCAACCTGGAGATGGGCGTCGGCGAGAAGATCTTCGGCTTCGGCGAGCAGTTCTCCCGGTTCGAGAAGAGCGGCCAAGAGCTTGTTCTGGAGGTCAATGACGCGCTCGGCACCGGCACCGGGCTGGCCTACAAGCCGGTGCCGGTGTGGCACTCCACCGCGGGCTATTCCGCCTTCGTCAACACCGGCGCGACCCTCACCGCCGACGTAGGCCACCGGCGGCCCAGCGTGCTCGGGATCACGCTGGAGGATGCCGGCCTCGACCTGATCCTGTTCGCCGCGGCATCCGTCGAACAGCGGTTGGTCGACTACACGGCGTTGACCGGCCGGGCCAAACGGCCGCCGCTCTGGGCGTTCGGATATTGGATGGGACGGTGCCGTTATCACAGCGACACGGAGATGCTCGCCGTCGGCAACACCATGCGGCAACACCAGGTGCCAGGTGACGTTCTCCACCTCGACCCAGACTGGCTGGTCGTTGACCGGCTGAACACCGACTTCATCTGGAACAGCGACCGCTTCGGCGATCGCGGCGCCTTCGTCGACGGCCTCGGCTCGCTGGGATTCCGGCTGTCGGTGTGGGAGCTGCCCTATCTGGATCCGGCCTCGCCGCTGTTTAGAGAAGCCGACGACGGCGGCCACCTGCTGCGGATGCCGGACGGCCGACTGGCCGAGATCCAGGGCACTCCGACCCCCGATGGTCGAATGCGCGCCCTGTTCGACGTCACCAACCCTGCCACCGCGCAGTGGATCCTGGACAAGCAAAAGCCCTTCTTCGACGACGGTGTGGCCGTCATCAAGACCGACTTCGGCGAAGGCTGCCCCTCAGGCGCCGCCGCCGCCGACGGAACGCCCGGCAATTACATCCACAACCTCTACCCGCTGCGCTACAACGGTCTGTTCTCCGACACCATCGGCACCCTCACCGGTCGCGCACCGCTGGTGTGGGGGCGCAGCGGCTGGGCCGGCTCGCAACGCTACCCTGGCCAGTGGGGCGGGGACGCCGAGTCCACAGTGGTGGGGATGCAGGCCACACTGCGAGGCGGCCTGTCGTATGCGACCTGCGCGCCGGGCTACTGGAGCCATGACATCGGCGGCTTCTACGGCCCGGAGCTTACACCCGGCCTGTACATCCGCTGGACCCAGTTCGGCGCCCTCTCCCCCCTGATGAGGGCGCACGGTCTGCGGCCCCGGGAGCCCTGGGAGTTCGGGCCGGACGCGCTTGACGTCTGCCGCGATTGGATCCGACTGCGCTATTCCCTGCTGCCCTACCTGTGGCAGGTGGGCGCCGAGGTCGAGACCGACGGGCTTCCGTTTATCCGCCCACTGTGCTTCCACTACCCCGACGACCAGGTCGCGCTGTCGATCGACGACGAGTACCTGCTCGGCGGCGACCTCCTGGCCGCGCCGGTGATGGACGACGGAATGGAGCCGGTCACCAGGAGGATCTACCTGCCGACCGGAACCTGGTACGACTTCTTCACAGACGAGCGTTTCGAAGGCCCGACGTTCATCGAGCGTCAGGTGTCGATCGAAGAGATGCCGGTCTTCGTGCGCTCCGGCGGCGTCGTGCCACGCGTGCCGGTCACCCCGGATACCCGCAACACCGACGACCTTCGCGGCCAGCCGTGGACCGTGCACGTGTGGGGCGACGTGGCACAGGAGGCAATCGACAGCCTCGAGGGGTTCGACGGCCCGGCACCCATCGCCGAGATCGTCCGCCATGGGTGATCCCCGCCGCCCGCGCGACCTTCCGCCTCGGTGCCCGAAAGCAGCCGAGGCGGGGGGCGCCCGGGCGCCGCGGGGCAACCCCGGCCCAGCCGCACAGGACGTCTGATGGATATGCTCACTCTCGTCGGTGTCGGTGTCGTCTTGTTTTTCGGTTCCTTCATTCAGCGGGTCACCGGGATGGGTTTGGCCCTGGTCGCCGCCCCCTTCCTGGTACTGCTATTGGGCAGTGTGACCGGAGTCCAAACCCTGCAGATGGTCGGACTCGGAGTGTGTCTGGTCAGTGCGATCACGCTGTGGTCCGACGTGAACTTCCGTGTCGCGGGGCTGTTGCTGGTGACTTCCGCGATCGGGCTCGTCCCCGGGACATGGATCGCAAAGTCGCTGCCGGCCAGCTGGCTCGGTATCTTCATCGGTACCGTGACTCTCGCTGCTCTGGCCGCGACGGTATTCCTGCGCAGAAGCAGGGTCTTCGTGGGAGCACGGGGCACCGGAATCGCCGGCGTCCTCTCCGGCTTCATGAACGTAACCGCAGGCGTGGGCGGCCCGCCAATCGCTATCTATGCCAACTCCACCGATTGGGAGTACAGAGAGTATCTGGCCACCGTTCAGCTTTACTTCGCCGGCCTCAACGCTCTGTCCCTGCTCGCACGGGGAATGCCCGACCTCCCGACGGCAGGATGGGCGGTCGCGGCCGGCTCCGCGGTGGCAGGTGTCGTGATCGGAAACCTCCTCAGTTCAACCATCAACGAGTCGATCGCGAAAAAGGCTGTCCTGGCCATCGCCGGCATCGGCTCCCTGGCCACAGTGCTCCAGGGCGTATTGACTCTTTAGCATGACCAACGAAAGCCAGCACGATTCCCGAATGTCGATGACATGATCCGCCCAATCGCTGTGATGGTCACTGGGCCGAGCTCAAGGATCGCCCGCGTGATGTTTTCCGCCTAATTCGGCGTGGCGAGAGAGAGTCAGGCTCTCCGCTTCCACATCTGAATGACGTTGTCCGCGGCCTCCGCATCGACCACAACCCGCTCTCGCTCCAGTTCCGCGGCCTGACGTGCCCGGACCTTCCCTGCCACGTCGAGCAGGTCCCACATCTGTTCGCCGGTCACGGAGACCCCGCGGGCCCCGGTGCGCCGGGTTCGGCCGCGGATGAGGGCGTAGTGGGTGCGGAACACGGGTGCCCCGATCGCAGCCTGTGCGTCGTGGAAGAAGACCACGTTGGATACTGGCCCGCTGCCGTCGTCGAGGGAGAGGAAGACGACGCGTTTGCCGCTGCGCATTGGGGGAGTGTGGGTGGCGCGGCGAACCCCGGCGACCAAGACCTCGGTGCCGCCAGGCAAGTTCACGAGCTCTGACGCGGGGGTGACGCCGAGTTCTTTAAAGAGGGGATAGAAGCGGGTCATCTGGTGCTGGCTGACGGCGAGGCCGAGGTCGCGGAGTTCGATGTCTGTTTGGGTGCGGCCGCGGAGGTCGAGGGCGGTAACAGACCGGTAGAAGTCGGGCAGTGGCAGTTCGATATCGAAGGCGAGCTGGTCGGGGCCGACGGGGAGTGCCTTGCCGCCGAGGCTCTGGATGTGGGAGAGGAGGTCGCCGCGGCGGGCCCGGTCGTAGCCGATGAACGAGTCCAGGGCGCCGACCCGGGCCAACGCTTCGAACGTGCGCCGGCGCGGCCGCACCCGGTCCCGGAAATCCTGCAACGACGAGAACGGTTGATGCTCCGCGATCCGCTGCCGCTCGAGCACACTGGAGCCGGCGAGTTCGGGCAGGGCGAGGCGGATGGCGAGCTGCCCGTCGCCCAGCTGCTCGACCCGGTAGTCCAGCGCGGACTTCTGGACGTCGAGGCCGAGGACGGGGACGCCGAGGTTGCGGGCTTCGGCAACGATGAGGTCCTTGGGCCACATGCCGGGGTCGTGGGTGAGGAGCCCGGCGAAGAACGTGGCCGGGTGGTGCGTTTTCAGCCAGGCGCTCTCGTACGTGGTTCGGGCGAATGCCGCGCCGTGTGCTTTGGCGAACCCGAAACTGCCGAACCCGGACAGCACCTTCCACGCCCGGTCCACGACCGGCGCCGGGAACCCGCGGGTAGCCGCCTGCTGCCGAACGTACGCTTCAATCTCGGCAAGGTCGCCAGATTTCCCGAGGTGCCGACGGAACACATCGGCCTTACCCATGCCGCAGCCGGTCAACTCGTCGAAGAGGCGCATTACCTGCTCGTGAAAGACGACGACACCGTTGGTTTCGGCCAAGAAGGGCTTGAACCGTGGGTGCATGTGGTCGGGTGCGACTTCCCCGTGCCGTGCCTTCAGATACTGGAGGGGCATGTTCGCTTGCATGGGGCCGGGTCGGAACAGGCTGATCTCCACGGTCAGGTCGTTGAACACTGCCGGTTGGAGCTTCCCGATCAGTTCCATCTGTCCGGGGGACTCGAGTTGGAAGACGCCGAGGGTGCGGGTGGTGCGGAGCATTTCGTAGGTAGGTTCGTCGTCGAGGGGAACCCGGTCCAAGTCGATGGTCTCGCCGGTAAGGCGCCGGTGCTCCTCGATCGCAAAGGCCATTGCCGATTGCATTCGGACGCCGAGGATGTCGAGCTTGATCAGACCCATCGGGTCCATGTCGTGCTTGTCGAACTGGGACATCGGCAGCCCCATTCCCGAGCGTTGCACGGGCGTCCGGTCGAGGAGGGACGTGTCGGAGAGGATGACGCCGCACGGGTGCACGCTGATGTGGCGGGGGAGCCGGTCGAGCTTCGCCGTCAGGTCCACCAACTGGTCCAGCTGCTGCGACTCGCGAACCTGCGCCGCGAGGTCGGCGAGTTCTGGTTTCTCTTCGAGGGCCCGGCGGAAGTCGCGGGCGTTGAACCGCCACATCTGCTTCGCGATCGCCGCGACCTGGTCCTCGGGCATGCCGAGGGCGAGCCCGGCGTCCCGGACTGCGCCCCGCCCCCGGTACGCGTTGGTCATCGACATCAGTGACACCCGGTCGGCGCCGAAGACCTGGAACACTTCCCGGTAGATGTCATGACGCCTGGCGGATTCGACGTCGATATCAATGTCGGGGAGGGTCTGGCGTTCGGGGGAGAGGAACCGCTCCCAAATGAGCCCGTTTTCGATCGGTTCGACCGAGGAGGTGCGGAGGGCGTAGTTGAGGACGGAGCCGACACCGGACCCGCGGGCTTGCACCCGGACGCCCATGCCCCGGATCAGGTCGGCGACGCGGGCGACGGTTAGGAAGTACGCGGCGAACCCGAGGTGCTCGACCGTCTCCATCTCATGCGCGAGCTCCTCGTGTGCGGCACGGGCGAGGGCGGTCCCGGCGTATCGGTCATCGATGCCGTGCCGGGCCCGCCGCCACAGCTCCGCGACCGGGTCGCCGACCACCCCGATGATTGAGGCTTCCGGCATCCGCGGAGTGCCGAGTCCGATGTCCGCGGCCGGGTCCAGGGCGCACCGATCCGCAAGCTCCTGTGTGGTGCGGAGCAATTGGTCTAGGGCATCGGGGTTCCGGGCGCCGGCGTCGACAACCATGCGGGCGACCTGGCGCATGTGCTGTGCGTCTTTCAGCCAGGCTTGCCCGTTCGCCTGCGGCTCCTCGAGCTGGGCGAGCGGGGTGAGGAGCCGGGTCGCGTCGGCGAGGTCCGCGGTCGTCGCGTCGCCGGGCTCGCCGTACCGGACCGCGTTGGAGAGAATGGCGGGGGTCCCGGTGTCCTCGGCGAGCCCGAGCATCCGGGTGGCCGCAGCCACGGACCCGCGTTGCCCGGTCGGTGCTAGATGGCAGACGACTTCGAGGGTGACGGACCCGATGGGCATGACCCGGAGCCACGCACGCAACCCCGCAACCGATTCCAGGCTGTCCCGGCGTTCCACCGCGAGCCCCGCGTCGGAGAGCGGCCCGAGGAGCACGGTGAGGGTGCGACCCTCTGCCCAGGTGGCGAGTCGGCGCCGGTCGATGCTCGGCACCCGGCCTGCTTCGTGCGCGGAGCTTACGGCGCGGCAAAGGGCGGCGTAGCCGCGCCCGTCCCCGCCGTGCGCGAGCAGGGTCACCCGGCCGAGCGGCCGGTGCTCATCATCGTGGACGGCCAGGTCCGCGCCCAGGCCCGGCCGAATCCCGGCGGCAGCGCACGCCCGCACGTGCTTCACCGCCCCGTACAGCCCATCCCGGTCGGTCAGGGCGAGGAAGTCAGCACCGGCGGCCGCCGCCTGGTCGACGAGAGCATCGGGCATGGTCACGCCGTAGTGCGGCGAGTACGCGGAGGCGACGTGGAGGTGCGGGAAGCTCTGTCCCAATGCGTACCTCCAACCCCCGTTATCGAACGTTTATTCGATATGGGGAGTGTAGGTCGGGGCCCTGACACTGGCAAGGTCTGCCTGCTGCGTCGCGGGTTTAGTTCCTCTGAACTCGACGACACGGTGACGCCCTACCTGGCCAGAGCGCAACCGTGCTGTCGATGTCAGCAGTTTTGCTCGACCCCTTCGATGTTGCCGGTCTGCATGACGACATGGTCATGCCGCAACTTGCTGCTGGCAGCGAGGAAGCTTGTCTATTCGTCAAGTAGCGCGATGTTCGGGGACCGAGGCAGGTTTCTTTCTCTCTACCCGGGCTGGTCTACAGCTCTAAAAGGGGGCTGGAGGCAGATGCCCGGCCACCCTTATCCTGTGGTCAGCTACGCGCACCTGTGGTGGCGGGGAAGGACACACTGTGGCAGATCATACGACCACACCACAACCATCCGGGTGGTACCCCGATCCGAAGTCCGAGACGTCCAACCAACTGCGCTGGTGGAATGGAACCGACTGGACCGAGCATCTGAAACGCGATCTCCCTGTGGCCCCGCGCCTCAAGAGAACGTTCCTCATGATCACAGCTTCCAGTGTCAAGCGGCCAGTGTCCCGGTGGCGCTTCGTTGGGAGCTACATCTGTCTAGGCGTCGCGGTAGCTGCAACCGCCTACCTCATCTACCACTATTCGGTCCTTGTCCCTCAGCTGTTGAAGTCGAACCCGGCGGACCCGGGTTGGGCGTCGCTCGGATTCTTTATGACCCCGATCATCATCGGTCCGTTCATGGTCATACCTATGATCGCCTCGATCACCCTGAGGTGGACATGGCTGAACATCACCGGCCTTGCCGTCATGCTGTTGCTGCTTTCGGTTCCGTACGTGTTTGATGCGGTTGGGGTAACCAAGCCTTTTTTGGAGCTTTGATGCCTGTCTACGCGTTGCCTCGCTAAACCTGAACGTTGACTCGGAACGACTAGTCGTTCACGCGTGGGCCGGGGCGCTGGGGGCGCTTCGCGACGAGTGGTCACTGGCCCGCGGGGAGTGAGGGCCCCCGGATTGAGTGCAGGTATCTAACGTCTTTACCAGTCACGGAGGCCCTCAGGTGGCACGTTAACGTGATTATGGCCTTTCGTGGGGAATTGCTCAGCATCTGAAGCGGTCCGAGAAACCTGTTGGGATGCGTTACGCCGAGCGTTTTGAGGGCGCGTGTGAGCATTTCTTCGATTCGCTCGGGGAGGTCGGAGCGTTCCGTGACTCGATTGGCCTTCAGCCGACGGAGGCGTCCTGGGTCCGAAGGCCGGCAAGGAATTCGCGTCGCTGGAGCAGTTGTTCAATCGAGTGCAGTGCCTTGAGAACGAAATACAACGCCATCTGGTCGGAATTCGTCAGTCGCAAGACGACGTTGTCGTCGTCGCCCAACGGGAGCTCTTCGCGCTCCAGAACTCCCATGCTCGCCCACGACCGGCCGTGAGCGAAGCCAGACGCAAGACGCCACTCAAACTCAGCCGCCTCGCGGCCAGCCGCCTTCAGCTCTTTGAAGACGGACGTGATCGTGAAGTTGCTGATCGCCGAGCTTGCCGAGATACCCCTGACTTCAGCGATGGCGCCCAGACGTTCAAGTTTCCCGGCGAGGTCTACGGCGCTAAAATTTGCTGTAGCCCGGTGTTGATCGCGGGCATCCTGTGCATACCAGCGCAAACTCCGACTGATCCGCTCATTACGACTAGCGGGCGAGATCACCCACAACCCCGTTACCGCGTTCTCAATTGCGCTGCGCGCAAGTGTGGCCGGCGCTGACGTGTGCAGCAGCCGGGCGTCCCACACAAGCGCCTTCAAAGCATGAAGGTGGTCAATCGCGGAGAAAAGGCACGCGTTGGCGACGTACGTCACCGAATATGGAGCTGCTCCTCGATCGTCACCTGTGAAGGCACTGCCCGTGACAACCGGGAAAGGCTCCGATTCTCCAATCCGGGTGGCCAGAACATCGATGAGCGGGGCTATCTCTCGCCACTTCGAATGAAGAACCTCGTCAGGGATTCGGGCTAATTGCTCCATGACGCGACAGTAGCGCGCCCACCGAAGCTTCAGCGACGAAGGAGATCCGCGACATCCGCTTCGGCTGCGACTCCGCGCTGCTGGGCGATAAGATCGAGAATTTCACCTACTCGGCATAACAGTCCGTGCTGCAGCAGCAGGTGCCCCGACCTGCGCCTTCGCGTCCTGGAAGAACACCACAGCGGCATCGGAAACACTCCACCCATCAACCGCGTTCACAAGGCCTCTGGGAGTTACACCTAGCGGGTGCTGACATACCAAATGGTCAGCCCGACGCAGACTGCGACGAGCTTGATGATCTCGGCCTGGCGCTTCTCCTTCGCCTTCTGGGCTCTCTTGCTGGGCCGGGCGGCGCGGGGCTTCACCGCCGTTGGCTGACGGGTGCGCGTGATTGCAGGGGAGGCCGTGGTGCGCAGCCGCGGAATGACGGGCGGCGTCGCCTCGTCCACGACGCGGTCGCTGAGCGCGTGGAAGGCGGCAGCGATCTCGGCGGGTTCCTCGATGGAGTGTGGGCCCGCGTGCCAGGTCCCGGGTTGCGCTGCCGCGGCGACGATGGCGACGACCTGTTCGACGCTGAAGATGGGGCGGCCGCTGACGGTGACGCAGAGGTCACGGGAGTCGATGATGCGCAGTTCGACACCGTCGCCTTCGGGCGGGGCCTTCCGGGTGATGCTGGCCGGGTCGATGAGGGCGATGACACCGCAGACGGGGACCGTCATCCCGGTCGCCAGGGAGAGCATCTTCTCGGCGCGTTTCGCTTCGTGGCTGGCGTTCCGAATGTACGGCTGCTTGTGATTGCCGACCATGAACCCGCGCCCGGCGACCCAGATTTTCTGGCCAGCGTGCCGTTTCGTGTTGATGGTGAACACCCCGGCTTGGCTGATGACGACGTGGTCGATGTCGCTCTCGCCCTTCCCGACGGGAACGGAGTGCAGAACGGTCCATTCCGGGCCGAGCTGCGCGAGGTGCGCGCCGACCTGGATCTCGCCGAGCGCGCCGATCCGCCACGGCACAGCGGCGTCTGTCAGGAGCACGGCGCCGGTCTCGGGGACGATCTCTCCGGATTCCGCCTGGCGGCGGAGCACCTCGATCATGAGGCCCTGCCCGGGGACGTTGCCCCGGAGGTCCCGGATGACCCGGGGCGCCGCTCTACGCCCGGCTGCGGTCGTATGCGGGCGCGCCGGTGTCTGGTCTGCAGCCGTCTGATCTGCTGCCTGGTTCCCTCCCCCCTGGGATTCCATGACTACTTCCGTTCGCTCAGGTCGCCGCAAAGCAGGCATTGATCCTTGTCTGAATCTTCGGCGATGTTCAGGGTCATCAGGCCAGCCGATGAGGGATGGAAAGCACGAGCAGTATCGCACCCGTGACCGAGCGTAACTTGCATGCACTTGAGTGATCGTGACGCCGGTCGCCCCCAATCGGGGGCATCCGGTATCTCCGCCGGTCGACGCGCTGTCGCCCGGGTCCGCGGGTCCACGACATTCGGAATGGCTGCAGGACGAGCAATGTCGCGGGCACCCTCGCCGTCGGCAGCGATGTGCTCTTGGGCGGCGGTTAGCTGCTGCCCGCGAACGTGAAGTCAAAACGTGGACGCGAGCTGAAAGTGGCGGCTGGGATCTAGCTAGGCTGGCCTCAACGAGGTCCACTCAGGGGGGACCAAGGACCAAGGAGATCAAGCAATGAGCGTTGGCAAATCCGTTCGACTCTTCCTCGCGGAAGGAACACCCGGCGGTTTGTTGACAGCCGAAATCATGAATTGGACGGGGCACGTCTTGGCGGCGCCACGCTCCGAATTGGCTGGCCTGCTCCAGCGTCCTGAAACAAGTCGTACGGGCGTCTACATTCTGATTGGCGATGACCCTGACAGCTTGGGAGGTTCGCTTGCATACATCGGGGAGGGCGACGACATTAGCAAGCGGCTTTACCAGCATGGTCGCCCTGAGGTCTTGGGTGGCAAGGACTTCTGGGACCGCGCCATCGTCCTCACGAGTAAGGACAGCAATCTCACTAAGGCTCACGCGCGATACCTTGAAAGCCGCTTCATCACGCTCGCAAATCAAGCCAACCGGGCAAAATTGATAAACGCCACAGCGCCGATACCCCTTACCCTCCCTGAAGCAGATGTCTCTGACATGGAGTATTTCATTGCCCAGGCCAAGATCGTTCTCCCGGTGCTCGGCGTCAATATCTTTCGATCTGCGGCGACCGTGACCGAGACAACCTCCACCCAAGTCTCCGCCAGCGCCTTCCAGCGTTCTCCTCTGTTCGAGTTACGCATCAAGAGAGACGGCCTTACCGCTACATCCGTTGAGGCCGACGGGGAGTTCACCGTCCTCAAGGGTTCAGGGGCGCGGTTGGTCTGGACTGGCGCGGATGACGGATACCTGCGGTTGCGGGAGAAACTCGAAAAGGACGGCACGCTTCTTCCGTCACGGGACGGCAAAGCGATGTTCTTCGCCCGGGACCAGGTTTTTGCGAGCCCCAGCGCTGCAGCGGCGGTGGTTGCCGGACGCAATGCCAACGGTCGCGTCGAGTGGAAGGTACAAGGGACCGCGGTCAGCTATGGAGGTTGGCAGAACCAAAACGTCGAGCAAGCCGTCGGTCCACTGGATTCGTGAACGAGGCTGCTGACTCGGCAGCAGCCTCTGATGGGCGAGCAGAGGAGTCCCAGCAGAGCTAAAGGCACATGCCCGCAGCGCGGGACGCGTCCGGAGAGATCCACGACCGGATGCCCGTGTTCTTAACCCCGGACGTGTGGGACCAATGGCTGCGCCCACGGAAGATTTTCTCCTGTCTGGACCTGTCCCACCACGCCGGGACGCTGCAATAGGCTGATTCTAGGCCGCAGTGCGGCCATGGGGGGTTCGCTTACGCGAACGCGATCTGGAGTTGCAATGACGACGATTCATGACCTTCTTGCTGAGTACGCCCAGATGGCGCGCGACACCCGGGAAAAGGGCCTTCTCCTTGAGCGGCTAGCCCGCGCATATCTGACGACGGATCCCGTGTGGACAGCACGCTTCGAAGACGTGTGGCTCTGGCAGGACTGGCCAGGGCGCAAAGGCAAGGTCGACACCGGCGTCGACCTGGTTGCCAAGGAGCGCTACGGCGACGGTTTCTGCGCCATCCAGTGCAAGTTTTATGCGCCCACCCACTCCATCGACAAGGGCGATATCGACTCGTTCTTTACCGCCTCAGGCAAGCACCCGTTCACTAGCCGAATGGTGATCTCGACCACGGAAAAGTGGTCCAAGCACGCTGCTGATGCCCTGATCGATCAGCACGTGAAGACCTGGCGTGTGGGCGTCGACGACCTCGCACAGTCTGAGATTGACTGGTCCCAGTATTCGCTCGCGAAGCCGGACGAGCTGGTGGCGCCGACTCTCAAGCAGCTGCGCCCACACCAGGAGGAAGCCGTCGCCGACGTGGCCAAGGGCTTCAAGGCAGCTCCCCGCGGCAAGCTCGTCATGGCCTGTGGGACCGGTAAGACATTCACGAGCCTTCGCATTGCGGAGTCCATTGCCGGTGCTGGCGGGTCAGTCTTGTTCCTGGTGCCGTCTATTGCTTTGTTGTCACAGACGCTCAAGGAGTGGGCGGCCGAGCGCACCCTGCCGCTACGTGCGTTCGCGATCTGTTCCGATAACAAGGTCGGCAAGTACGCGGAGGACTACTCCGTCTCCGACCTCGCATATCCCGCGACGACCAGCACCGCGCAGCTCCTCACCGAGGTCGCCAAAGCGGAGACTGTCGACGGAATGACCGTGTATTTCTCGACCTACCAGTCTGTCGATGTGGTGGCCAAGGCGCAGGCTGCCGGTCTGCCCGAGTTCGACCTGGTCATCTGTGATGAAGCGCACAGGACAGCTGGCTTCACGCTGGAGAAGGGCGTCGAGTCCTCGTTCCTCCGCGTCCACGACGAGAGTGCGATCAAAGCGAAGAAGCGCCTCTACATGACCGCGACGCCGAAGATCTACGGCGAAGCAGTCCGCACGAAAGCATCCGAGAAGAATGCCGTCCTCGTGAGCATGGATGACGAAGCAACATTCGGTCCAACATTCCACCGTCTGGGCTTCGGCGATGCCGTGGAACGCGATCTCCTCACTGACTATCGGGTCCTGGTACTCACCGTCGACGAGGGCACGATTGGTGCCGGCTTCCAGGAAAGCTTCGCCGTCGACGGGGATCTGAATATCCCGGACGCGGCCCGCATCGTTGGCATCTACAACGGGCTCGCCAAACGCGGTGTCCAAGGCCTCGGATCCCACGCCGCCGACCGGGCACCACTGCGCCGGGCCGTGGCATTCTCCCGCTCGATCAAGGACAGCCAAAAGGTCCAGTCCATGCTCAACGGCTACGACGGCAGCTATACCAGGCCAGCCGGCGTCTCCTTCCCCAGCGAAGCGGAACAAAACAGCGAGGACGCCGCGGGCCAGGATGCGGCGGCGGAGTCCCCCCTGCGTCTGGAAGCCAAGCACGTCGACGGCACGATGAACGTGATGATCCGCAACCAGATGCTCGACTGGTTGAAAGCGGAAACCAACCCCGACGACAACGTGTGCCGCATCCTTACCAACGCGCGCTGCCTCAGTGAAGGTGTGGACGTGCCGGCGCTCGATGCGGTCATCTTCCTCAACTCCCGTGACAGCCAAGTCGACGTCGTGCAGAGCGTGGGCCGGGTCATGCGCAAGGTCGAGGGCAAGGACTACGGCTACATTATCCTGCCCATCGCCGTCTCCGCGGATATGACGCCCGAGCAGGCACTCAACGACAACACCAAATACAAGGTCGTCTGGGATGTTCTCCGGGCGCTCCGCGCCCACGATGAGCGATTCGAAGCCAAGATCGAACAGCTCGACCTCAACGGACGCAGCGACGACCAGCTCCAAGTCATCGACGTGCGCGACCCATGGAACAGCGACAACGAACAGCAACCCGGCGATAACGTCCCAGACAATGTCTCGGTCGCCATGGACTGGTCAACGATCGGGGCCGATTGGCGCACCGCGATCTACGCAAAGATCGTCGACAAAGTCGGCGAACGCGACTACTGGGAGAACTGGGCCCGCGACGTCGCCGAGATCGCCAAACGCCAACGGATCCGCATCGCCAGCCTCGTCCAAGGATCCAACGAACACATACGCACGGAGTTCGCGGCATTCGTGGGCGGGCTCCAAGACAACTTGAACCCGTCGATCACTGGAGCAGACGCGATCGAGATGCTGTCCCAGCACCTGATCACCGAACCAGTCTTCGACGCCCTGTTCAAGGACTACTCGTTCAGCGCCAACAACCCGGTCTCCCAGGTCATGCAGCGCATGGTCGACGCACTTCAGGGCAGCAACCTCCAAACCGAAACCGAGGAGCTCGAGTCCTTCTACGCGAGCGTGCGCCGCAGCGTGAACGGCATCACCGATGCTGCCGGCAAGCAGACGACCATCAAACGCCTCTACGAAAAGTTCTTCTCCGGAGCGTTCAAGGACACCCACGAACGCCTCGGCATTGTCTACACCCCGAATGAGATCGTCGACTTCATCCTCAAAAGCGCCGACGAAGTGCTGCGAAAAGAGTTCGGCGCGACCCTGTCGGACGAGGGCGTGCACATCCTTGACCCTTTCACCGGCACAGGCACGTTCATTGTTCGACTCCTGCAGTCCGGTCTGATCAAACCGGCTGACCTGGTGCGGAAATACCGACATGAATTGCATGCCAGCGAGATCGTGCTGCTGGCCTATTACGTTGCAGCGGTGAACATCGAGGAGACCTTCCACGGTCTGGTCAAAGACACCGGCGGGGCGCACGCCGAGAGTTACGGCGTGGTCGGTTACGAACCCTTCCCAGGTATTGTGCTCACCGACACTTTCCAGTCCGCGGAAGATGACGACCGCTACGACGACGGCGGGATCTTCGGCGACAACAACGAACGGGCAAAAGCGCAAAACGCCCTCGACATTCGGGTGATCGTAGGAAACCCTCCTTACTCGTCCGGGCAGGACAGCGCGAACGATAACAACCAGAACCTTAAGTACCCGTTCCTGGACGCACGCATCGCCTCCACCTACGCGGCCAAGTCCACCGCTCAGAACAAGAACAGCCTCTACGACTCCTACATCCGAGCCATCCGATGGGCCAGTGACCGAATCAAAGACCGCGGAGTGGTCGCGTTCGTCTCTAACGGAGGCTTCCTCGACGGGAACACTGCAGACGGCCTTCGGAAGAGCCTTGCTGAGGAGTTCAGCTCTCTCTACATCTTCAACCTGCGTGGGAATACTCGCACGTCGGGCGAGCAGGCGCGCAAGGAGGGCGGACAGACTTTCGGATCAGGTAGCCGCGCGACCATCGCGATATCGGTACTAGTGAGGAACCCGAACGCCACTGAGCACGGGCTCCTGCACTATCGCGACATTGGCGACTATCTCACCCGCGAGCAGAAGCTGTCCCTTGTCGGCGAATACGGCAGCATCGATGGCGTGCCTTGGGAGCCGATCACCCCGAACGATGCGGGTGACTGGCTCAACCAACGCGATGACACCTTTGGTGAATTCACCCCGATCGGGACCCGCTCTGCTTCGCATTCCGCCGTATTCACGTCCTATTCCCGTGGGCTTGCGACAGCACGTGATGCATGGGTCTATAACTCCTCACGCTTTGAGGTAAAGCGCAACGTTCGTCGAATGCTGGATTCGTACAAGGAACAAGTCGATGCCCTGGCTTCAGGCGCAATTACTGAACTTTCAAAAGACTCAAAAGTGATCGCATGGGGCGGAGAATTGCGCAAGCAAGCGGAGCGCGGCACTTCCCTTCACTTGTCACAGGACAATTTCGTCAACTCGACCTACCGCCCTTTCAACAAGCAGCACGTTTATTTTGATGCCCGACTAAATGAACGTCGGTATCAGCTTCCAAAGATGTTCCCAACGGCGGAGCCGGACAATCTCGGTTTTTACTATGTCGGTATGGGGTCGGCAGTCCCCTTCTCAGTACTCATGCTTGATAGCCTCCCCGACCTTCATGTCACTGGTGCGGGGAGTGGCGGCCAGTTCTTTCCCCGCTACACCTACGAGCTGCGCGGCGGCGATACGGAACTCGATATCTTTGGCGAAAGCGATCCCTACACTAGCGTCGACAACGTGACCGATGAGATCATCGCCGAGTATCGAGGGCTGTACGGAGCGGACGTGACGAAAGACGATGTGTTCTTCTTCGTCTATGGGCTGCTGCACTCACCCGATTACCGCACGACCTACGCGGGGGACCTCAAGAAGATGTTGCCGCGCATTCCGAAACTGGCGGACGCAACCGACTTTGTGGCTTTCGCTGAGTCGGGACGACGGCTTTCGGCTCTTCATCTCGGCTACGAGTCAGTGGTTCCATATCCACTTGAGATGGTGACTTCAACGACTGGGCAGAATGCTCTCCCTGATCTACGCGTCACCAAGATGCGCTTTGGTGGCAAGGCCGGCGCCTGGGATAAGACGACGATCCGCTACAACGATGAGATCACTCTCACAGGTATTCCGGATGAAGCGCACGAATATATGCTCGGCTCTCGATCCGCAGTTGAATGGATCATCGAGCGCTATCGCGTGAAGCAGGACAAGGACAGCGGGATCGTCAACGACCCGAATGATTGGGCCACCGAGCACAATGATCCCGAGTACGTCTTGAATCTGTTCAAACGCATCGTCACAGTGAGTGTCCAAACAGTGGCGATCGTGAATTCACTTCCTTCGCTACGGATATTGGATGAGCTCGAGGTCGCTTCCGAAGTCGTCTCCGTCGTTTGACTACTCACCACTCAAGAAAATTCACGCAGGATGCTCACTACTGCAGCCGCGTCACAGAACTCGAAGGCCGCTTATGGAAGACACTTCACGCGAGTTGACGGTCAGCGCTGTGCTTTATTCCTTCTTCCCGGAGGGAGGGAAGCCTGTCAGCGAGGCTGAAAAAATTCACTTCAAAGTGCCCACGCAATGGCAGAAGTTGGCCACCCTGGCGCAGTTTGCCGAGGTACACGGCTCTCTGGCCGGGATGCCGCATGGGTATATGGCGGAGTTGCTCGGCCGCGCTGCCGCGGCCGGGGAACAACTTGGGCTAGCGCTCACCGCGGTCAGGGATGCGGAAGTGTGGCACGACATCGAGCCTGAGCAAGGCAAGGAAAACATGAGGGTCATCGCCGGCCGCGCCCTGGCTGAATCTTCCGGGCTCTGGTCGGTCAGTACCGGCCATGCGGTTACCAACGTCGTGGCACGCGTGGTTTGGGCGCACAAGTTGTCGACTCACCTGGACGAAGCATTCAAGTGGGTCTGGCCGCCCGAGCCATTCGCCGAGACAAGGCAATCCAACCTCTCTCTGAACGCCTCAACGGTGAAGGCTTTAGTGAAAGCGGCGGCAGCGACCGAGGAGTTGCCTCTGAATGCGCTCGTCCATCCGCTGGTCGAGCTCATCAGGAGTCCGGCCTGGGTGGCACTCACTTCACGTCGAGATGTCGGTTATCACCGTTGGAGACCCCAGAGCATCGACGGTGGCGCGCTGACTACGAATCCTTGGGTTGATGAAGGCACTAATTCGTTATCGCTGAGCGTGGGACTCTCCTCCGGTCACGTTCCGCCAACGATTGAGAGCCTCGTGGCCGAGTCTCGGGCCGGTCACGATGCACTCTCGTCGGCGATGGGCGACATCTTTAACAGGCTCCCCGCGGCAATGACGAGCGCCGGAATCGGCATCTGGAAAGCGGACGACGAGGCCGCCGAGCAGCAATCGGACGCTTAGTAAGAAACTCGCGATTACCTCCCGCGAAAGAGCACCTGTCCAGAGCTGTCATGAGGGTCATGCGAGCTGCTGAAAGGTTGTGCTTGTTGGTGGGTGTTCTGCGATCGCAACAGAGAATCCTTCAGCCCGTAAGGGGGTAACAAGGTTCCGTCACCCAAGCCCGTTAACTACCTAGTCTGAAATGTAGTCAAGGAACACTCCAAGGTGGACGTTGAACTCGGACGGAATTGGAGCGCGTGGCGATCAAGATGACGAGCGAAGCCACCCAATGGACCGTCGAGTTGCTGAACACATTGTTCACAAACGGACTCTCAACTCTTCTTGCGTTCGCGCTAGGCCTGCTTTACCTGAAGTCGAATTCTCGTCGATTGTTTCGAATGCGCCAGCCAAAAAGAGTCACCGTTATTGTGTCAACCTCTGCGCAAACGTCGACTGGAACGTACCGCCGTTCTTCCACGGGCATCGGCCAAGTCCGCGCCGTGGCGGACTTGGCGCCGAAATTTTCTCTGGCCTATTGGCGCTGTCGTCTAGACCAAGTCTTCGTAGCTGATGCAGCAATCTATGAACGGATTGAGGGCGACTTGGTCTGTTTGGGTGGGGAAAAGACAAATGCCGTCACGCTTGAATTACTCAGGGAACTTCGGCAAGAACCTGGTTTCCCAATTTCCCCGATCGCTGAATCGAAAATCCTGTGGAACGACCACGAATATGCAAGTCAGGGCGATGGCGACACGCTAAGCCTCGACTACGGGATCATCGTTCGTTCACGTAACCCGATGTCCATGACCCGGGGCCCCATCGTCCTGGTCCTAGCCGGTGCGTCAACTCAAGGCAGCCATGCCGCGTCCAAGGTGTTCACGTCGGATCGCTGGTTTCGCCGTTCCGGAGACGTCGCGGCTCTAGTCGAGTGCCAAGTTCGAGACGGGTTCCCACTTCGTTCACGGATAGTGGCTAGAGCTTGGCGGGGACCTCATCAAACTGCCTGGATCACCGACGACGTACTGGCACCATCCATCGAGGAGGCAAGGCAATGAGCCGTCAATTGCGTGTGAGCGAATCGCTCGTCGTCTCAAAGACAGGATGGCCCGGTGAGAGTGAAGACATCGTCGCGGATGGGCCCGCTTTTCTCGTAGTTTGCGATGGAGCAACGGACAAGTCCGGACTCACATTCAACGGACTATCAGGTGGTCGCGTCGTAGCAGAAATTGTGTGCAAAGTCATCGCAGCGGCGGCCGCCGGAACTCCGGGCGTTGAGCTGGTCCGACGTATCAACTTGAGTTATGAGGAACGGCTGGGTTCGAAGACGCGAGGTCGTGAGGTCGGCGACCTGCCAGCAGCGTCGTTCTGCGCTGTCGACAAAATCGATAGGCGAGTGATTCGAGTGGGCGATTGCTCCTGGCGATCGGTTGAGCGTGTCGAAATGGGTGGGAAAAGGGTTGATGAAATAAGCGGGGACGCGCGGGCAGCTCTTCTCTCATCTTTGCTTCGATCCGGTGTCCGAGAAGAAGTGCTACGTGCAGACGATCCCGGCAGGCAGATGGTTTTACCTCTCATTCGCGCCCAAGCATTCTGGCGTAATAACCCGGAACCGGGAAGTCTGTGTCATGGAGCTATCGACGGCCGAAAAGTTCCCGACAGCTTCATCGAAGAGTGGCAACTCGAGGACGATGAGCACGAGTTGGCAGTCGCTTCAGACGGCTACCCCGACCTTCTCATGACCCTGCGGGAATCCGAGGATTGCCTCAGACAAGACCTCTTGGAAGATCCGCTCCGAATTGGAAGACACCGCACGACAAAGGGAGTCATGCCCGGGAATTTGTCCTTTGACGATAGGGCGTTCGTCAGATTGATCGATAGCGCCGCCTCACAGTCTTAGCAGCTGCACGACGATTTTTCCTTGGCATCATTAGCCTCGGCAGCTGTACCGAGAAGGTCCGACTTTACTGCTTCGACTGCCCAGCGAGGAGGCCAAACGCTTCGGGAACGTCACCCGGTTTGCCTTCCCCGACGGCCGTTGGCGCTCAAGCGAGCGAGGTTCAGCCCTCGTCGCGCGGTGCAGACTCGGGCGTCTAGTCCTCGTCCGCGCGAGCGGCCCCTCGTCGAGCGAGTCCGGCGTCGTCGCAAAGCGTCAAGGTGAATGAGGCTGGCTGCCTTGATCCCGCTGGAGTCTGGGGGCAGAGACGGACGTGACTCGTTGACGTGACTGCCTACGTAAGCCCGAAAGTGCGCACTCCTGGCCGGCCATCGCCGCAGCGCTCAGCTCAGCGTCGGCTTCTGCCGCGCAGCAGAAATACAGCGCCAAGCCACCAGCAGTAACAGCGGCCTGGCTGTGTTAACGCCGACTGAAAACAGGGCCACTTCTGCCAGGCGAGTTCTAGGGCGAATTCCAGCGGTCGTCGCAACACTGGTTGGTTAGCTGGATTCTAGTTCGTCGACGAGGAGCTCGGC
>NZ_SOFA01000010.1:0-77163 GCF_004402835.1 Cryobacterium sp. Sr3 | reverse complement strand
TGCGCGGTGGCGTAGACGCTGCCCTTGGTTTTGTCCGGCCAGCTCAGGATGCCCTCGATCGTGGAGGAGGGCCCGGTTTTTCCGTGGTGGGCGAGGATCTGCTGCACGTCGTACCCCTCGGTGCGGGCGATCCACGCGAACACCTGGGAGAGGGGTTCCTGTTCGAGGGCGGCGGCGTAGAAGAAGTACGCGAGCATGTCCCGCCCGGCGGTATCGAACTGGGAGTCACCGCCCCGGTCGGAGGCCTTCCGGGTGGACGCCTCGAAGATCGCGGCGAGCTCCCGGGCGTCCGAGGCGCTTCGGATGTAGTCGAGCGGGTTGAACACGAAGTCAGGTTGCGGGTCCAGGCGGTAGATGCGGTTGGGGTCGAAGATGAACGCCTGGCCGTGGCTGGCACGGCCGGCGAGGGTTTCGCTAACGCCGTCAACTTTGTTGGAGGTCATGATGGCGGCGCCGGGGGCTTCGATCATGTGCCGGATGACGAGGGCGGAGGTTTTGCCGCGGCCGGTGCCGAACACGTAGACGCCGAGGTCCCGCCACCCCTGATACACCCACCGGTTTCCCCGTCCGACGAGGTGGCCGACCCGCTCCCCCGCTGGCAGGTTCACCGCGGCCGGGTGCAGCTGATCGGCTTCCTTCGCCCGCAGCTTCTCCCGCAGCACCGCGGACTGCCGGGTCGTGGCCATGTGCCGCAGCGGCACGTTGTTGCGCTTGGTCGACGCCCACTGGGCCTGCTTGACCAGGATGAACGCAAACAAGGCCACAGCCAAGACCAGGGCCACCACGCTGGTCCAGGTTGCCGCGGGCGGCCAAGGTGCATCCCGGAAGAGGAAGTCCCCCGCCAGGGCGGCGGGGTTCCACGGATACGTCGTCCCGGTGGGGGTGATCATCGCGCCGACGTGCACGGCCACGAGGAGGCTGAGGGCGGCGAGGAGGGCGAGGAGGCCGGTCATGATGCGGGCTTTCCAGTCGATCACAGGGTTCTCCTTGCCGCCACGAACACGGTCTGTCGGTCTGTTTGCATGACGCGGTGCGCCTGGGTGTCGGGCATCAGTTGCTGAGTTTCATGGGGTCGGTGGTGTTCGGGTCGACGGCGATGTGGACGTGGTTGCAGTCGTCCCGGAATTGCTTCATCGACAGGTCCAGGCTCACGCCGGCGTCGCCGCGGCACTGGTTCTGGCCGGCCCCGGACCCGGCGGGCATGACCGGGCTGAGCGCCTTCAGGAGCTTCAGGGCGTTGGCGTCGGCGCCGGTGGTGGGCATCCGGTCGAAGGAGTAGAAGTCGACCGCGTGACCTCCGCCGTTCGCGGAGTGCGGAGAGGTAAGCCCGGAGCCGAGTACCTGGCCGGTGCAGGCCCGGTTGATGTCCGAGATCCCGACAGCGTCGAACATGTTCGTCGCCATGGTGATGACTTGCAGGATGCGGGTGTCGATGCCGCAGTTCTCCCGGGTTTTGCCGCTGGCGATCCACCGGATCTCGCGCAGGTGATCCGGCGACAACCCCGTGATGGTGCCCGCGTCGATCTTGACCACCAGGGCCGCCGCTAACGCCCGCGCATCACTGCCAACGACGGCCGCGCACGCTGCGTCCCCGGTGGTGAGAGCCGCCACGACCTCTTTCGCCTGGGCGTAGTAGGTCGTGTAGTGGTTCGGGTCGGCGTTGATCTGCACGGCGTGCGCCGCCTGGGTGGGCGCCAGCGTGTCCCAGTTCGGCACGGTGACGAGGCGTTGAAAGAAGAACCCGGCGGCTTGGGTGGGGTTCATGCGTTCGGCGAGGGTGCCCCAGGTGTCGCGTTGTTGGAACAGGCCGCGGGAGTCGGGGCCGACGGTGTCGCCGTAGGTGAGGTTGCGGAGCGCGGATTCGCCCATGGCGGTCATCACGGCGATGGTTTGCCCGTGCACGTTGACGCCGGCGGTCGCGCCGGCGTTCATGATCAATGCGGCGTTGACGAGCTGGTCGCCCTGGTACCCGGCGACCGGTGTGCGTTCGGCGGCGCCCTGCGGGTTCGCCGCCACAGCGGCGCAGGCCCCGGTGCCGGTGCCGCCGCCGGTGACGAGGAGTAGCCCGGTGAAGAGGACCACGAGCAGGACTACCAGCCCGGTGCCGAGTATGCCTTTCTGCACGGCTTTAGGTGGTGGTGTTGCCGGCGGCCATGGCGGAGTCGGTGTTGGTGACTTCCACTTCCCAGTCCGAGCGGATGTGGCGGATGTGGGTTTCCGGGTTGGACCCGTACTTGAACACGCAGTGCCCCGGGTTCAAGCCCATGAGGGTGGCGGCGGTGTCGGGGGCGAAGTTGAAGGTTTCTTGCGCCCAGCGGGCGTCTTCGGGGCGGTCTTGGCGGAACGCGTACACGGTTTGGGCTTCTTGGACGACGGTGTAGCCGGGGCTGTCCGGGGGGATGTCGGTGCCTTTGTGCATGACGAAGACGTTGGAGATGCCGAGGGAGCGGGAGAGTTTCTGGTTGGATTTCACCAGCTGTGCGGACGGGCCGCCGATCATGTGCCAGCCCTCTTCGTAGATCACGTTCGTCACGAACCCGCGCTCCTCACGCAGCCGCCCCATCAGCCACATGTTCCCGATCGCCATCACCGTTGGGATCGCGGGCCCGGAGTCGGGGAGCTGGGAAATGTCGAACGTGGTGAGCTTGTGGGAGAGGTCGACTCTCCGGCTGGTTTCGCCGTCGAAGACGCCTGCATAGGTTTCGAGAAGGTTCTGCAGGCCGAACCGGATCGACAGGCCCGCCTGGTGGAACCGCTCCGACGCCTCCCCCGACAACCCCTGATCTGTCGGCACCAACCCGAGGAACGGCATCAGGTCCGTGGTGGTCGCGGCCCGGCGGGTGTCCTGGAACTTCTCAAACAACAGCTGCAAGGCGTACCGGGTGGCTTTCTCTTCCCACTCCGTCGCAGCGGTGTCGCCCCGGGCGATGCGGGCGACAGCGTTGATCAGCAGCATCTGGCCTTGCAGGCCGGTGCCTTGGGCGATGAGGGGGTCCATCAGGTTGAAGCGGGTGCCGGACCCGTCAGGGTCGAAGCGGAGGGGCTCAGTGCCCATCCGGCGGGTGACGCCGGCATATTCGCCTTCGCCGCCCTCGTCCTTCTTGTCGAACACCACCGCCCGGTGATTCTTCAGCAGCAGAGGCCGCATGACCATGACCGTTTTGGTGAACGAGGACTTCCCCGACCCGACGGTGCCGATAATGAGGACGTTGGGTGAGGTCAGCTTCCTTGGGGTCGCGTTGTACGCGGTGGGGGCGTCGTGACTGATCATCGTCGACGAGAGCGTGTCGGTGCCATTGACGACCCCGTCAATCCCGGTCGGCGCCCCAATGATGCCCGTGTTCAAGATCTCGGCCTGCCTGGTCGTGGACGGGGCCCCGGCCAGGCGGGGCGCATACCAACCGCGCGCCGCCGCCCCAGAGGAGGCCCGCAACACGGACCCGGGCCGCTCGAACGGCGGCACATCCACCGGCCGCCGCGACGACACCACCGTGTCAGAACCCGAGATAGGTCCGGCGGCATCCTCTTCGCCCGTGAGCACGGGCGACGTCGCCATCGGGGTGACGAAGATCTTTAGGCCGGGGACGGTGCCGTACCAAGGCTTCTTCGCGGGGGTGCGTTTGCCGTGCGCGGTGCCGGTGGCCGCTGGGGTGGCGGGGTTGGGGTGGGTCATGAGATGGCTTCCTTGTCGGTGCGGCCGGCGAGGCGGTTGATGGCCCGGGTTGCCAGGGTTGCGCCTGCGGGGCGAAGGCCCCGGCCGAGCGGCCAGGTGGTGCCCGAGGCGGCGGATTGGAAGGAGTCTTGCCAGTCGAGGTGCTCGATGCCGAGGCCGGTCGCGCACGCTTCCTCGAGCTGCCGGGAGGCATGGCCGAGGTCGGCGCGGGTGGGGGCGGAAACAGTGACGAAGCCGATCCAGTCGACGCCGTGGTGGTGGGATCCGGCGGCGAGGTCAGCGGAGCGGCGCTGCGCGGCGGACATGCGGGTGGTGCTGTCGTCGGAGATGAGGCGGCCCTTCTGCTGGTCGGCGAGGACCCCGGCGAGGTCGCGGACGACGTCGGCGCGAGCTTTCGCTTTCGCCTGCCCCGCCGGTACCAGGTGCAGGTGGAAGGACACCGACCGGACGAAGGTCAGTTCCCGGCCGATGAGGAGGTCGAGGCACCAGAGGGGGCTGCGGCCGGCGACGGCGAGGTTCTCCCCGTGGATGGCCGCGGTGCGGTGCCACCACGTCACCGGCGGCGACACGGGTCCGTCTTCGGTCATGACGAGGGAGGTGGGGTCGACACCGTCGACAATGTGCGCGGAGAACTCGTCCCGGGACGCGATCCCGGACAGGAGCGGGTCAACGTTCCGGGTGAGGTCGATGGGCAGGTGCGGGTTCTGCTGGTGCAGCATCAAGGCGGTGGTCTGCTTCGCGGTGAGGGCGTGGACGTCTCCCATCTTCGCTTCGTTCAAGCCTTGTTCGGTGGCTTGGATCTGCCCGGCCATCAGGGCGCGCCAGGCGTCCCGTCCGGCCCCGTATTTGGCGGCGGCGTCGGTGAACTGTTGGGTGAGGGGCCAGGACACGACGACGTAGTGGCGTTGCACCATCGCGTTGGCACTGGATTTCCGGATCACTTCGTCGTAGGAGAGCTTCTGCGCCTCAAACGACGCCCGCTGCGCCGCCGTCCAGGTTTCCTGCACCGGTTCCAGGCGGGTCTTCACCCACAGTTGTTGCCGGGCCGAGTCCGGCGGCAACACCCGGGTCAGGGTTTGCACGTTCCGGATCAGCGAGGAGGGCGCGGCGCGGCGGGCGAGGAACTTGCCCCACGCGTTGGCCGCCCGGGTGAGGGCGGCGGCGGTTTCCATCCCGCGCAGCTGCCCGGACACGGAGAACGCGACGGACAGATACGGTTGCTCACCGATCGGGGCGTGCCAGGCAATGCCGGGCATGTTCGACGCGTACTGGAGCCAGCCCATGCCGTCGGCGCCGTCCGGGTTCGCCCGCATCTTCACCGCAGCCCGCTCCGCAACCTGCTTCTCGGCTTTCGTGCCGCGGAGGATGGCTTCTTGGAGCTGGTCCCACGCCCCGACCTCGTAGGGCACGAACTCGTCCGTGCCGAGCCGCTTCCGGGCGCGGGCGCGGGCGCGCTTCCGGCGCCGCTCAAGGACCGTGCCCCGATGGGTGCGTGCTGTGGTCAGCATCGTGATGCCAACCCCGACGACCGCAACGATCAGGGCCGGCAGGCCAAGACCGAGGACCATGCCGCCCATGCCCCCGGCAATGAACACGGTGAGGAGGATCATCCGCGTCTTGGAGGCGGTGCCGCCGAAGAAGCCGCGGTGGCCGGACTCGCCGCCGAGGTAACGGATATGAGACTCCGGGGTATCACTCACTAGACGGAGTCCTTTCCATAGTGCTCGTCGTGGTCCTCAACCGGTGAAACGGCCGCGTCAGTCACCGAATCGGTGACCTTCTTCGTTGCCTCAAACCCCGCCATGGCACCGGCGGCGATCATCGTGGGGACACCAATCGCAGCCCCCGCACCCGTCGCGGACTCGGCCACACCTGCGGCGGCCATGCCGCTCTCCGCAGCGGCCGCACCGCCGCCTGCTGCCGCGGCGCCGGCACCTGCGGTGGCACCGCCAGCGGTGCCCACGGATGCAGCCTCAGAGATCGACGACGTCGCCGCCTCACCCTCACCGGCCGGCGAACTGCCACCGGCGCTGCTCGAGCTGCCCGCGGACGGCGAGCTGCCGCCGACGGAGGAACTGCTGCCCCCGCCGGAGGAGGTTTCGGGGCCGTTGTCGCTGTACTTGGCATCGGCTTGCTGCATCGACTGCGATCCGATGTTTGGCCCGACAGGTGCTGTCCCGCCGCCACCGGTGGGGATGACGGGCGCGAACTTCGTCAAGGCGACCGGGGCGAGGCCGGCCATGAACAACGCCAGGATCGACACGACCAGAGTCACCGTTTTGGAAAGGCTGGGGGTCTCGGAGAACGCATCGACCTGGGCGCTCATCATGCTGTACGCGATCGTGAGCAGGAAGAACAGCAGCGGGTGGGACGCCAGGACCCCGAACCAGAGGTAGGCGATCTTCGACCCGAACTTCCGCTTCTGGGGGTCCACGATCCACACGAAACCGAGAGGGAAGAGGACACCGGAGAAGTACAGGGTGATGAGTTGAACGATCAGCATCAGGAGCACAACGAGCAGGCCCAGGATCATGAAGAACATCAGAATCACGCCGAGGACCGCGCCGCCGGCCAGTCCCGATCCGTCTTCCTCGGAGAGCATCGTGGAGAACTTCGCCACGATGGTTTCGGAGTTGCTGGTGACGCCCCACGCGATCAAGGAGTCAGACAGGGCGCCGAAGAACTTCACCAGGAACGCGCCGAGCGCGGGACCGAACATGGCCCCCAGGATGAACGCGGGCCCATAGAGGGTGAGGGACTCCCCCAGCTCCCGGCCGGACTGGTGGCCGCGCGCGGTGCGCACGATCTGCGGGATCAACAGGGCCACGAACACGAAGATCGCCAGGGCAAACGACACCTGGTACGCCTGAATGAACCAATCCGCCGTCAGATCTGGAAGCGTCGCATGCGTCAACGCCGGCAACACCGTATCCGAGAGACCCTTAGCCGCTCCCTGCAAAAGGTTGAAGGAGTTCCCGGCCGGGTCAGACCAGAAGTCCGCCACACCCGCGACGGTTTTTACCGCGCCACCGACGCCATTGGTTATGTCCGCGACACCACAAGCGATTAGCCCGCCGGCGCAAGGCTCGCCTGCTGCTGCGAGGACAGTCGCAGCTTGCATCAGCACCCTGCCGTGTAGCGCGTGCCACCGGCCGTTAGCTTCGGCTGATCAACAGAGGTTCCGGACTCAATACGCCATGCGTCGTCCTCCCAGACCAGGACGAAGCCGATGCCCGTTGACCTGGTGGGGCTGAGCGCACCATCGATCACGTAGCCGAGGGCCAATTCAACGTTCACCCGATCTGCAGTCGAGTCTTCTGTGATGCGCCACAATCCATTCGTGCTGGATGTATGGAACGACCCACCATTTGCCTTGTAGTCAGCGATGATCGTGTTCCACTCGTCCGATTCATACTGAGCGGCCACGTCTTTCCAAGCGGCAGACGCCGTGGAGGAGACGACCTCAGAGCCGATGGTGTCGCTTTCTGACGCCGGTGGGCTCGGGTATTGCCAAAGCCACCGGTAAACCGAGGTCGCGACTTCCACTGCTCCGTAGCTCGTGTGTTTGGCGTCGGCTTGGGCTGCCAGGACCATGTTGACATTGCGGTCTTGCCCGCCGAGGCAGCCGGTGGGTGCGACGTCGTCTCCGATACCCGCGGCACCAGGGGTGCCCGTAGGGGTCGGTGTAGGGGTGGCCGTCGCCGTACTGGGTGCGGCATTGGGTGTTGGGGCGGGGCGGGTGGCGGTGTAGGCGATACCGCCGCTGATGGCGACGACGAGGGCGGTGGCCCCGATGATGATCGGCCAGCGGCTACGGCCGGATGCTGTGACCATTCGCATGGTGGGACTCCTTGGTTTGCGCGTTGGTGGTGTGGGTTAGCCGGCGAAGGAGAGGACGGCGCCGACGATGATGGCGAGGCCCGCGAGGGCGGCGAGCGAGATGCCGGCCCAGACTGCTTTCCGGCGTCCTTGGGCGTGGGCTTGGGGGTTGGGGTTGGTATCTCCGGAGGCTCCGGCCATAGCGACGATTCCGAAGATCAGGTAACCGATGGCGACGAGGATGCCGATGGCCCAGAGGGCGGCGATAAGTTTTTGCCAGAGGGCGGTGAATTCGGCGCCGCCGAAGGAGAAGTCGGGCAGAATCCCGTCGAGGGGGTTCTCGATCGCCGCGTGGAGCAGGAGGTCGCGCATGGGGGTTAGGCCTTCCGGTTCTGTGTGGGTGCGGCGGAGACCGCGGTTTGCAGGGACCGGACCACGCTGGCGGCTGCTGCCACGAACGCGTCCCGGGTTGCAGGGTTGAGGCGGCTGAGGGTGAGTTGTCCGCGTTCGGCGATGTGGGAGTCGTAGGGGATCTCGTGCAGGGCGGACACGCCGGCTTGGCTCAGGAGCCGTTCGACTTCTTCTCGGACGGCGTCGGTCTCGGGGCGGCCGTCGGTGAGGCGGATGGCGATGGCCCGGTTCGCAAGCTCCGCGGAGGGCCCGCCCTCTGCCCGCAGCTCCTCGAGGAGTTGGATGGCTTCGAGGACGGAGTCGCCGGCGTTCATCACGGGGATCACGAGGACGTCGGAGACGGACACGGCACCGCGGAATGCGGAGGAGGTGGGGACGTTGCCGGAGTCCATGACGCGGATGGAGTAGAAGTCGTCGATGACGTTGGAGACGGCGACGACGGATTCGCCGGTGAGGCGGTCGCGGCGGCCGGTGGATCCGATCACGGATGCGAAGGATGTTTGCGGGGCGGTGTATCCGGCGAGGTGTCCTGCGGTTTGGACGTGGTCGACGTCGCGGACGAGTTCGCCGAGGCCGAGGAGGGGGTTGCCCTCGGCGCGGAAGTTCAGGGCGCCGGGGTCGTCGGAGACTTCGAGGATCGCGACCGATCCGCCGCGGATCGCGGCCAGCACTCCCCCGAGCAGCAGTGCGGTGGGAGTCTTGCCCGTGCCGCCCTTGGGGTTGTTCACCAGGACCGAGACCGCACGCGTCCAAGTCGCCTGCCGCACTGTCGTCTCGTTCGTAGTCCGCAGTTCCTTACAGCGCCGCTCCCCCAGCTCGGCGGCACCCGGCCCAAAGGGCAGTCCCAGGCGGGCCAGAGCACCGCGAAACCCGGCAGTGGCCTTGCCCGGAGTTGTCGAGTGCGACGCGTCAGCTAAGCCAGTGGGACTGGCAAACAGCACAGACGTACTGGCCAGATCACTGGCGACGGCCATCGTTGATGCCGATGCGCCCGAGCCCGGCGAGGTCTTCAGTGCGTCGGCCGGTAGGGGCAGTGCAATCTGGGCGGGTCCTTCGGTGGTGCTGCCCGTGGTTTTGGGACGGAGCCGAGGCTGTATCGGGGCGATGAGAGCGGCGTCTTCCTCGATGTAATCTCCGGCGCGGTCTGCCGCTCCGAAGACGTCGTTGGGTGCGCTGCAACCTGTGTCACTCATGGGTGGTGTGTCCTCTGCTCTTAAACCCTGAAATGAATGTTGCGTTCCCGCCAAGGGCGATGTCAGGGACATCGACAGCGATTTGGACGGTCCAGGTCGTGTGCTGCAAGTGACGCCTTTCGAATTGTGCGAACAGGGGGTCTTTCCACGGGCTTGCAGAATGGGCGAGATTAATTCGTTCCACCCGAGTATCGAATTGAAAGTGGCAGCTCTGTCGACCGCACCGGAGGCGCCCGCGAGGAGATCACGGTGCCCGGCTGGAGGGGGTCGCCGGGTTCGCCGGGCGAGACCGTAGCGGTGCACAGCAAGGTGAGCGTGGCGGGCTTGGACGGCGCAAGGGCGGGTGATCACGATCCGGAACTCGTAGCTTCCTTCTTCACCGACCGCAGCGATCGTCCTTGGACTGGCCGCTCGGTAAGTGGCAGCGGGTGCCGTGCGGCTAACGGAGACTCCCCTGTCACCGCCGACTGCTCCTGCTCTGCGATCCAGGCCTGCGAGATTCTGTAACCTGTTCAGGGGTGCTTTGGATCCTGGGTACGGCGCCTCCCGCGAGACGCGTTGAGTGCCTCCTGATTCAGACCAGCTGAAAAGCGCGCTAATCGAGAAGCCTACGGCGCCGTCCACTGATACTTCCATTGAATGAAAGCATACTGCCAATTTATGAGAGCTTAGTATTCGTGATGGGCTAGCCTGTGAGGGACGAACGAATGCGGCTCCGCCTTGCGCCAGAATGGACGGGTGGATCCCGCCAAGCAGCCGTCAGCTCCTGAGTGGAACACTGACATGAAGGCGATTGAGAAAATATTCGGCAACCGTGCACGCAACGACATCATTCGAGTTCTTGCTGTCTCGGATCAGATGACTTATGGAGATCTACGCGAGCAGGTTGGAATTCGGGACAGCACGCTACATCGGCACTTGCGCGCGCTGGAAGAGTACGGCGTGATCGCCGCTGATCTTCCGCCGGGTCAGCGTCAGGGTCGCGGGGTCCGCTATTCGATCCGGAGAGCACGAGTCGAAGCCCTCGGGCAGGCGTGGATGCGCTATCTCCTCGGTGAAAGCTCAGAGTAGGTCATAGCTGTATCGGGATTGATCGGTACGTCGATTCAGCCACTGGGCGAGGGCACTCTCCCACAATTCTCGGTCCCTGTTCCATTCGAGTGTGTGGGGCGTCGCTGGGAGTTCGACCAACTCGACCGTGTCCTTGTGCGCCTCCGAGAACTGCCGCGACAATTCGATCGGCACGGATTTGTCGCCGGCGCTGTGCAGCACGAGGGTAGGAATTCGAAGGTCGGAGCCATTTCTTATCCAGTCCAGCGCCTGCAGGTCTATGGTCTCGTTGAGCTGGATGGTGCGCCGGAGCGAACTGTCCGCCAAGACGTGCATCGCCAGGCGAATCAAGACCGCAGGCAGGCGGGCATTTCGGCCTCCCGCGATTATTGTTGAGCGCCAATCCGTTACCGGGGCAACGAGGCAAAGTCCCAGAATAAGGTCCCGATGCTTGGACGAGCGAGCCAGCAGCAACGCGATGCTTGCCCCCATCGACCAGCCGACTAAGACAAAGCTTTGGGCTCCCTGCTCGCGGGCGTAGTCGAGTGCCGCTTCTACATCAAGCCATTCTGTCTGGCCAAGCATCGATCTTCGGTCGTCGGAGTTTGGAGCCTCCTGATCATTTCGATAGGAGACCACGAGAGAAGTCAGGCCGGCGCTGTGGGCGACAGGAATTCCCCGAAGTGGACCGGCCCGGGTGGCGCCCTGTCCGTGAATGTGAATCGCCCATGTCGATGGTTTTGACGGGTGTGGTGTTGCGTCAAAGCGCGTAGCTGGGGCTGAACCCAACGCGGTCGGTATGTTCACAGTGGTGAACGGCAACTCGAGGTCCTCGGGTCGGGACGGAACGACACCGCTCCAGCGCGCCGTCTGGCCTGCGCGCAGTGTGCTGCCAAGGGAGCTAATTACTTCGCGAGTGACAACGGAGGCACATTCATCAACCGTCACAACCTCGCCAACCCTCGCGTAGCCTCTGCCATGGTCATACCAAATTGCATACTCCCCAGGCGCTCTGGTCGCGGCGCTCAGCGGAAGGGTCACGACAACGATTGGCCCGTCTGCTCCGACCGCTGCAATGCGCATCGATTCCCGCCTTGGGGTTTCCGTGCCAACTATGTTTTTGGCGATCGCGATGCTTGCAGTGAGCATGCCCAAGACGGTTAGACCGCACACCGCGAATGCACTTTGAAGAATCATTCGGTCGTGTTCCGCGCGCCGGTCGGGGTCTCGGCCCCGAGGAGAATGGCCAAGTCTGCATCGGTGAGCTTGTCTTTGGCGCTCGCCTCAAGCAAGAGCGCATCGCGAATCTCGACCAGTGTTCGGTGAACTGCGACGTCCACGTCGGGTCTTCTTGCTCCTTGTGTGTGGCTGAGGGAATCTCGGCCCAGTTCGAGCCGCTGAGCTGAGACCTTGTCCCAGATTCGATTCAGGTCGGGAAGGATGAGCTGCAGTCGTCTGCGCTCCAATCGGTCGTTGGCCCATCCGAGAATGGGCGGGAGGGACAACCCGATGCACAGAAGTACGAGTGATGCGACGTTCAGAACGTCGTACGCACTGGAAAAAAGTGCCAGCAAATGTGGCGGACCGAATAGGTGCGTCAAATCCATGCCCACGATGCTGAAAACATTCAGAACGGCGGCGCAGCACCCCGCCCCAACGATGTAAAAACCGCTTCGCCTCGCAGCCGTGCTCATTCGACCAGCAAATTGCAGACAGATCGATCCCGTCACCGCTACAACGATGCCCAAGTATGTGAACTGGATCAGGGAATATGCGCACGCCGCGGGTTGGTCTCCGAAATCTCGCATGAACGAATCTGAAGACCAGGGGGCGTCCACGAATTGAAAGGCAGTGATTGTGAGGCAAGAACTCACGATCGCACCTATAAGAAATGGCTTCTCTGTCGATCGAGCTCTGCTGCGTGAGGATGCTCGCAAAATGGCCCGCGAAAGGAAGTAGACCCCAATTAGAAGGAGGAGATTTGCCAGTAAATCCGCATAGTTGTGTCCGGTCAAAAGCGAATCTGTTGCCCTGTAAACAGCATCAACGTTCAACGTCAATGAAACGGCGATCATGACAGCCGCGTACAGGATGCTTTGATCTGTGCGTCGGCGCGTGCCTGAGGCCAGCGCTGCCACGAGCGCCCAAAGGACCGCGGCGATGATCATTTGCATCATCCGAAGACGCCCTCGAATCCCTCGGGTTCTCTCGTGCTTGAACGGATTGCGTACGTGAGTAAGTCGGCTAGTGCCTCGGCCGCCAACTCGTATGAATCCAGGAATCCTGAACGGCCAAAGGCCATTGCGGCACCTTCCCCCACCAGCCGCAGACTGGGGAGCCCTGGGCCGTCGATCTCGTCGTGGCGCAGGATCATGTGCGACAACTCGTGACAGACGATCTGTTGTCGGTGCAGTTCAGAATCCGTTGCTGCGTGGAAGATCAGGTCGTCCCCTCGCCGGGCGAGCCAGAGCCCGCAAATCTCGGTTCCGTTGAGATGCCTTGAAATGGCGATTGAGATGGGCTTGCCGCGACGGCCCTCCACGAGGCTGACAATGCTATCCACCGAGACTCGACCGTGCAGGTCTAACGCTGAGAAGGCGGTGCGCGCAAGCTCGCGTGGTGAAGAGGCGTTCTCGGGGTCAACGACAGCCCTGTGGGGCGCTCTAATCCACTTCGGGATCTTCATCGTCCGCTTCACCGATTACCTGGTTCAAGAGTTCAGTAATCGCCCTAAGTGTTGGCGGCGATACTTCGCCCAGAGTGCGCGCTGCAAAATTCTTCACTTTGGCGGCGCGAATGGCAATGATCATCTCGTTCATCGCGATGACCCGTTCTGGCTCTGGAACGCCCGGTCCGCCCAGAAGATATTCAGGGTCAACGTCGAAGTACTCAGCCAAGCCGCGCAGGAGGGACTCGTCCGTCACCAAGTATCCGGACCCGCTCAGCATGTAGGACCAACGTGCGCGCGACAGTCGCACGCCGCGTGCATCAAGTACCGCGGCGATCTCCTTGTAAGTCAAAGCATTGCCACGTTCCGCAGCGAAAGCGTCCAGCAACAAGTTCAGCTTTCGCGCCAACTCATACCTGGCGCGTTCGTCCCCAGAGGCGTTTTCTTCTAGGCGGGTTTCGTTCAATCTGGCCTTCTAGTAGTCGGGCACATCGCGCGACCGATCCGGCCTTGGGGAGTCGGCGCGACGTGCAAGCGCAGTTCCACCCTAGTTGGACACGCACAGCTGGACATGCCTAGAGTGGGCTAGGCATGTCCAGCATCTGAGGCATTCGTGGGAAGAGATTTACACATGGTTCGACTAATGGCTCGTCGTTCGGGCGCAGGTATCGTGCGATTTCTTGTGCTGCGAGGCGCTATGACAATCGATGAAATCGCTACATCAACGCGGGCCTCCGAGAGAACGGTGCGTCGCCACCTCGAAGGATTGAAGGACTGCAACTTGGTCGATGAACTCTCAAACAGTGGCAGTTCCGACGCGTCAAGATTCGTGGCGAACAATCGAATCATCGCGGCGGCTGCCGCCGGGCATGTCGATTTCCTCCTCGGTCGCTGACGGATGCTGGTGTCCATCCGGGAAACTGCCTTGGCCGATCAGGGGAGAATTAGCTACGGTTTGGCAACACGCCGCCACAACCTCCCTGTTTCTGATTCAGCATCCCGATATCTTCAAACCATGCCACCTCAACGTTCCTACGGCGGACGCAAAAGCAAAGGCGATCGCCAACCGCTGATTTCCAGAGTTCCGTCGCCGATCGCGGACGCAGTGCGCGACCGCGCGGAGGAACGAGGAATGTCACTGAGCGATTACATCGCTTCAGTACTCGCACGAGATGTTGGCCTTGCCACCCTCGCGCCCCAGGCATCCATCCGTCATGACGAGGAGCTGCCCATCAACCAGGTCGCTTAAACGAAAGAGCCCGCCGCTTTCGCGACGGGCTACTGCAAGTTTCGTAGCTCAAACCCTCTGTGCTTCCCGGCGAGGAGGTTAGAGCTAATCCAGATCAACAGCCCTCACGGGAGGTTTCTCTATGTCCCAGAGCATAGCGCACGTACTCCAGAATGCACCCGGAATTGTGTCCGGCGTGTCTGGCGTGTCCACCGAAGCATGGACGGCCTGGGCTTTGACGCGCCGGATGAGTCCGCGCGATCAGGTGCGCGTGATGAAACGGGACGCGTACGGGCGCGTGGACGAGAACAGTTACCCCCTAATCCACCGTGTGGTGCCGGCCGAACCCACAACGCCGTGGGCGATGAACCTGGCCGACGACACCGGCTTGTTCCGGGTCCTCTGCTTTGACTTTGACGGTAAGGACAAGCACGGCGTTGACGCTGAGCTGATGGAGGAAGCCGTCGACGAGTGCGAGGTCCTCTCCCGCACCCTCGATGCCCTCTCGATCGAGCACGTCGTGTGCCAGTCGTCGGGGACCGGTGGCCGGCACATCTGGCTCGCCCTCCAGGGCGGTGCCCCGAAACTCGCCGTCGCCCCGGTAGCCAGTGCAGCGCGCGCGAATTTCCGCCGCTTGGACCACGGCATGCTGCTCAACGCTGTCACCGGTGCCGCGCGGCCGCCCCTGTCCCCGCACCGGGACGGCAGCTACTCCACGGTCCTCCGCGGCAACCTGAACAGCTTGATCGTCCCGTCGACCACGACCGCCGACCTGGCCGCCCTGGCCGCGGTCCTCGAGGCGCGGAAGCCGTCCCTCCGCGCGGAAGACAGCGCCCCGTCGGGCCCCATCGCCACACTCCACCAGGCGCACCGGCGCCTCAGCGCCGCTGGCACCGCCCATATGGCCACTATCGACGGTGGCAGTAACCCGAGCTGGACCGGGTTCATGTGCCTGCTCGCGGCCGCGAACGCGGGCTGGCAGCTCGTCGACGTCGAGCACGCCATCAAGACGGCCCCCGGGATGGAGCACTTCCGGACGAAGAACACCGGCCGCGGCGACCGCCGCCCCCGGGCCGCAGCCGAGGCCCGGGCCCGTTTGGGCCGGCAGTGGGATAAAGCCCAGCAGTACGCCGCGCTTCAGCGCCCGCTGCCGGCGGTGCGGGAGCCGCAGGACCTGTCGGAGTTGGACGCCATCGTGACCGACGTCGAAGCCCTCCTCACTCGCTTCCGGGTCAGTCCCGGCCGGTGGGGCCGCACCGAGGCGTCCTCGAATCAGCAGACCATTCTTCGTGCCCTGGCCTACCTGACCCTGCAGACCGGCAAACGCACTGTCGCCGCCGCCATCCGGGACCTGGGCCCGATGGGAGGCCTCGGCCGGACCACCGCAGCCGACGCCCTGACCGCCCTCGCGGCTGCCGGGTACGTCGAACGGGTCAGTGCGAGTGACGATGGCAACGCCGCCGAATGGCGCCTAGCCTCCACGTTATCCACAGGTCCCAGTACAGTCCGGTCACAACCATCAGATAACCCCCGCCCCCCGCAGGAAATCCCGTCGTCGCTGAGCCGTTCTGCGGCTGAGCTCTTTAACACCCGCACCCATCTCGTTGCCCTGCTCGAGGAACAACTCACCGACCAACGCCACGACCTCTTCACCCGCCGCGGCCTCGGGCACTTGGCCGGCAAGCTCTACGCCCTGCTGCGCCAGCACCCGTCCCTCACCATTGATGCCGCTGCTCGTCTCCTGGGCGTTACCGCCCGGCACACGGCCACGATCTTCAGTCGCCTCCGTCGTCACAAGCTCTTGGTCGTTCACCGTGATGGGTGGGCGAGGTCGATGCAGGATTTCCGGAACCAGGCAGCCTTGCGGCTCAACGTGCTGGGAACCCTGCTGGCTCGGGCGGAGCGGTATCGGATCGAACGAGAGGTGTGGGCGTGGTGGCAAGCCGAACTAAGCACCATGATGTCAGCGCCCAGGTCTCGGCCGCGGCGCCCACATGTGTCGAGCCGGCCGTTGTTTGAAGCGGGCTCACCGGGTGAGCGGGTGTGGCCGACGTATCCGCGGTCGAGTGATCAGCGTGGTGATCATCGTTCTGCGCGGGAGTTGGTGAATTTGGGTGTGTTGAGCCCGGAGAATCGTTGGCAGTATCTCGGAGACGCCGCCTAACCGCTAGGTGCAGCTTCGGAGGTTACGAACCGGTGTTCTTTGGCTGGACAGGGCGCATGGATGAGTTTGGATGGCCTTGTGTGTGGAGTTTCGAGGTGTGGTGATTAGGGGTGGGCAGGTCTCCCACAAGCTGTCTCTCGGTTGCGGTGAGCACGGTTGTGTCGGCTAGAGACGCTCGAAGCTGCACGGCAGCAGTGACGGCAGCGGAGCCGAGTGTTGGTCCGGCGTCGCTCGGGATAGATGCGGGAACCGCTTCACGAGTGCGATGGGATACCTGGAATCTGCGTTCATGCGGTGGCATGGCAATGAGGATGAGGGTAGTCCCGCAGCTTTCCGCAGTGAAGACGTCAAGTGCGTCCCGCTTTGAAACGTCGAGCATCCCGGCTTTGGCTGCACGGTGGAGGGGACCGGCGAGAATTGTTGCTGCCGTCTCAGCAGCGGGAGTGGTTTGACCTGGCTGCGATCCTCGATACGCCAGCGAATAGAGGTAGGGGTTCGCGTAAAGAAATCTCCATGAGGATTCCACGTGCGCCGCAGGCCGGTGGTGGGATCTACGGCTACCTGCCTGGCAAGGCCCTCCGAGTGGTGCGCCGCGAAGCCAGCGGCGGCGACAGCGTCACGTAGGCATTGCGTGTCGCCAACCGGGGGTATACGGCGGGTGGCTGCACATCGGCCGTGCGGCTGACGGCGGAATTTGTCAAGGCGAATGAGGCCAGTGAAAGTTGTGGCGGCTCGTTTTGTTTCGGTGTGGTCTTCATAGACTGTTGGGCCGTTGATCCGGACGGTAAGGCATTTGATAACTTCAGTGAGGACGTAACGGTGCAATAGTGTGCGTCAGGGAGGCTGGTGGTCATGCCGACAATGTCTGCTCTTGAAGGTGCGTTCTGCCGCAGTGGACCTTGGCGTCTTGCGGCGGGCCGAGTCGTCTTGTGGGCGACACAGGGTGTTTCGTTCACCGGTGACGTTCTTGAGATCGGAGGGGGTAGTGGTGCGACGGCCGACAGGTTAGCGCGGGCAAATCCGTCACTGCGCCTGACGACGACCGATTATGACCCCGTGATGGTTGGCGTCGCACGAAAACGTCTTGCAAAGTATCCACACGCAGCGGCGCGACAAGCCGACGTCACACAGCTTCCCTTCGATGACGAAACTTTTGATTTCGTTGTAAGTTTCCTGATGCTGCACCACGTTGTCGACTGGGAGAAGGCAATCGCAGAGGTCGCACGTGTGCTCCGGCCGGGCGGCATTTTCACCGGTTATGACCTCACTGCTTCTCGAGCCGCTTCGTGGGTGCATCTGACCGATCGCTCTCCACATCGGCTCATCGAACGCGGGGCTTTCGAACCTGTTCTCGGACAAGTCAGACTCGATGCTAACGGGCTGAGGTACACCTTTGGCGGTCGAGTGATGCGATTCACTGCACGCAAGCTTGCGTTGTCCACCTGAAATGAGTGGACGCGTGTCAGGCAGGTCCAGGCAGGTCCCATCGACCGCGACCAGACGTCGTCCGGTCGTGAGTTGACCCCAGATTGCATGGAGTCGTTCGCCGATTAGGATGTGATCGCCGAGTGGCGTCTCAGACTTCCGGGCGCGCGGGTGTTCAAGGTCCACCAGCAGTCGGGCAGGTTCGAGCGGTGAGAGCCCGCACTGGACGAGGTGTCCCTGATATGAATTGGAGTTTTCATGGCCCTGACAGTTCTTCTTGACCTTCGCCTAAAACCAGAGGCCGTTCTCGGGGCGGAGGCCATGCTGCGAGACATTTTGGTCGGAACCCGTGCATTTGAGGGGTGTCTGGGTGTTGATGTGTTGCTTGATTGCGATGATCCCGCCCACATGATCTTGCTGGAGCGGTGGGCGTCGGCCGACGCTGACGCGGCATATCGTCACTGGCGTGCGGGTGCGGGTGCGACCGACCTGGGCTCATTGCTGACCAGTACCCCCCAAATCTCCATGTTTGAGATCGCCAGCGACATCTGACCGGGCACTATGGCGCATGCCCGAGATCATGCTCATGTCCCTGGTTGTGCGCCGTGATGTGTTCCCGGTTAGGGAACTGTGCCAGGTAAGCCGCCTACACTCGGCGCAGTTGCGGGTCAGCCCGCACACAACGCTCAGTCGGCCATGTATCACGCAGTTTGAAATGATGTCGTGGTGGCAAAGTCGGATACGACCATCCTGGTTGAGGGCAACCAGTACTTCCCGACTGAGTCGTAAAAGTCTGCGTACTTCTCCGGCGAAGAAATTCTTCGCCAATAGATCCCTCTCGCCGGCGTCGCAAAAGATGTCGGTATCTTCATCCCAACGCTGCATCGGTGGTACCAGCCTCCACGGCTATCCACCGCGGACCAACGAGAGTTTTATCCGTTTCGTGAGCTGGTACTGGGGTCGGCGCCACGTATTTCAGGCTGCGAGCTTTTTGAGGTACCGAGCCAGGGCACGTGGAGCCGAACGAGGGGCTTCGGCCTCAACGACCGCGTTGTAGTTCGTATTGGTGTTCACGTCGTAGGTGAGCACTCGGCCATCTTCGGCTTCGATGAACTCGATGCCGCAGACTTCCAACCCGGTGCGGCGCGCGAACTTGAGGTATTTCTCGATAATCGAGTGGTCGAAGTCTTCGCGCAGGCTGAACAGTTGCTGACCGGCTATGGGTGCGATGGTGGCGCCGGGAGGCATGATCAGCTCGCGCGTGATCGGGTCGATGGCGCAGGCATCCGCTGGGCACAGCTGGAAGCCGCCGCGTGCGGTGTCGGCTTTGACGGCGTAGATGAACTCGCCGCCCACGATCTCAACCCGGGTGATGAACGGTTCCGCAGCCTGGATATATTCCTGAATGAGTGTGATGCCATCTTGCGGCTCCTCGAACTCGGAAGAGGCAACGTATGCGGCGAGCTCTTCGTGACTCGTGAACTTGCGAACGCCGAGGCCCTTGCCGCCTTGGTTGTGCTTGGTCATAAACGGGGTGGGAAAGTCGTGTGCGGCATCGAGAATTTGCTCACGGCCCACCGCGGCCACGGTGCGAGGGGTGTCGATGCCGGCGGCCTTGAGTGCAACGAGCTGCTCGACCTTGCTCATCTCGAGCTCGAGAACGCGCCGGCCATTCACCGTGCGGCGGCCGTGGGCCTCGAGCCAGGCCAACACGGCGCGCGCGTAGTCTTTCGACTTTCCGTGGTCGCGTGTGTGAGCGGATGCGCTGATGCGCGACCAGAAGATTCCCTCCGGCGGTACCGAATCCAGGTCGAGAACGCCGTTGGTGAGCAGCCATTCCTTCACCTCCATACCCTCTGCTTCAAAGGCCCGGGCGAATGGCGGAAACCATTCAGGGTTCTCGTGCAGGGCATAGATCGTGGTTTGGCTGGAAGTCATAAAAATCCCTTCGGGTTGCACTGAACTTAAGGAGGCCCCCGTGCGGGGTATTCCTCCGGTCTTGCGCAGTTACTACTGCGGGATCATGATGCCGTTGCCCGGGCCCATCGGTAGGTCGAAGAAGTAGAAGACGCTCAGCACGGCTACCCAGGCGATCCAGAACGTGACTGCGAAGGGCAGCATACGGGCGATCACGGTGCCAAGGCCCGCCTGTGGCTCGTACCTACGCAGCATGGTAAGTAGCACGATCATGTACGGGTTGAGGGGTGTGAGTACCTGGGTGGCCGAATCTCCCACCCGGAACGCACCCTGGATGAATGCAGGTTCGTAGCCAAGTAATACGAACAGCGGCACGAACACGGCGGCCATCAGCGTCCACATGGCCGAACCCGAAATGATGAAGAGGTTTAGCAGCGAGGCAAGTAGTACGAAGGCGACGACGGCCGGATATCCGGTGAGGCCGATGGACTCAAGGCCCCCGGCTCCTGCAACGGCGAGCCAGCTTCCGATTCCGGAGAAATTAAACAGGGCGACGAACTGGCCGAGGATGAATGCAAGCACGAGAAATCCGCTCATGTCCTTGATGGCCTGCCCCATCACGCGAGGCACGTCGCTGCCCCTGGCGATGGTTCCGGTGATCTTGCCGTACACCAGTCCTGGAATCACGAACATAACGAAAACGATGAACACGATCGAACTCAACAGGGGTGAGCGCGGCAGAAACTCGCCGTCTTCGTTTCGCCAGGAGGATTCCGGCAGGAGCACGCCAACCAGAATCACTCCGGCGACCACGATGCCGGCCACGAACGACCAGAACAGGCCGCGGTTCTCGGTGTGCGTGAGCCGCGTGTTCATCACGGAGGGAACCAACACGTCGTCGTCAGTGATCTCGTCGCGCGCAATCTGCTGCCGCCCCAAACGCGGTTCCAGGATTTTGTCGATGATGAAGCCGGCGAGTGCGATGAGTACGAGCGCGGAGACCACGTTGAAGAAGTAGTTCGATACCGGGGTCACGACGGAACCGGCGTTGGGCAGGTTCTCTGTGACCGACGTGGTGATCCCGGCGAACAGCGCGTCGAGGCTCGTTACGAACAGCGAGGTTGAGTAGCCGGCGCCCACGGCAGCAAACCCGCCGAGCAGCCCGGCCACGGGGTGCCGGCCAGCAGCCTTAAAAACCAGGGCGGCAAGCGGTGGGATGACCACAAAGGCCGCATCAGACATGATCGACCCTACGACTCCCACGAACGCCACGGCGTAGGGCAGCGACCAGCGTGGTGCCGAGCCGAAGGCCTTACGGATCAGCGCGGCGAGCAGGCCGGACTTCTCGGCAACACCGACCGCGAGCAGGATGGGTAGCACTGTCGCCAACGGCGGAAAACCCAAGTAGTTGACCCCAATGTTCTGGGTGAACCAGGTGAGCCCTTCGGCGGTGAAGAAACCCGTGATCACCGTGATCTCGTCGGTTCCGGGCAACTGCACCGTGACGTTCGCCCAGGCCATCGCGGTCGACGCCACCGCCGTGATTGCGAACAGCAGAAGGAAGAGCATGAACGGGTCGGGCAGCTTGTTACCGACGCGTTCGATTCCACCGAGAACACGATCGATCACGACGGTGCGCCGGGTGAGGGACTGTGCTGAAGACATGGAGCCTACCTTGCGTCGGATCGAACAAAACGATCGGTGTGTCAGGAGTTAGATCGTGCGCTGTCAGACAGGAAACGGAGTTAGGAATCAGTCGAAGAAGTGCGGCACATCGATCGCGCCGCCCTGCTCCGCGAACTCTTGAGCCATGCTGCGGCGCAATCCGGCGTCGCAGAGAAAATCAAGGGCGGTGAGGGCGAGCCCGCAGGCACCGTCGAGGGCGCCTGACTCCGCGGCATCCGTTGCGGCGGCCGCCGCGAATTCGCGGGTGTGCAGGGCAACGTCTGGTGCCGCAATCTTGATTAGTGGGTGAATACCGGGGATGCGATGGCTTACGTTGCCGAAGTCGGTGGACGCTGCGATGGTTTCCGACACCACGCTAAGCGGGAGTGGCTGGCGCCCACGGCGCTGCTGGGCGGCGACCCAGCGACCGGTGAGCACACCGTTCGTGCGCACCGGAAGGGTGGGGGCGTGCTCGTCCCAGTCGATCTCGACACTCGTTCCAGTCATCAATGCTGCGCCGCGCGCGATGTCGTCCAGCCGCACGCTGAGGTCTTTGAGCGTGTCCGCAAACTTGGATCGGGCGTAGAGCTTGAGTACCGCGCGCTCTGGAATGATGCTCGGCCGTGTTCCCCCCTCACTGATTACGGCGTGCACGCGGTCTACCGGCGGTAACTGTTGACGCAACAGGCCAACGGCCTGGTACGCCAGGGTTGCGGCGTCGAGAGCGTTGCGTCCCATAAAAGGTTGAGCGGATGCGTGCGCCGCGACGCCCGTGAACGTCACGGTTAGCACGCGGCGGCCGAGCCACACCTGGTCGGCGAGGTCGTAGCCATAGGGGTGCACCATGATCGCGGCGTCGAGGCCGTCGAAGGCGCCGTGCCTGGCCATCACTTCTTTGCCGGAGAAACCTTCCTCGGCGGGAGTACCGAGGAACACCACCCGGCCTCTGAATGCGTCGGGATTCTCCTTGAGCGTGTTAGCCAACGCGAGGAAGGCGCCGACGCCGGCGGCGGCGATCACGTTGTGCCCGCAACCGTGCCCCACGTCGGGCAAGGCGTCGTACTCGCTGAGAATCGCGATTGCCGGGCCGCAGTCCGACCCGATCTCGGCACGAATTGCGGTGTCTACCCCGTGCACGCCGAGCTGTGCGCTTATCCCGTGGCGACCGAGCAGCTCCACCAGATAAGCGGCGCTTCGATGCTCGGCGAAGGCGGTCTCCGGGTCGGCGTGCAGGGTGTGAACAACGTCGTTCAGGTCCCGGGCGAGCGCCTCTACCTGGGCGTCGACGGCGCTTGCAAGCTCCTCCGGGGCCCCGGAGAACGGCGACGGCACCGACTCATAGCTCTGTATCCTGCGGGCCGTTTCGGCCTGAAGCTTCTGCAGATACGTGGTGCTCGGCACTAACGAAGAGCTCATATATCCACCCTAGATAGGAAGATTACCTCCTAGGGCCGCCCTGACCTGCGCCGTCATCTCCAGAACCTGTGCTGGGTCAGCATCGCACTTGGCAGTGAGGAATCCCCCTCGCACTCCCCTAGCGGAATATCACGGTGATATCACTTCCAAAAGTGCGACGGCGAAGCCGTCACAAGCGATATGGAGCCGCTGCGCGGCACTGATTGTTGAGTATTTTTGTCCTATCTGGCCAATCATCGTAGCTCCCTTGCGTGCCTGCGTCACCCGCATTGCCGGACGCGCCCTGCGGGCTTATTTCGCCCGGCACTGCAGGCACTTCGGCACTCCCGGTCGCTCTCGATTTCTCTTGCCAGACAGGCCAAAAAAACAGTTGTTCACGAAGAAAGAGAACCCATGGCTGAGTCCGACTACCGGTACGAAAACACCTACCCGAGGGAGCGCTACGCGGACGGGTGCGCCTGCAGCGGATGCACCTCGGAAGGGGCCGTAGATACCCAGCCCGCAGAAACCTGCACCGCGACCCGCTACGCCGACAGCTTCGCCTAATCGAGGAAACAGAAACCATGCTCACCATCACCCACAGCCACGCCGCCGGAACCAGGATCGACGGCACCAGTAAAGGCGACGGAACCGCCGACGTCCTCAAGACCGTTGGTTGGCGTTGGGGGCGCAGCATCAGCGCCTGGTTCGTCCCCCAGTCCCGCGACCGCCTCCCCCAGCTCCACACCATCACCCGCACCCAGGAGGCCTTGGAAGCGGCCGGATTCGAGGTCGAAACCGACATCGACCACGAGCACCGCACGACCTCCGAGGTCGAGGCCGGAAAGATCGGACGTCAGGCCGACCGGGTCGACGCCCTGGCCGCGAAGGCCGACCGCAAGAGCGCCGCAAGCGACGACGCGTGGACCCGCGCCCGGACAGCGCTGGACCGCCTGCCCGAAGGAGGAGAACCAATCAAGATTGGCCACCACTCCGAAGGACGCCACCGCAACGCGATCACCAAAGTGGATAGTGCCATGCGTAAATCAGTTGAAGCCAGCGCCGACGCCACCCACGCCCAGGCGCGAGCTGACGCGGCCACCCACACCACCGACGCCCGCTACCGGCCCGTCACCGTGGCCAACCGCATCGACACTCTGGGGGCGGAGCTGCGCAAGTTAAAACGACGCGTCATCGCCCCGCGCTACGACGACGCATACGGCTACGTCGACGCCACCGACGCCCAGAAGCAGGCCCGAGCAGACCACCTCGCACCCAACCTCGCCGAAAAGCGCGACCAGATCGCGTACTGGGAAGCCGTGCGCGCCGCCCAGATCGAGATCGGCACGGCCACCGGCTACGACCGCAGCACCGTCAAGAAGGGTGACCGGGTGAAGATCCGCGGCCAGTGGCGCGAAGTCGTCCGCGCCAACCCCAAAACCGTGAGCGTCAGCACCGGTTACACGTGGACCGATACCGCCCCGTATGCGGAGATCCAGCAGCACCAGCGGCCCGAATAACTGCCGCGTAGGCCGGCCCGCCGAGGGGCCGGCCGCCGTGAGGGGGATGTTGCCCCCTCACACTCCCCCACCAGGTGAATCCGGCCTGGAGGCCGGACCCACACGGAGCCGGCTGCGCCGGCCTGACTCTTTCAAAACATTTCTTCCCTTGGTGGCCAATCATCGTAGTTCGCTCCGTGCCTGCGTCACCCGCACTCTCGCACGCGGTCGCAGGCTCCCTTATTTCGCACGAGAGTGCGGGCACTCCGGCACTCCCGCTCTCAATCGATTTCTCTTGCCACCAAGGGCAGAAAAACGGTGGACGACAACACAACCACTGCTCACGAGAGAGCTCGGGACCCCGCGCCCCTCACCAACCCTGGAGAGAGAACCCCATGACCACCAGCATTCGCAGCGTCAAGATCAACCCGACCGAAACCATCACCACCCTGGACGTGAACGAGGCCAGCATCGGGGCGGACATCGTCGCCGCCATCGGTTGCCGGATGTTCGACGTCGTCGGCCTGGAGGACGACATCGACCTCTTCGTCGATGATGAAGGCCTCATCAACGGGTCAACCCTGAACCTGCCCGCGACCGTGCTCGCCCACCGACTTGGCTCCCGCACGGTCATCTTCGGCACCGCCATCGCCGTCAGCGTCACCCGAGACGGCGAAACCGTCGGCCTCACCGACGCCCAGCTCGCCCGAATCCAGAAGTCTTTCGCGCAGAAGCCCGACGCCGGGACCGTCGACGCCCTCGTGGAGAGCCTGTCGCCGTTCCCCACCGTGGTGAGCATGCTCCGCAACATCTAGCCGCAAGCACCGGCTGGCCCCGGGCGGGCCGGCCGGTGAGGGGTGTCCCCCTCACACTCCCCCACCGGGCGCGGATATGGAAGCCTCCGCAGCGTCGAGCGACTTCGAAGCGCCTGTACTCACCGCCCAAGCACGCCGCAAGGCTCGGGAGAGCTGGACTGGCAGCTGTCATCGCTTGTAATGCTGCTATTGTCAGTAATGCTGGCATTGTAGGTAATAGCACTAATACAATTAATACCTGTAAAGACAGTGAAAGCAGTAAAGTCAGCATAAGCAGTAAAGACAGCATAAGCAGTAATGATGCTTATGCCATTAATGACAGCATTAGCTGTAATGTCACTAATGACGACAAGAGAAACGAGAACGTATGCCTCCGGCACTCAATCGCACCGCGTTGGAACGGGTCATCGCCGTCATCAACGGCAAGGGTGGCGTCCTCAAGACCACACTCACCGCCAACATCGGCGGCATGCTCGCTAACAACGGCTACCGCGTACTCCTGGTAGATCTCGACCCCCAGGGCAACCTGGCCGAGGATCTCGGATACACGGACGACGACCGGGACGACACCGGCCGCGCACTGGCTCAGGCACTCATGTTCGGTGGGGGAGCGGCCCCCATTCGCGAAGTTCGACCAAACCTTGACGTATTCGCTGGAGGTCCGGCCCTCGACCAGGCCACGGCCGGTCTCGCTGCCAAAGCGAACAAGGACCCCGATGGGGCCAAGCTAGCCGTCGCTCATCTGCTGGAGCCCATTGCGGGCGACTACGACATGATCCTCATCGACTGCCCACCAGGCGATGAAACGCTCCAGACAGCGGCCGTTGCGGCCGCGCGATGGGCACTCGTCCCCGTCAAAAGTGATAAATCAAGCCGCAAAGGACTTGGTGCCGTCGCAGCGCGACTCGACGCGGTCCTCGGAGTAAACCCCACCCTCGACCTCCTCGGCGTGGTCCTGGTAGACGTCGGGACCTCTGCCCACGTCGTCCAGCGCGAGGCACGCGAACACATCGCAGAGCTCTTCAATGCCGACAACAACGTCGTCTTCACTGCCACGGTTCGCCACAGCGAGGCGACGGCCCAGGCCACCCGAGAACGGGGTCTTTTGGTGCATGAACTCGACGCACAAGTCCGCAAGGGGCCGAAGTGGTACGAGATCCGGCGGGGTGACGCGCAGGCACAAACATTTGCACCACGCACAGCATCGTCGGTCGCTGACGACCTGCAGGCAATCACCCAAGAAGTCGTGGCCAGGATTACAGCCGCAGAGAACCAGGAGGCCCTCGCATGAGCGACGAAACCCCCAACCGACAGATCGGCGGCCTCACGCCACGCGCCGGGGCTCATGACCTGAGCCGGCTCCAGGCCCGAAACCGCCCTGAACCAAAACCGGAAACCAGTGAGCAGCCCAAAACCGTTGCCTCTCCCGCTGCAAAACCCACGCGCACACCAGCCAAGAAGTCGGCAACCGTTGTGGTCGACACGACTGCGCGGATGACCACCTATCTGTCAGTAGCCACACGCGATCGGGCCCGCGCAACGTACCGGGCGACGAGCCACCTAGACGGCGACAAGAGCTGGTCAGACTTCGTGGAGCGAGCCATCTTGGCAGAGGTCGAACGTCGTGAATTCTCACACAACGCAGGGGAGAGATACCAGGGTGACAGCTCGCCCCTCCCCGCTGGACGACCACTGAGCTAGCGGGGTCTCCCCACCCGTAGCCCGGCGCGAGAGACGGCACCGCCGACGGACAGGAACACCCCAGAACGCTTGCTGACGAGACGCGGGGGAGTGGGCCGGCGTTCTACTTCTGCTTGGGGCGTGGCGCCTGTGCTCCGGCGCGGTCGGCGCGGGTACGCTGTTCGCGTTCACTGGTGCGTGCCTGGTCCAGGTCGGCGCGCAGCTGGGTGAGTTGCTGCTCGAGGGCGGCCCGCACGTCGGTGACGCGCTGCTCGGCGTAGGAGCGCTCCCTGCCCGCCTCGGCCGTGGCACTGTCTCGTTCACTGCTGACTGTGGCCAGGCGCCCGGTGAGCACGAGCGCTTCCGCCCGCGCGCTCTCGCGCTCCGTCCGGGCCTGATCGAGCAGGTCCCGGGTACTCGCAGCATCCGTCTCGGCCCGCTCCGCGCGGCCGGCCGCGGCGGCGGCCTGCGCGACCGCGTCGCGCGCGGCCGTCAGCGCCTCGTCCTTGGCCGTTGTGGCCGCCGCGACGAGCTCCCGGGCCTCGGTGAGCTGTACGGTCGTGGCCGCGTTCTCGATGCTCAGAGCGGCCACCTGGTCTGTGAGGGCGGTGATCTCGGCGGTCGCCCGTGCATTGTCCTCGCCCGCAGCGACCAGGTCGCTCTCGAGGGTGGCGGCTCGCTGCTCGAGCGCGCCCAGGGCCGTGCGGAGCTCGTCGACCAGGGCAGCTGATTCCTCGGCTGCCGCGTCGGCTTCGGCGCGCTCGGCCTCGGCCTTGCGGGTAGCGGTCTCGGCACGGTTGGCGCGGGCGGCCGCCGTAGCGACCTGCTCGGCCGCGTCAGAGGTGACTGCCTCGATCTGCGCTTCGGCCGCGTCCGGGTCCGCGACGGTGCGGAGCTCGTCGACAAGGACCACCAGCTGCTGCTGCAGGTGCTCGACCATGCCGGCGACCTGGGACCGCAGCACGCTCGCCCGCTGCCGTGCCGCATCAACGGGGAGTTTGGCGTCCTCGGCGGTGCGCTCGACCCGGCCGGACTCGGCGCGGCGGGCCCGCCACGCAGCGGCGCGGTTGTGAGCGGGGTCGACGCAGTAGCCGGCGGGCCGGCCCACACCGGCCGTGGCGTCCACGGGCTCCTCGCAGCCGGGGAAACCGCAGGTGCGCACGTCGGTGATCTCAGGAATGCTCATATCGATATCGTACCACTGGTAACGCAATACGTTATAATGAAATAACGATAACGAAAATACGAAACTGCCCCTCGTCTCGGAGAGCGTGGAACCCGCCGCTGTCATTTTCCGAGGTCGTCTGCACAAATGCTCTTACTCGGCTGCACACGCCCGCTGGACGATCCCCTATCGGGCATCAGTTGCAGTGGTCGACCTCGCTAGGCTCGGGCCATGCTCGAATGGGGAAACGCTGTCAACGGCTGGGACGTACTGTTCACCAGCGTCGTCCAAGCTGGAATCGTAATCCTGACCGGAATGCTGACTTGGATCCTCACGCGGGGCTCGGAGCGGCGCAGAGCCTCAAAAGAGGCCATCAAAGACAAGCGGGTGCTCCTTGAGCAGTACTCACGTGACCTCATGGACCTCTGCGATCTCTTGGAGGACATGGCGGCCCGGCAAACGCCGATATCGAACGAGTCGTTGCGTCCCTTCAACCGCTTTCAAGATCGCGTGACTTGGATTCCGCAGAAGTCAGATAGGGCTGTGGACTCGTGGGTGCGAACACGCCTTTCTCGGTGCATCGGCCTTGTGATGGATGTCGTGAACAGCGATCTTGAGGGGGACAGCCTCGAGTACGAGGTCCATCAGACGCGCGCCGAAATTAGCGAGATATCCGAAAAGTTCACAGCCTGGATAGACAGGAAACTCGGGCCGGAGTGGTTCGCCGGCGAGCTGATCCACAGTTCGATGATTGTTTACCATCAACGAATCGCTTCCCCCGAAGAGATGTCTCTCACCCGGTGGGAGGTCATGCGGGGGGTCTTCTCCCGGTTCCGATACCAATTGGGTGAAGCATGGAATCATCCCATCAAGCCGACGCCCGTTAGGAACGTTGAAGCCAACGACGTAGCATGGCTCAGCGGGCGGAATCCGCAGGCGTAGTGCGTGGCATCGGCCGGTCTCTCGGTAGCAAACGCCCCAGTATTTCCTCGCCTACGCTGGCATCGGTACAGGCGCTCCAACAGCGGGGTCGTCGAGGTCACGGTTCTGCCAAGCCCCGTAGGTGAGCCCGGTGCTATTTTCCACCCAGGCGGTGCGACCGTTGGCGGAGCGGCCGGCAACGACAGCTGCTGCTGCAGACGGACTAGCAAACACCTGGTTCTTCGTGAAGATTGCCGGATCCGTAGTGGTGTCGATAGTGCCGTCTTTTTCGAGACGTTCGCGAAGGGCCACGTACGATCCTCCGCCGACCTGGTTGCGTCGTGCATGAGAGCCGCTGAGGACGGTGAACTCTCCATCCACCTCCGTGGCGTGGGCTGTTAGTCCTTCACGGGGCTGCTCCATGGTGAACTGCGGTGCGGACTCGGCGACCCGCGCCTGACCCGCCGCCACTAGATTGCCGGGGGCAATAGTCGTTACTCGAAGGACATTGACGCCAAGGACTGGCAGCGCGATCAGCGCTTGGGCGATGAAATATTCCATGTCAGACACGTCGGCTTCTGGGAGTGCAATCAGCGGAGGTGCGGTGCCGTTAACGATCTCAGAACGTTGCGCGTCTCGAGCAATTTGCAGGAAGCGAGATTCAAGGTAACGGGCGTGAGCTTTGGTGAGGTTGGCGTCCTTGCTGGTGAGGAGAACTGCGCGTTCCCAGAAATCCTTTTCACGGGCATGACTGGTTAACCTGACACTGATGTCGTCGCCCTCCCCGACATACACCTGAATACCCCCGACGCTATCGGGGGCGTCCCCGAGGAGCAGGTATACGCCTGTCCGGCCAGCCTCTTCTCTCCGGAGTAGCGAAAGAAGATCTGACCTCGGGCCCGCAAGGAGATGACCGGTCCAGTTCATGATCTCTGCCGTCACCAGGCCGCCCGGCGTGCCGTCCACTAAGAACAACCGGACGGACTTACCCGACGTGACCATCAAACTTCCCCCTCGGCTGCTGCCTCGCAGTTTATGACACTCCGGGTGCGGCCCGCCCTTGATCCATCCCACAGGGACAGGCTGCTGGATCGGTGGGCTGAACTGCATTTGCTACGCCATCCGTCGGTGGTCGCCACTAGATTTAGCGTGATATCCACCGACGCGTAGAAGGAAGCCCCCGGATGACCGAGTACTACTATGACTCCCACGGGCGCTGGATAGCTTTTCGTACCAGCGAGACCGACAAAAACTTGTGGAGTCCTAAGGCGAAGTGGATCGGCTGGCTGGCCTGGAGCGACGATGACGTTTGCGGAGTCACGACGAAGAGTTATTTGGGAACCATCGTTGGAGATCGGCTGCTGAAGAAGAGGACCCCTCCCTCGCACTACACCCCGTACACCCCGTACACGCCGTACACGCCCTACACCCCGTATACGCCGTACGCGAAGTCGGCGAGGAGCATTCCCTCCGGCTACACGGACGTGGACCTGGGATGACGTCATGTGAGCTTGTCTCGCAGGATCAACGCGGTGGAAAAAGGTCCGCCGACAGATAGCCGTCGAGCGGGCGCCCCTTGCCCTCGTGGGGCGTGACCCTCGCCGGGGGCGAGCTACACGCTTTCGTCATAAAACTTTCCGTGTGAGCGGATGATTCGTCGTTGCTGTAGCTCCCCTCGCGCTTCCTTGACGAGATGCAGCAGGTCAGGGGTGAGGCCCGGAATCCACGTTGGTAGCAATTCATCGGTCGCCTCGATGAGGGCTTCTGGGGATGGGTCGGTACGCGCCACTCGATCAAGTTTGTCGAGTTGCGTTCTAGCGTCACGAGTCGCCGGAATCATGAGGGAACTGATCTCGCTAGGAACTAGTTCGAGAACTCCTCCACCGAAGCTGCGTCCGTTCGTTTCCACCGTCAACAGAGTGAGCGAGTTGTGGAATGAGGCGGCAATGTCGTTCGGTGTTAGGGATGAGGTCGAGAGCATCTGCCCGCGGTAGATGGTGTCAGTCGTTACGACGCCGGCTTGATTCACGATGACGCGGGGGAACAGATTTGAACGCTTAGACATGAGCAATTGACCTGGTTGAACCACTGGGACTCGGAACCATGGGGTGCGAACACGGCATTTGAAACGCTCGTTCAACTCGGCGCTTTCGCCTTGCGTTAGGTAGCTGGTCGCTCGGGCATGCTGTGATGGGGCGGGTCTGCCTGCGTCAAAGCTCAGCATCCAAGCGGCGGCTTTTGATTCGGCCAGTTCGAAATGTTCTGTCGCTGTATACGTCAGTCCCTTGGCGTAGCGTGTGCGCGGCAATAGCGGCAACGTCCACTGTTTGAGGTCGTGATGCTCGACGGTAGAAGTGTCCACGCAGAAGAAGCTGTTCGCGCCAGTCACAGTCGAGACGGTAAACCGTGCTTCGGCACCAAGCCGGGTGATTCCCTCCAAGCGCGATACCTGGGTGAAAGCTGCTTCCTGCTCGGGGTTGAGGAGGTAGGAAGTCCAAGTCTTGGCGGCCGGTGAGATGTCGTGCTGCCAGTGGTGCGTGCCGCCGTTGTGATCGAAAAATCGCACGGCATTACTGGCCTCGTCGGCGGCACTGGCTTTGCGGCCGGTGAGGATGAGGACTTCTTGGAGGACTGTGGGGAATGAGCCCGGCTTGAACAAGTCGATGGTCAGGTCTAGACAGGCCTCCAGCAGCCAGGAGCGGACTCGTCCCGCAGAGACTCCGGTAAGGAACTCTGCGGGCAGGATCATTGAAAATACTCCACCCGGCGCAAGGCGCTGGAGGGCCAGCAAGAACACCGGTATCCATAGGTTGGAGACGGCGGCACCGGTAATACCGAGCTTGGCGCCGATAGCGAGAGCGTGTTGTTTATCTTCAGCGGAAACGAACTGGAAGCGCACGTAGGGAGGATTTCCGAGCGCGAGGTCGAACTTCGCTGAGCTGTGCCTATCCCAATCGAGAACGTTGGACGTGTGTACAACTCCCGGCAAGCCGGACCGTTCGAGCGCGTCAGATGTTTTCTGAGCCTCAAGGTCGAGTATTTCTACGGCCTCTAGATGCGTGATTCTGTCGGCGAGGGGGGAGCGTCGCAAACCCCGGACAAAGGCCCCATCTCCGGCAGCAGGCTCGAGGACTCTTAGATCCTGCCTGCCTCGAAGTAGATCCGCCGACCTCCTCAAGCACAAATCAACCAGGACGTCTGGAGAGTAAAACCCGCCCCGCAGTTTCTCGTCGCTTACCTCGTTGCGCGTTCGCATAAAAAACCTCACTTCAGATACTGAAGCAAATTCTACCCGTCCGCGTCCCAGCGAATGGACGCTCTGCCCGGGAGACTCATGATGTGAAAGCGCGATTTGTGGGGCAGCCCGCTCAAGGCCAACCCAGCTTGCTGGACTTCGTTGAACATGTGTTGACCACGGACGCAGATCATTTGGTGGTGGTAGTTGCGTGGGCCAAACGATCCGGGCTTGGGCGCGTGGCCGACCAGCTTGCGACGTTTCGAGCAGGCGGTGGCCATGTCGAGATGATCGTCGGAGTGAGTGAAGGCGGTGCGACTAAGGAAGGACTCACTCTAGCTCGTGAGCTTTCAGACAAGGCTTTTGTCTTTCACGATCCACGACGTACTTTTCACCCCAAGGTTTACCTCGCTACAGGCGGACTTCAACATTCGTTGTTCGTAGGATCGAGCAACCTCACGGCCGGCGGTTTGGGTTGGAATTATGAGAGTTCGCTCTGGCTGGATTCCTCCGGGGCTGTAGAAGGGCCATTCGCGGAGGCGATTGATTGGATTGCCACTCTGAGATCGGAGCCGACCGTTTGCCGGCCCCTGACCGAGCAACTCGTGGACGAGATGATGTCAAGTCGCGACATCTTCATTGCCAGCGAGGACGCTGGCCGTCGTGTGTCGAGGCCAAAAGATCCTGTACCGGAAGACAGCGACAGCGTAGTGTCCGGCTCAGCCCGCGGATTGTTTGGAAACCCAGTTGCTCTGATGCGTACTCTTCCCGCTCTCGCTGCAGCTTTCAAGAAAGCGACCTCGCCTGGTCAATCGAAGGGTACAGCCCAGGCTGCGGCGGCTCCGGCGACCCCGCAGACTCCGCCGACTGCGGCGTCCGCGGCTGCACCGAAAATCCCGCAGGCGCAAGTCGTTCGACGGTGGTTCAAAGACATGGATTCGACCGCCGCCCAGAAGCCGAAAACCGCAAACAGCAATCCAACGGGAAATTTGCGACTGAGCAAGGAGGGTTTCCCGTTCGACCACCAGACCTACTTCATCTCCGATTTTTTCGCCGGCCTTCCGTGGTCCCCAAGGTCCGGCAACGCGAACGAGTCGGAAGTAATCGTTGCGTTCGACACCTACGTAGACGGGATTTCTTATGGCGAATTGGATATCCGCATCAGCCACGACCCGCACAGGGCCGCAGGTCAGGGAAATGTTCCAACCGTGCTGCACTGGGGCCCCGTAATGAGCAAGGTCCTTCGAGCCGGTAACTTCGTCGGAAGTTATGTGTCGCTGGAAAAGGTGCACCCAGAAGGGTTCAGGCTGGTCATCGCAGCCCAACCAGCGGGTGATTTCGCAGTCTGAGAGTGAGCGGAGCCCCTAGACGAGCGTTTCGATCGCCGCATCCCACGGGTAAACCTCGATAGCTTTCTCGAAAGTCGGACCTGTAACCCGCTCGGCAAGAACTTTTTTCGTCGTCATATCGAACAGGTGCACCGCGCACATGTGGGTCGCGGGGGTCGGTGAAGAATTCCAGGTTCACGCCGTGGTCTTCGATGGACCCAAACACGACCACGCTGAATGGGCCAGCGGGCTGCGCCATGGCCGTCAGAAACTCGGCACCGCTCTGAGCCAGGTAGGAATTTATCAACTCGACTAGCGGCTGTGTGTCCCGAACGGTCATCACCTCCACCGATGGCCGCGGGGGAGCGGCTGCGGTAGGGCTCGGTCTCGGTGCTGAGCGCTCGACGGCTGGAGCCCAGACCCAGGTGCGGTGAGTGCCGGCGTACTCCCATTCCACGTAGACGGCACGCGGAGTCCAGGCCAGGGCCAGGCCGTGGACGTGGGTAGCTATCGCGGGGTATCTCACCCATGCGCGCACAAACGTTGGTTCGCTGGCCAGTGTGGCCGCCAGCCCGCCCAGCTCGGCGGGAGTCAGGCTGAACGGGTAAGGCACGAATTCGGCCCCATGGGGTGGTTCGACTTGCGCGAGGGTGTCAGCCCGCACGGATCGTTGCGCGTGTGGGGTGTCGGGGTGCTTAGTATCCGAACCCATGAATCCATTAGAACATAGGTTCGAATCTATTGGAATACTGAGGAGACCGGCTCGGTTCTTATTTGGCCGGGCGCACGTACATGACCAGGTGATTGGCGGGGATCGCGGCGCGCAGCTGCTCGACTGCAGTCCAGCTGTCTGGTGCTTCGACGGTGACGGGCGTTGACTCGCTCGCATCTCGCGGGCGGTGTGCCAGGTCCCAGTTCATCCCTTCATTATCCGCCTGCAGGTGAGCTGGCCGAGGTTACACCAGACGGACCAGACCGCATACGGGGCAACGCCAGAACGGGCTTGACGGCGACCCCTCGACCTGCAGCGGGGTGAGGCACCGCTCACAGTTCGGGGGAGCGCCCAACGGGTCCAGTGGCATGCCGGCACGATAGCCGACCCCGCCGAACCCCGCACTCGGGATGAGGAAAGGCGGGAGACTTGGTGTCCCGGTGTGCAGACCGACGCACGGCAGCTTTGTTGCTTTTCGTCTGGGGAATTGTTCACTCCGTGCTGCCGGCGTCAAGCCGTCGGCGCAGTTTCGGCAGAACTTGTGGCGAGCGATGCGCCTAACGTCAGGTTGGAGTACGCCCCAGCTGGGCGTCAGATCGTAGTGTGGAACTTGTGTCAGACAACGTCGGTTTCTTCATTCTTTGACACTCGCCGGCGTGGCTCTTGGAGTCGCCCTGACACATCGCGGTCAGTCGTTGGTCATCCAGCGACAGCGAATCCGCCCGAAGCGACGCGAGGACTACTCGTTTTCTCGTTCGAATGCGAGCCACGCGGTGATGTCGAGTGGTTGAGTTGGCGGTAGATTGATGGCTGATGGGATGATTTTTCGCGGTGCGGGATTGGGCTGCGGTGACTCGTTCAATTGTCTCCGCCTGAGTTTGGTGTAGGTGCGGCGCTCGGTTCGGGAGCGACGGGCGGCGCCGCAGAGGGAGCGGGAGTCGGCGGGGCCGTTGGGGACGGCGTCTGCTGTGTGAGGGGCCGTACTTGGGCAAAGGGTGGCACGGCCGGAGTAGCGGTGGAGAGGTCAGGCTCTCCACTGGGTTGCGAGTTATAGTCCACTGAGTCGACCGTGTTGAGGGGGAAAACGTTCCAACCGCTTCTCCCCGGTACGTCGGAGCTGGGGACCAAGATGACCTCCGTCCCGTCGGTGCCGTATGTGGTAACCCACGGTGTGGCGTTTGGATCGCCGACGGTCGTGAGTGGTTTTCCATCCTGGTCGAAGAGCTGCACGCCGGTGAGGGGTTGACCGTCTGAGTCATAGGTGAACACATTGGAGACCTGGTTACCGTCGAGTAGCAGGCCTGGTGGAACGTAGTCCTCCACGTATTGGTCGGCCGAACTGCTCCACGCTGTGGCGAGCACAAGAAGGAGTGGCAGCGCGATGATCGAGCAGACGCTGACCAGGGTCCTAAGCGGTGGCAGCCATGACCAGGGGAGCCATCGTCCCCGTCCCCATTGCACGCTGACGGTGACGAATAGCAGGAGCAGAACCCACTCAGTGCCGCTCGACGGCAGAGTACTGGCAATGCTGGTGTCGATAACTAGAGCCGAGATGACCTTGTAGACGGCCCAGCCCCGTAGCACCCACCAGAACGGTCGGAGTGAGATGAAGAAGTCCAGGGTGCGCGAGCCGATCACTGTCGATCGTGCCTTGCGGGCGAGGTTTGATCGCTGTGCGTTGGCCCAGGTGCGAAGTTTGTTGGCGGTCCAGGCGGATGCCAGCCGCGGCTTTCCCCGAACCGGTAGCCCGGCCGCGGCCCGCAACTCGTCGGCGTAGCCGACAGCATCGCCCGGGTCGAAACCTTGCGCATCGAGATCCTCGGCTTGCTCGGTCAGATCCGCTTCAAGTCCGTCCGTGAGTTCTTCGACATCTTCACTGGGAAGGTCGCTGAGCGCGGCGCGTACGGCAGCGGCAAAATCACGAATGGCCAGGGTGGGTGAGGTGGTCGTGCTCATGACTTGTCCCCAATCGTGCGGATGGTAGCGGTGGGCTGGTGCTGTTCTGTGAGGAGGAGTGACAGTGTGTTGGCGAACCGGGTCCAGCTGGCTCGCTGTTCGGCAAGCATGGTCCGTCCCTCAGTGTTGATTCCGTAGTACTTGCGGTGCGGGCCGCCATCGGAGGGCACAACATAGGTTGACAATGCACCCGCGGTATAGAGGCGTCGGAGGGTTCCATAAACCGAGGCGTCTCCCACCTCTTTGAGGCCGGCAGCGCGCAGGCGCCGCACAATGTCGTAGCCGTAGCCGTCTTCTTCCTGAATCACGGCGAGCACCGCGACGTCGAGCACTCCTTTGAGTAGCTGTGTGGTGTCCATGTATCTCCTCTGACGCATCACACACTACTACGCGGTACACGGTAGTGATTCCAGCGCCACGCCGGATGGTGGCACCGAACGGTCATTTTCCGAAGTCGCCTGCACAAATGTCCGTACTCGCCTGCACAATCGTCGCGGCGTTGCCCCTGGCCGAGTTCGAGCGGGCCCCTTTCTCTGAGCGCACCGTGGCCGGGCTCGCCGCGGCGCGAGCACGGGGGAGGACGGGTGGGCGTCCGTTCAAGATGACGCCGGCCAAGATTCGCCTGGCCATGGCCGCCATTGGTCAGAAGGAGACGAAGGTCCGTGAACTTTGCAAAGAGCTTGGGTTCACTCGGCAGACGCTGTACCGCCATGTCTCACCGACGGGGGAGCTACGGCCTGACGGTGCGAAGCTTCTCTCCAAGAAGTAGCGGCCAGTCCGAGGCCTAGGCCTTTCGTGACAGTACGGGATGTCTCGCAACTGACGGTGACTACCGTCATGCAGCCAGCAGGTTAAGCGACGTAGTTATGAGAATCACCGCACCACGAGATCCGGCGTTCTCGAAAGGCGCAGGAGATGGAGCGTGAGACGCCTCATATCCCTAGGGTTACGAGACAGAAAAGTCGATGCTCGGTGTCCGGGATGTTGGCGCGTTGTTGCCCCCGCAAAGGAGCGCGGGTTGCTTGCCACAGACTTGCGGTGGAATCAACCGGAAGTTGATTAGGCGAATGCTCAATCCGAGGGATTCTTCCTTCGTCGACGCTTGTCGAAGGCCACAATCGGTGGCTGCCAGAGTGAGCTAATGACGAGTGATTTGCAGGCTCGGGTTTGACCCAACCGTGATTTCTAGGGTCCCGCCGATAGGAAAAGTGGCTTGTGGTGAGCTGTGGCCGACGTCGACATTTGCCAGTACCGGCAAATCCTTCAGGACAGGCTGGCGAGAGATGATTTCCGTAAGAAGTTCTTGGGTCATGCCGGTGTCCGTTTGAAATCGGCCGATGACCAGGCCGAGCACGCCTACGGCATCAGGCAACTGCAGGATGGATGTGAGGTGTCTAGCGAAGTCCGCAGGGTCAGTCCCGGCAGTGTCTTCAAGTACGAGGATGGAGCTATTAAGCGATGGCATGTAGGGCGTGCCTTGAAGCCCGGCAATCGTCGTCATGTTGGTTCCAATGATCTGCCCCTCGGCGTGACCATCTTGGAGAGTCCACCATCCTTGGCTGGGCATCGTCACCCTGACATCTTGGTCCAGGAACCAAAGATCATCCGTCCACTCTGGGGACGGGAGAAGGTTCACTGGGGCATCATCGAAAAGCGTCTGCGTGAACCATGCGGCGGTGCGTTCGAAGTGGTCGCGCATGCCGAACGACGACCAATGCGGACCGGAATACGTCACCAGCCCTGTCCTAGCCAGGATCGCGTTCTGCAGTGCGGTGATGTTGGAGTAGCCACACAGAATCTTCGGGTTGGACGCGATCAAGTCCCAATCGAGGTAGGGCAACAGTTCGTTGCTGTTCGACCCGCCTATAACCGTCAAGATGGCTTTGACGTCGGGATCGGCGAATGCCGCATGCAGATCCGCAACGCGGGATGCAATGGATGATGAATCGAAGGCATCCCGTTCGTCCACGTGCTGGCCGAACGTCAGGACCAGACCCATTTCCTTGAACCGGCGCTCTATAAGCTCAGGGTCAAGGTGCTCCGTGGCAAATGCTTTGGAACGTGCAGGCGCAACAACTCGAATAATGTCACCTGAGCGGAGTTTAGGAGGAACTATTGTCACGAGCGTCCGATGTTCGAAGGGCCTGCTCAAGGCAGATTTGTTCTGAGCTGTTGGCCTTCCCAACCATGACACATTGATCAGGCAGGGTTCGTACGGAACGCCACCCGCAGCCCACGAACGGTGTCGCTCGTCGCGGGGTCCTGGCGCTCCAACGCTTTGGAGAGTGGTGCATGTTTCATAACCGATGCGTCTCGTAACCCATGGGATATAAGACACTGACACCTACTCCGGGGCGACGCGGGCGTATAGCTAAAGGCGCCAAATAGCGATCACAGAACGCCGCCACAGAGCGCTATGAGTCATATTTATTTGCACAACTCATCCACACCGACGTCGACCCATGCCGTCGTCCCGTATGGGAACCTCATACGGGCCGCCTAATGGGTATTACCCATTTCGGCTCCGGAGCGCGTGCGCGCGCCTCCGACGGCAAGGACAACCGCGCCGACAGATGCAATGGCGATCCAGATGAAGAAAAGGATCGTCGTGGTCCAGCTGGGACCCGCAGTCACAAAGCCTTGACCGTCTGCACGCTCCCAGTCACAGGCGCGCCCTAGAGGCCACGACGAGAAAGATCCATGCACCCGCACAGCTTTCGATGCGACCGAGAACGCGGCCACCGGCTTGGCCGCGCCGTTTCCGGTTAGCGACCTGGTCCGGTCGCTCCGGCCCCAACAGAATCACCAGCGGCCGCAGATTCGCATCGCACAAAGTGTGAATCTTGGTCGTTAAACCGCCTCGTGACCGACCAATTGCATGGTCAGCGGGCTCATTGAGCAGATTCGTGTAGTTCGAGAGTTCCCCCTGTAGTGCGCGGGAGGTTGGTGCCATGCTGATGGGCGCGGTTGTCCGTGGAGTCCACGGACACCTCCCACGCAATCAAGCCAGCCGCATCAGCCTGCGAAAGCAACCTGGTCATAATTGCGTCCCAAGTTCCAGCGCCACTGAAACGTCGGTGACGTTTCCAGACGGTCTGCCACGGACCGAAAGAATCGGGCAGATCCCGCCACGGGATACCCGCCCGATACCGATGAATGATGCCTTCGAGAATGCGGCGGTGGTCCTGGAACGGACGACCCAGACAATTCTTCGACGATGGCATCAACGGCTCGAGTCGAGCCCATTCACTGTCAGACAACACGGCAGCACGAGACATGCCTCAACTTGTCAGACAGAACCCTCGGCATTAGGAGACACGGACTGGACGGGATCGACCTCAGATGAGGGCACCATGTTGCGAATCAGAGTATCGGGTGGCCTTCCGCGGGCGAGGTGTCTCCGACTATGACGGTGGTGTCTTGGTTCTTCCCCGCGCGCTTGGACCGGTACATCGCCTCATCGGCTTGTTCGAGTATCAGGTCGGGAGGGATGTGATCCGGGACTCCGCCGAGGTACAGGATGGTGCCGATACTCCCGGTGACCCGTTTCTGGCTCGCGCGCCCGGTGAGCGGCTCGCGGAGGGCGGCATGCAGTCGTTCGACGACACGGTCCACCTCTTCGAGTTTCACGTCCTCGCAGAGGACCACGAACTCGTCCCCGCCGAGTCTCCCTACGAGGTCGCCGTGACGGACGACCGACGACAGTCTGGAGCCGATCTCACTAAGCACGCTGTCACCGGTGGCATGTCCCAGTTCATCGTTGATGAGTTTGAAACCGTCGAGATCGATGAGGAGAAGTGCTATCGAACGGCGGTTGAGTCGTGAGAGGTTCACCGCGTCGCTGAGGCGTCGTTGAATGAGGCGACGGGAGGCGAGGCCCGTGAGCTGGTCGATGAGCGTTAGTCGTTCAAGCTGCTGGTGTAGATGGATGCGTGTCAGCACCTGGGCGGACTGACGTGCGAGTGCTTCATACAGCCCGATGTCGTCCGCTTCGAAGCTTCTTGAACGTGCGAAGGAACTGATCAGGACACCGAGCGGAGTTGCTTCATCCGACAACGGCGCGGTCACGAGTGTCTCCACCTGGGCGCTTCGCATCACTTCGGCGAGCCCGGATGACTTAGCCAAGGGATCAGTGCGCGAAAAGATCATCGTGCGTTCGGTGCGGGCCAGTACCCTGGCTGGCCCGAAGCCGGTCAGATCGAGCAGTCCCAGCGCGGGATTTCCCGATGTTAGGTCCAGCCTCCCCTCAGCGTTCAGGAGGTACATCGAGACGTTAGACGCAGCGAACGCCTCACGGGTGATCTTCGTCAGCTCATTTGCCAGCGCGGTGTCGGTAGTGGCTTCGGTCAACACTCTCGATGCCTTCTGCAGCACCCTTATCCGAGTTTCCGATGCCTCCGCCTTGCGTTGGGAGGAGAGGAGCTCTCGCTCGTATTCCTGGCGTTCGCTGGCATCGAAGACGGCCATCCGGATGGTGACTGGTTCCCCACTTCCATCGGTGGTCACGGTGCTGTTGACCATCATCGGCAGCGCGGTGCCGTTCGCGCGCCGGAACGACACCGCCACCTCTTTCACTTCACCTCGCAGGTGGAGCACCGGGAGATATCGAGTCTCGAACATCAACTGGCTGCCTGGTCGGAGGAACGAGACGAACGACTGGCCGATGAGCTCTTCGCGCTGATACCCCGTCCACTTCAGCAGAGTCTTGTTGACTCGGATGATGATGCCGTCGACCGTTGTGGAGAGGTGTCCGCACGGCGCGTACTCATAGAGCTCCTCGAATAAGCTCTCGACCGCACGTTCGCCACCGTCAATCATTTCAGGTAGGCAAGAATGGCATCCGCTAGAGCGTCGGGTGCCGACAGGTTAGGGATGTGGCCGGTGGCCGTGAGAGTGACCAACGTACTGCCTGATATCTGTTGGTGAACGTAGTGCCCCACGGCGGCGGGAGCGACGATGTCGGCGGAGCATTCCAGGATCAGAGTCGGCGTAGTGACCAAGGGGAGGTCCTCCCGGTTGTCGGAAAGGAACGTGACACGAGCGAAATGGCGGGCGATCGTCGGGTCGGTGCTGCAGAAGTTCTCCGTCAGCTCATCCGATAGCCCCGGTCGGTCCGGGTTGCCCATCATCAGTGGTGCCATGACTGACGACCAGCCGAAATAGTTTGAATCCAGATCATCCAACATTGCATAGATGTCCTCGACCTCAAATCCTCCCTCATAGCCTGGCGCATTGATGTATCGAGGGGATGGGGTGATCAGGACGAGAGCGCCGAAGCGGGACGGGTCACGGTTCGCGGCGAGCACACCAATCATCGCGCTGACAGAGTGACCGACATACACCACGTCGGTCACGTCCAGCTCATCAAGGATCTCGAGCAGGTCGTCCGCGTACCCGAGCAACGAGTCGTATTTCCAGAAACTGTAGGCAGATGCGTCGGAACTGCCTGCCCCAACATGGTCGAACACGATGACCTTGTAGTCCGCGAGAAAGGCCGGGGTGACAAGTCGCCATGCGCTTTGATTGCACCCGAAGCCGTGTGCGAACACGATCGCACGGCCGTCCGGGTTACCACTCACCGCTACATTGTTGCGCCGCGAGACAACCGAGAGCTCTTCAATGACAACAGTCGTCTCCTCGGGTGAGGGCGGCCCAGCTTCCATGAGCATGCGCGTGGCCTTTACTGTTCGGTAACCCGGCTGACAGCGTGTGTCCCCGTGGCTTTGCGTTCCCGGCTCGCGCCGGGTTTGCCTGCATGATGAGCAAACGCCCACATGATAACCGAGACTATCAGGGGCCCAACCACACGGACCGCGTTCGCTCCTCCCAGTTCTCGTTGTTTTTGCCCTGCCCAATCCGCCGCAGACGCCCTGATTACGACCTCGGCCGGAATCGAGGGCCGCCCCCTGACCGACGACGACGAGGAGTGGTCCCTTAAACATCACCGGCGGAAACGATCTCCGCGGCGCATAGTCAAAAACGTGAAGTTGTGAGGTCCGCCGTAGAATCGCGCGGCGACTTCTTCGAGCCGGCGATGAATAGCGTGCGGACTGGACGAAAGTGTTCGACTTCTGCTGGTCAGCTCAGTAAAGATATCGTCCCCTTGGTGCAGCCTGGCGGTGCCGTCCCCGTCAGGGTTCGATTCCGGGAGGAAACCCAGGGTGCGGCTAACTCACCCCTTGGTGGACCGCATGTGCGTGGTGTTTCATAATTTCAGTGTGTCAAAACAGGCGAACTCTAGTGGTGTCTGCAACACCGGTTTGATTGGTTGGGTTCGAGATTAGCGTGGCGAGGACTTCTGTGGGTGTTCGGTAGCCGTGGCGTTTGCGGGGCCGGCGGTTGAGTTCCGCAGCGACGTTCTCGAGGATCCCGGGCCCGTGAAAGGACAGGTCTGTGCCTTTTGGAAAGTACTCGCGCAAGAGCCCGTTGGTGTTCTCGTTGCTGCCACGCTGCCAGGGCGAGTGCGGAGCGCAAAAGCAGATCGGCATCCCGGTCGCCATCGTGATTTCCTGGTGTCGAGACATCTCTGCTCCCTGATCCCAGGTGGTCGAACGGCGCAGCTGTTCCACGAGGGTATTCATTGCCACAATCATCGCGTCGGCCACGGTGCGAGCGGTGTGATCCCCGGGCAAATGCAGCAGCATCACGTATCCCGTAGTCCGTAGTCCGTTCGAGAAGGGTTCCGATCGCGGACTTCGACGAGGTCGAGCCGATGATCAGGTCGCCCTCCCAATGCCCGGGAACGGCGCGGTCCTCGATCTCCGGCGGGCGGTCGGAGATCATCACCATCTCCCGGAACCTCTGCGGCCCTGCACGTAGAGGGCCTGGTAGATCGTCTCGTGCGACACCTGCATCTCCGGATTCTCCGGATGCTTGACTTTCAGTCGGCCCGCGACCGGTTCCGGGCTGAACCGATCGGTGAGCATCGTGGCGACTTGTTCCCGTAACGCTAACCCGTCCAGCTTTCGGGCTCTTGGCCGCCGAGCCCGTGCCCAGGTCTGCTCCTGCGCGAGCGAAGGCACGTAGCGGCCGACGACCTGGTTTTTGGTTACTTCCCGGCTGATCGTTGACGGCGCCCGGCCCAGTGCCGCTGCGATGCGGCGCACCCAGTGACCCGGGTGAGTTGGAACCCGATCTCTTCTCGCTCTCGCAACGATAAAAGCCCGACACGGGCAACACTTAAATCCTGAATCGGTGATGGCAGCACCTTCTGATGCTCGCTTAACCACCGATACCCAGTCGGACGCGGATTTCCTTCAGATCCCCCCCAAACGTCAAACGGACACGCAAAGGCGACAACGGTCGAGCCATCGACAACACCCCACGGAACTCGGGGTGTTGCTCTCACCACCTGAACTCGCTACCCATGGGTTGAAAGACGGCCAAAATACCGAGACGATCTAATGAGTGGCCTCGCCTGTGGTTAGTGGACACGAGGTTATGCGGCTTTCGCGAAGTCCGCGGTCTGGTTCGAGTATTGCGGCTCGAAGTCGACGGGGCTGATCTGGCCTAGGGAGGTGTGCCGGCGGCGCAGGTTGTAGTGGTCCTCGATCCATGCGCCGACTTCCCGGGATGCTTTGTTTTTGCTGGGCCAGACGCCTCGGTGGTAGAACTCGGTCTTGAGCGTGGCGAAGAAACTTTCCGCCATCGCGTTGTCCCAGCAGACCCCGGTATAGCCCATAGACCGGGTGATGCGGTGCGCTTTCGCGAACGCGGTGATCTGCGCTGACGCGTATTGGGTGCCACGATCGGAGTAAAAGATGACCTGCTCGGGCCGCTCACCGCGGAGAGCCATCGCCATGAGCAGGGCGTCCTGGATGAGGTCGGTGCGCATGTGGTCGGCGATCGCCCAGCCGATAACGCGGCCCGCGTGCGCGTCGATGACGGTGGCCAAATACAGCCACCCCTCCCAAGTCCTCAAGTAGGTGATGCCGCCCACTCAAAAACCTGGTTCAGGGCCTCGGTATCCCACTGCCGTTTGACGGCGTCGACGGGGTAGGCGTCCTCGGCTTGGCTGACCGTGGTGGTGCGCCAGTATTTCGGGCTGATGCCCACCAGTCCAGGCGACGCATGAACGTAACCACGGTCTTGCGGGAGATGATCTCGCCATCGGCACGGAGGTCGGCGAGGAACTGCGGGGCCCATAAACCTCGTTTGAGTCGCTGTGGAACCGTGCAACCTTTTGCTCGATGTTCTCCTGCTGGACCGCCCTCCCAGACGGGCTGCGGCCCAGCCGGGCGTAGTAACCCGACCGGGACACGACGAGGAGGCATCCCATTCGGACGATGCTGAAGTTGGTCTTGCCACCAGCATCAGTGCGAACGCTTGGCGTTCGAATCCGAGGCTTCCTGGGCGAAGAAGAGGAAGGCTTTTTTAGGAACGCCCGGTCCAGTTTCAGGTCGCTGTTCTCGTTGCGCAGCCGCAGCAGTTCGACCTTCTCGGTCTCCGTGACCCCGCCCTCGCCAGCGACTTGGCTGGACTTGAACAGGTTCACCCAACGGCCCAGGGTGGCTTCGTTGACGCCCAGCTCACGGGAGACGGTTGCCACCGCGCGACCGGTGTTGATCACCAGTTTGTTGGCCTCGTCTTTGAACTCAGGAGTGAACTCCCGGAGTGATCTTGCCATCGTGAACATTCTCTCTAGTGAGGTGTCCACTCGCTGGGGTCAAGGCCATGGACACCTCACTAGAGAGCATGTGAAGGGCTAATGGGAGTCGGAGGCAGACAACAGCCGACATTCGTCAATTCCGGTCCAATTGAAGCACGACGACGATGTTCTCCACGGTGGGAGCATCCGGGTTGTAATCCACGGGCCTGTAGCAACTCGCGAGCACCAGAGGGTTAGGGATAGCGATAGTGACTTCGTCGCCTATTTTGCATTTCCCCGTGTTCAATTTGATGCTTATCTGCGCGACGTAGCTGTGTGTGCCGTTTGCAGGGCCGATGCTCGCGATGGCTTCGGGCTGTAGGTTTTTGAGGACATTGAACACTGCCGCGTCGACCCGGGAATGCCCATGAAATCGGCCGTGTTGGCCCTGTTTTCAGTGGGTGTTAGCACTCGGCTGTCCCAGCCAGCCCATCTGCAATGGTCGTGTCTCAGGAATCGTGGGGAGTTCGGGATGATCGAATTTGCCGTGGCCGCCGATCAACTTCTGGGCGAAGTTGTGAGCGGCTCCGTCGAGCCTGATCGATGGGGCTCTGAGGCGAACTTGTGCGGTTGCCCAGACCTCGACGTCAGTGCCGAGCGAGTTGAGAACAATCCATCCGAACGAAAGTACTCAGTGGAGTGCCACTGCCCCGCCGAGCAGCGCCTTCCTAATGACGGGTGTTCATCTAGTGCGTGGCGAACGCCACTGTCAACAACCCTGCTGGCGGGAGCACGCCGACCCCGAGGAAGACGGGAAAACCGGCATCCCTGGCGGCGTGAGTGAAGCCGTGGGTCTTGGAGTCGTGCAGTGCACTCTTCGCGAGCGGCTAGTTCGTCGCCGCAGCGAGGACTGAAGCTCTCTTCAGTGAAGTACCGAAACGAGTGGCGCCGGTGGCTGCAGGGCTAGACGCAACGTGGCTTACGGATTTCCTAAAGCCGGTTTGAGGCCACCACGGTGCTCGGTCCGAAGCCGGTCGGGGTTTCGGTGCTCGAGGATCCACCGCGGATCTTGAGGTCAGTTCGATTTGCTGGCCGCTTTGGTTGGTCCCTCTTGTCGGCTAACGAACCATTCGTCCAGCTGGGCTGCGGGGACTGGTCGAGATATGAAGAATCCTTGTGCGGCGTCGCAGCCGCAGACGGCCAGATCCGAGTAGGAAGCACTGTTTTCTACGCCTTCAGCGACCATGCGCAGGCCGAGGCTATGGGCAAGGTCGATGGTGGAAACGACCAATGCAGTCGCCCGGGGATCGCCGGCCATGGGTATGACAAATGATTTGTCGAGTTTAAGTTCGTCGATGGGGAGGTCACGCAGGTACGCCAAAGAGCTATAGCCGGTGCCGAAATCATCCACAGCGATCCGCACGCCCGAGGCCCGTAACCGTGTCAGTATTGCGTGGGCACGGTCCCGGTCGGCCATCAAGAAATCTTCGGTGATCTCCAATACGAGCACTGATGGCGATAGGCCTCGGGCGGCCACCATGGAGCTGATGCATTCGGGCAGGGCTGTGTCAATCAGTGAGCTGGCCGAGATGTTTACCGCTACTGTCAGGAATCGGCCCTGCGCATGCCAGATTGCGGTCTGGTCTAGGGCTTTCTCAAGAACGATTTGGGTCATGGCGTGCATGAGCCCGCCTTCCTCGACCAAGTGGAGGAAGGCGTCGGGTTGTAGCTGTCCTCTCGTGGGGTGGTTCCAGCGGACGAGTGCCTCTACTCCGCAAACGTCATCGGTCTGGAGATTAATTTTAGGTTGATAGTGCAGCACCAGTTGGTCCTCATGCAGCGCCAGACGCAATTCCTCCAGTGTGCGGAGTCGGGTTTCGCCGTGGCTGTCGTCATCGTTTCGATAGATGTGGTGTCCGCTGCGGGTTGTTTTCGCCTTGTACATGGCCATGTCTGCCTTGCGCATGAGTACGGTAAGACTGTCGCCCTGCTCGGGGTAGATTGCGATTCCAATACTGGCGCTTGCTTCTACTGTGATCCCCGCCAGGGTGAATGGCTGCGCCAACGCCGCACGCAGCTTCAGGGCCACAGCTTCCGCTTGGTCGGGGCCTGAGCTGTCGAGGTGGATCACGAACTCATCCCCGCCGACGCGCGCGAGTAGATCTGTCTGGCGGAGTTGTCCTGACAGTCGCGCGGCGACTTGGATCAAGAGGCGGTCACCTACGTCGTGTCCGAGGCTGTCGTTGACCTCCTTGAACTTGTCGAGATCGAGCAGCAGCAGTGCGCTCTTTCGGCGCAGATCGGTCGCGAGACGCACGGGAATACAAGCGGAGATGGCCCGCCGGTTTGGCAACCCAGTAAGATCATCGGTCCATGCTTGGCGATGGGCGTCAGCGATCCGGATCCGCTGCCGAAACACCAAGGGCAATGCTGCCAGAATCAGCGACAGGGCTGCCGTCACCACCGCGAGTGGAGAGATCCGCAGCTGGGTGGTACCCAGAATCAGAACGCCTAGGCTGGCGGCGGTCGCTATCGTTGGCACCGTCTGGACGGGAATTGACCAGACTGAGGGGTTCCTCTTCTTGTCGGAATTGGCCTCCCCATCGACCCATAAGGCGATCAGGGCGAGTCCGAGGGCCCAGCCCGCGTCCAGAGGAGTCCCCACCACGTACATGCCGTTCAACTCCAGTGACGCGTGAACGACATCGGTGGCAGCAAAGGCCACCAGCCCGAGCACAAGAAGGGCCCAGCCTCGACTAATTTTCTTGCCTTGAGATGCTCCGATCCCGACGAAGACGGACACCAGCAGCAGGTCGAAAAGGGGGTAGGCGACCGCGAATGCTGTGGCTGGGGAGGCGGGGATGTCGATGGCGGACTTTATAATTGGGTCGAGCAGTACCGCCAGCACGGCGGCCGCGCCCAGGGACCCTACGGCACTATCCAAAATCACGGGCCAGCCCAACCCCCGTATCTGACGCCTCGCCAGTGCGGCCAACGCCCCCAACATCAGGGGGTAGAAACCCAGGAACCCGATATCGGCCAGCGACGGATACGGCAACGTCACTCCTCCGGCCGTCGCGAGAACAAAGTACGTGTCCCCAACAGCGAAGGCAGTCACGGCGGCCGAAGCCAGTCGCACGTCCAAGCGTCGAAATTTAGTTCTCCGCGCTCCTGACCAGCACACTGCAACGGGAACCCATACGGTCAGAATCCCCAGCCAACCATCCACGAGCGGGCTGAAATCCAGGCCGGTTCTGATCAGCAAGCCGACCACATAGCTCACCAGGGTCACCCCCAGCACCCAAAGGGGCCACACACTCGATCGACCGGTCACGCTAGGCAAAACGTCAGCATGCTCCGTGCGTGTGTTCGCTAGCATCAGGTCCCATCTCTTTGGACCAACCTAGCGGCATCGATCCCCCACAGACGGAACCGAATCGGTAGCCGGCATTGCACACTGACAACGAGGCATCTCAGGGTGGGGTATCCATGTCGGCGTGCCGCAGATACTCATCAAAATCGCTGACGCAGCCGGTCCGGCGTGGGGTCCGTGGTGTCCGCTGCGGTCGCGGCAGCCCGGTGCCCCCTACGTGTCAGGGTGAGTTGAGGCCAGACCACAAGGAGCCCCGACCAAAAGACTCGTCGGCCCCGCCTACTGCCGGCATCACGTCTCCTCTGGTCGTTGACTCGACGTCAGCGTGCCAGCCCCCCGAATCTCGGCCCCCACTCCTGAACGGAAGTAGTGGATTTTCGAAGGCGCTTAGTCCTCGGAGGCAGCACAAGAGTGCGTCCCGATAGCGGTTCCTCTAGCGGGGAACATCACGACAGTGGGCACTTGACTATCGTCTCGTATCCTGCGTGTGTCGAAACCCATGGGATACAAGACGCTGAAGCTCGCTCGGGATCGCCGAGGGCCTCAGATTCGATGCGCCAAATAGCGATCACAGAACGCCGCCACAAAGCACAAACAGTCACATTGGACGATTTGATCGTCTTTTGCAGCACGCAGAATAGATGACTGGTTGTGTGACAATTTTTGAGTGCGTTGAGATGACGATCACGTTGTCACGTAATCGGACGTTTAAATGACAGGGGTCGAGCATGCTCGTCGGATGCATGCGCGTGTCAAAAGCTGATGGTTCGCAGAGCACTGATCTACAACGAGTCGCACTCCTGGCTGCCGGCGTCGCTGCAGGGGATCTCTACGAGGACATGGCATCCGGCAAGAAGGACGACCGGCCACACCTGGCGGCTTGCCTGAAGGCGCTGCGTCATGGTGACACGCTCCTGGTTTGGAAGCTGGACCGGCTCGGTCGAGACCTGCGGCATCTGGTCAATACGGTGCATGACCTCACCGACCGTGGCATCGGCCTCAAGGTGCTCACCGGAGAGGGCGCAACGATCGACACCACGACGGCACCTGGGAAGCTCGTCTTCGGAATCTTTGCTGCTCTCTCCGAGTTCGAGCGGGCGCTCATCTCTGAGCGCACAATCGCCGGGCTTGCCGCAGCTCGAGCACGGGGGAGGACGGGCGGGCGGCCGTTCAAGATGACGCCGGCCAAGGTCCGCCTGGCCATGGCCGCGATGGGGCAGAAGGAAACGAAGGTTGGCGACCTCTGCAAGGAGCTCGGGATCACCCGGCAGACGTTGTACCGCCATGTCTCACCTGCGGGGGAGCTGCGGTCGGACGGTGCGAAGCTCCTCTCGAAGAAGTAGTGGCCCACCTGGTCACTGTCAGAAGGGAATCCTCAATGGGGCGAGGCGAGGCGTAGCGCGCACCACGTCGCCGCGGACCATGGTGTCGTTCAGCGTGTGGGCATCCTAACGTGCCGTCAAGACGCATCCTACGAACTCATTGAACGTCTACCCACTGCGCCAGACGCAAACAACTGCACCAAGGCAACAGCGAGGGTCACTGCCGTTTCTGCTTCCAACTGAGTCGGATGCCGGTAGCCGTTTCCGCCGTGACGGGATTCTTGCCCGGTCCACAGCGCCTCGGCCATCACGACCAGCGCCCCTGCTTCGTTACCCGGCAGCTCAACAGTCCAGTCCTGCTGTGCTTTCATGTCGCGGATCATCGTGCCGAGAGTGGCCCTCACGTTCTTTGGACTGACGATGTTCGCCGCTACTTCCTCAACAGCCTTGATCGCTTTCTCGTATGACTCCTCAGGGTCGGGACTGCGGCCGTAAGCGGCCGCCCACGCCTCGCCGAGAAGACTCCCTGCTGAACCCTCGCGCAGGGTCGCTTCAACAGCGATTTGTATGCTTTCGGGCATGCGTCGAATGAGTCCGCTCTGACCGTTACGCCTACCGACTGTCCAGACCGAGCCCGCGGCTTCCAAGAGTTGTTCGAGATTGTTGGCAATGCTGCGATTGTTTTGATGAATGACCCAATCAGCGAGGTCTAAAAGTTCGTCATCACCGAGCCTAAGAAAGAAACCGGGCCAAGTTGACTGGTCGAGACGGTCGATGTATGAAGGTTGACGGCGTGCGACGAGGTCGTACCGCATGAGTGTTTGCGTCTGAAAGAACCAAGACCCAGTCGATGATGACGAACGGGCAAGGTGCGGTTTTAGGAACTCCAAGAGCGCGGGTTTCATATAACTAGGCACGCCTTCGACAAGAACTTCTCTCATGGAAGGGTCCATGCCCCGAGGTACCCAACGCGACATTTGAGCTCCAAATCTTCTCTCTCTCCCCGATCCTAGGCTGACGTGCAGTAGCCGAATGTCGACATCAGATGAGGGACCTTATTGGCACAGAGCCAAGGTCCGTGGTGGCGTGAACGGCCTGTGCAGGCGAAGGCGGAATTTGTGCTGCCGAGTGTGGAAATCGACACGAAACGGCCAGGGAGCTTCTGCTGAAGGGACCGTCCCGTTGCTCCGCCCGGGAGAATTCGCAGTCAGGCGCGTCTAAAGGAACGCCCGTCCTGTGAATAGCGTCGGGAACTTCACGCTCTCCGTCTCCACATCTGGATGACGTTGTCCGCAGCCTCTGCCTCGACCGCAACCCGCTTCTGTTCCAGCTCCGCGGCCTGACGCGCCCAGACCTTCCCTGCCACGTCGAGCAGGTCCCACATCTGCTCGCCGGTCACTGAAACCCCGCGGGCGCCGGTGCGCCGGGTGCGGCCGCGGATGAGGGCGTAGTGGGTGCGGAACACGGGCGCCCCGATCGTTGCTTGGGCGTCGTGGAAGAACACCACGTTGGATACTGGCCCGCTGCCGTCGTCGAGAGAGAGGAAGACCACGCGCTTGCCGCTACGCATCGGGGGAGTGTGGGTGGCACGTCGGACCCCGGCGACGAGTACTTCGGTTCCGCCGGGCAGGTTCGCAAGCTCCGAGGCAGGTGTGACTCCGAGTTCTTTGAAGAGGGGGTAGAAACGGGTCATTTGGTGCTGGCTGACGGCGAGGCCGAGGTCTCGGAGTTCCACGTCTGTTTGGGTGCGGCCGCGGAGGTCGAGGGCGGTGACTGCCCGGTAGAAGTCGGGCAGCGGCAGATCAATGTCGAAGGCGAGCTGGTCGGGGCCGACGGGGAGGGCGCGGCCGCCGAGGCCTTGGATGTGGGCGAGGAGGTCGCCGCGGCGGGCCCGGTCGTAGCCGATGAACGAGTCGAGGGCGCCGACCCGGGCCAGGGCTTCGAATGTGCGTCGGCGCGGCCGCACCCGATCGCGGAAGTCCTGCAACGAGGAGAACGGTTGATGCCCGGCGATCCGCTGCCGCTCCACCGCGCTGGATCCGGCGAGTTCGGGCAGGGCAAGGCGGATGGCGAGCTGCCCGTCGCCCAGCTGCTCGACCCGGTAGTCCAGCGCGGACTTCTGGACGTCGAGGCCGAGGACGGGGACGCCGAGGTTGCGGGCTTCGGCAACGATGAGGTCCTTGGGCCACATGCCGGGGTCGTGGGTGAGGAGCCCGGCGAAGAACGTGGCCGGGTGGTGCGTTTTCAGCCAGGCGCTCTCGTACGTGGTTCGGGCGAATGCCGCGCCGTGTGCTTTGGCGAACCCGAAACTGCCGAACCCGGACAGCACCTTCCACGCCCGGTCCACGACCGGCGCCGGGAACCCGCGGGTAGCCGCCTGCTGCCGAACGTACGCTTCAATCTCGGCAAGGTCGCCAGATTTCCCGAGGTGCCGACGGAACACATCGGCCTTACCCATGCCGCAGCCGGTCAACTCGTCGAAGAGGCGCATCACCTGCTCGTGAAAGACGACGACACCGTTGGTTTCGGCCAAGAAGGGCTTGAACCGTGGGTGCATGTGGTCGGGTGCGACTTCCCCGTGCCGCGCCTTCAGATACTGGAGGGGCATGTTCGCTTGCATGGGGCCGGGTCGGAACAGGCTGATCTCCACGGTCAGGTCGTTGAACACTGCCGGTTGGAGCTTCCCGATCAGTTCCATCTGTCCGGGGGACTCGAGTTGGAAGACGCCGAGGGTGCGGGTGGTGCGGAGCATTTCGTAGGTAGGTTCGTCGTCGAGGGGAACCCGGTCCAAGTCGATGGTCTCGCCGGTAAGGCGCCGGTGCTCCTCGATCGCAAAGGCCATTGCCGATTGCATTCGGACGCCGAGGATGTCGAGCTTGATCAGGCCCATCGGGTCCATATCGTGCTTGTCGAACTGGGACATCGGCAGTCCCATCCCCGAGCGTTGCACCGGGGTCCGGTCGAGGAGGGACGTGTCGGAGAGGATGACGCCGCACGGGTGCACGCTGATGTGGCGGGGGAGCCGGTCGAGCTTCGCCGTCAGGTCCACCAACTGGTCCAGCTGCTGCGACTCGCGCACCTGCTGGGCAAGGTCCGCGAGCTCGGGTTTCTCCTCGAGGGCCCGGCGGAAGTCGCGGGCGTTGAACCGCCACATCTGCTTCGCGATCGCCGCGACCTGGTCCTCCGGCATGCCGAGGGCGAGCCCGGCGTCCCGGACGGCGCCCCGCCCCCGGTACGCGTTGGTCATCGACATCAGTGACACCCGGTCGGCGCCGAAGACCTGGAACACTTCCCGGTAGATGTCATGACGCCTGGCGGATTCGACGTCGATATCAATGTCGGGGAGGGTCTGGCGTTCGGGGGAGAGGAACCGCTCCCAAATGAGCCCGTTCTCAATCGGTTCGACCGACGAGGTGCGGAGCGCGTAGTTGAGGACGGAGCCGACACCGGACCCCCGCGCTTGCACCCGGACTCCCATGCCCCGGATCAGGTCCGCGACCCGGGCGACGGTCAAGAAATAAGCGGCGAACCCGAGGTGCTCGACCGTCTCCATCTCATGTGCGAGCTCCTCGTGTGCGGCGCGGGCGAGGGTGGTGCCGGCGTAGCGGTCGTCGATGCCGTGGCGGGCCCGTCGCCAGAGCTCAGCCACCGGGTCACCGACCACGCCGATGATCGAGGCTTCCGGCATCCGTGGTGTGCTGAGTCCGATGTCCGCGGCCGGGTCCAGGGCGCACCGGTCCGCCAACTCCTGGGTGGTTCGGAGCAGTTGGTCGAGGGCGCCGGGGTTCCGGGCGCCGGCGTCGATGACCATGCGGGCGACCTGGCGCATGTGTGGTGCGTCTTTCAGCCAGGCTTGCCCGTTCGCCTGCGGCTCCTCGAGCTGGGCGAGCGGGGTGAGGAGTCGGGTCGCGTCGGCGAGGTCCGCGGTCGTCGCGTCAGTTGGCTCGCCGTAGCGGACGGCGTTGGAGAGGATGGCGGGGGTCCCGGTGTCCTCGGCGAGCCCGAGCATCCGGGTGGCCGCGGCCACCGACCCGCGTTGCCCGTTCGGCGCCAGGTGGCAGACGACTTCGAGGGTGACCGAGCCGATCGGCATGACGCGGAGCCACGCGCGCAACCCGGCGACCGCCTCGGTGCTGTCCCGGCGTTCCACCGCGAGCCCCACATCCGAGAGCGGCCCGAGGAGCACGGTGAGGGTGCGTCCCTCCGCCCAGGTAGCGAGCCGGCGGCGGTCGATGCTCGGCACCCGGCCTGCCTCGTGCGCGGAACTCACGGCCCGACAGAGCGCGGCATAGCCGCGGCCATCCGCGCCGTGGGCAAGCAGGGTCACCCGACCGAGCGGCCGGTGCTCATCGTCGTGGACGGCCAGGTCCGCGCCCAGGCCCGGCCGGATCCCGGCGGCCGCGCACGCCCGCACGTGCTTGACCGCCCCGTACAGCCCGTCCCGGTCGGTGAGGGCGAGGAAGTCAGCACCGGCGGCGGCCGCCTGGTCAACGAGGACCTCGGGCATGGTCACGCCGTAGTGCGGCGAGTACGCGGAGGCAACGTGGAGGTGCGGGAAGCTCTGTCGCATCTGTACCTCCAACCCCTGCTATCGAACGTTTATTCGATATGGGGAGTGTAGGTCGGGGCTCTGACACTGACAAGGTCTTCCCACGACAGGCGGAGGTCATAGACACATCATCTACGTCGCCTGAGCCGATACCGAAGAGGTTGAGGACATCGGCAGACACCGGCGCGGTGACGACACGGACTCTGCCTGCCGGCGTCGCCGGTTCGGCTCCTCGGACGCTGGTCAAGCCAAATAACGAGGAGTCCTGGTGCCCGACTGCGTAGGTCGGCGCGCGTGAACTTTGTTGCTTTTCGTCTGGGGGATTGTTCACTGCGCGCTGCCGGCGTCAAGCCGTCGTCACAGTTTCAGCAAAAACTTCTTCCCCCGCTGCGCTCCGCCATAACTTTTGGCCTGCAACCGTTCCTTGGGGCTTGACCCCGACAGCACTCCATGAGGGCGGAAAAACCGCCGAAAGGCAAAAAAATTTGGAGGAGAGAAAATGCTTGAACAGATCCAGGCCCCCACACACGAGGTCACTCCCGCTGACGTCGAGCGGAAGATATTCCACCTCACCAGCTCGATCCGCAGGCGCGAACGCCTCCTGACCTGGGACGGATACGCCACACCCCACACTCCCGAGCGCCCCGCAGTCGTCGCCGCGCGCACCGCCGACCAGCTCGCCCGGATTGACGAACTCCGGACCCTGCTAGCCCACTGGGAAGCCATCCAGGCCGACCAGGCCACCACCACCACACCGAGCAACTGAGGAGATACGAACATGACGGACTACATCAGCACCAAAGACACCGCCAAGTTGGTTCGGGTGGCGTTGAAGAACGCGTTTCCCGGCGTGAAGTTCAGCGTCCGGATGAGCACCGGCACCGCGTCCGCATGGATGAACGTGTCATGGAGCGACGGCCCCACCGACCGCGAGGTGAACGCGGTAACCAGCCAGTACGAGGGCCGCAAGTTCAACGGCATGACCGACGGCTACGACGATCAAGGGTCTGCGCTCGTCGCGTTCGACGGCGAGGACATGCCCCGGGTCGTGCGGTATTCCTGCGACGGGATCAACACCCACCGCGACTACACGGCCGCTGGATACCGGGTCGCGCAGCACCTCATCAGCACCGACAGCGACCACAAAGACCTCGTCGTATTCACCCCCGAGGGCGAACCCATCAACGATGCCGCCGTGCCCCACGGGATCTACGTCGCGGGGCACTTCCACGATTACATCTACAGCCCCGTGCACATCGCCCAGGTCATCTTGCACCGCGTCAACCTCTGCACCGTCACCGTGCCCACCCGATAGACCAGGCGAACCAGCAATGAACACAACCACCATAGACACCGCCGCAGCCGCCCGATTCGTCGACGTGTTCGCGGCCGCAGACTTCGCGGGCGACGTGGGCCCGCGGATGAGCTGCACAGAAGTGGACGCTCTCGCCGGGATGCTCCGCGCCGTCGGCGCCGACACCGCCGCCGACACCTGGGTCGCGGCCCACGCCGAAGAAGACCAAGAAGGAGACACCACCACCAAGCCTGATCGCCCAAACGCCCCCCTTGACGACGATCAAGGGGGGGCGTTTGCACACCCCAGCAACTCACCAACCGGAGCAATCGCCCACGACGGTTGCGGCCTTTTATGGACAGAGCGCGGGAGTCGGTTGAAGCGGCGCCGTCCCGGAACCTGGCAACGACGAGGCATCGGGCGAACTCTCCGCACGCATCAGTTGGGCGGACCGCTCAGCATTCTCCGGCGAGACTCCGGCGGGACGGGCAGGACCTAGCCATTCCAGCGAAGAGAACCAAAACCAGACAGGTCAACGGCCTCGGTGAGAGCTCAATGACTTCAGAGGGCAGGAGTCTTCTTCACGTTGCGACGAAATCGGAAGGAGGATCAGACCTCCTCGGTGACTTCGATCGTTTGATTACGTCCCCCGTCAGAATCGAAAAGGCTCACTCCTTCCGCTGGGGCTGCGATGACTGGCTCGCCAGGGTTGGGTTGCAGGAAGACACCGCGCGCAAATACACGGAATTGTGGATCGAGGCCAGCAGCACCAATCAGGAATCCGCAGATGTCAGAGAGCAGTTTTGCGGGGAGCGGATCAAAAGCGGATCCGAATGCTTCTGACAGTGAGGCCGGCTCCTTGGCCAGCTGCGCTTCGGCGGCCCATTCTGCATATCGCAACTCGTCGTTCGCTGCGTGGGGACGTCTCAGGTGTCTGACCAAGAGCTCTAGAAGTTGCGGGTACCACTCCGGAAGTACTCCGCCGCCGCTCGAGTCCCCTGGGGCAAGCCGCTTCAAGATCGATTCCAATTGGCGCTTCTCTTGAAGGCCGGCTTGTCCTCCGAATAGGTACTGCTGGAGTGCGCCATCAACTCCGACGACGTGAACAGCTCGGACATTCTGGGCTGCATGGGCGAGTGAGAGGGCGTACAACCACGCGCAATCTATGAAGAGCGCTCTATGCGCGGGCTGATTCGGGTCCAGGACTGTCTTGACATGGCTTAGCTGAGCGACAACTTGTTGCAGGTTTCGATACTCGTCTATTACCCAGTAGTCGAATTGGCGATAGTCGACAAGTCGTTGGATCTTGCTGTCGAGAACGGTGAAGGCTTTCCCGTAGGCGCTCACCTTTGTTTCGTCGAAAAGGATGGAGAGTGGACCAGAGTCGAGATCGAGTTCAGTGGGATGAAACTCCTCAAGTTTTGCGAGGTCCGCCGGCTCGAGGACTGAGATTCGCAGTCGGCTCGCAAGCTGCCGCGACGCGGCAGTGACGTCCTTGGATCTGACCATCCACGCGTCGTCAGAATTGAAGAAATCCGAAACGCCCCGAATCCAGAACATCCTCTCCGTTGAGCCTCGCTGTGTTGTTTTGCAGTCAGATATGACTTTTCGAATCGCGAATCCAGACACGATCGATATTCCAAGCACATCGAGATCCGTGAAAGTTTCAAAACGAGAGGAGTTTCGGCGCCTCGGATTCGCAGGAATTGGAGTTCGCAGAGGCACGTCGACCCTTGTGGTGAATCCCATGCGCCAGAGAAGTCGGCGGGAGTTCATCTTCAGTCCAAGATCGAGTTCACTCACAGTACGGACCTCCCCATAGCTGCATCAAGCATGGCCCGATATTCGCCGTCGTTAAGAGTCACGCTGTCCCTGAGTCGAGCGACGGTTTGGAGCGGAGCCTGGTAGGGAGAGCTCAGCGAGAGCAGCCCTTTCGCATCATCATCCCCGCTGCGGTCAAACATTGGCTCGCCGAAAGTCAGTAGATCCCGAGCAAGCCTGACTGCTTCCAAATTGTCAGGAGTAAGAATCAGCTTTGGCCGAACCCAATTCCCTGCAGGAATGAAATCCACGATCTGCATTCGATAGAGCATCTGGTACTGACGCTTGTGAGAACTGTGCGCGCCCAGGGTGTAGTCCCGGTTCGGATCGATGAGCGCGGTCAGGACCCTGGCTGGATTCCGCGTGCTTGTGGCGCCGCCGAAGTGCTGTCCACAGCGGGTGCATGCGATGACCGCCAGCGCTTTTTCAAGTACCGCTTTGCGGACGGTTAGGAGACTCTTGTCCGGCAGGTAGGGCAGGGTGGCGAATGCTTGATTAGTGCCATTGGGAAGTTTCACCGACGGGGCAATGATGAAGCCACGACTGATCGCATCCGCGAGAGCCGGGTTTGCCAACTCATCCAGTGGCAGCCCCTGATGGTCACGAACTGCAGCCAAGTCTTCGGCGACCCTGCTGCTGCCGTGCGAGGAGAACAAGTCGCCGAGCAGCTCCGGATTCTCAAAGCCAAAGAACGGTGAGTAGAGCACCTCGCCATCAATCGTTGATATCCCCTTGACCAGACTTGCGGCCTTTCCAAGTTCGATTAGACGCGGGGTATCGATCCGATCGAGGCCAAGTTCGGCTTCAAGTTCTTCTGCTGGAACTGGCGAGAATGCCAGCCGTTCAACAACGGCAAGCATCTCCTGCTCAAACTGGCTGGGCCCGCCTTCGTTCCAAGATTCGCCGAGCCTCCCGTAAAGATCCTGATGGTAGGGGACTGTTTCCGTGAAGCCAGTTATCTTTTTGTTCTTGCGCTGAATCGAGATCATATCGGCGCGTTCGAGAGTCTCGAGAACCGGTCCGAAGGCATACGGGCTAATGTCCAGCTGATCGGCGACGATAGATTTCAGCGATTCTGCGTCGGAAATGATGTCCTGGCCGCGAACCAGGGAGGCGAGGCTAGCGGCCATCCCAACCATGCGTGTGTCAGCCAGAGGGGTCAGTGTCGCGCTGTTCGGATCTACGTTGCGCAGCCCAGCATGCACATCCTGGCATCGTAGGCCAGCTTTAAAATTCTCCACTTTGATGGTCCCCCCATGTCCAGTTCGGATACAGAACCCCCAGGGACACGAGCAGGAGGAGCACCGCCAAACGGTTAAAAAATCCCCCCCGTCAGGCAGAACAAATCATACAGTTGACCCGCTTCCCAGCGTGACGAGGGGCGGCCCGCTACTGAAGACTCAATGCCGCAGACGCAAGCGCACGGCCGCGCGTCGAACCGCTATCTAGGAGTAGCGGGAGACCTCTTCACCTCGCGAGGCGGGAGACCAAGACGATCTGCTACCTCCGACTTGGGCGTTCCGAGCTCGAGCATGGAGGCGATGACCGTCGCAGCTACAGTGCGAGCGGCCGCGCTCTGCTTCTCTGCGCGTTCCTGGATGGCTGCGATATCCGCCTGAGCTGTCGCAACAATGTCGTCGAGCGAGTCAGTAGCGACGAAGTAGTCGGTGGCAAGCTGCTCGAGCTTGTCTTCCTTTGCCCGGAACTCTGCCGCTTTCTCGCGTGCGCGAGAGCGGGCGGCAGTCTGCTTCGCAGACTTGCGTACATCGGCCATGGGTGTACCCCTTTCGTGGGTGGAAGAACCATTATGCGGGAGTTCGCCGTGCAAGCTTGGACGCCACAGCGAACGCTTGGGAGGGTGCTCGGGTGCGCAGCCAGGCACGCGTCTACAAGAGAATTGTGCACTGCCTGCTCCGTCGACTCGATAGCCCCTATCTGCAGTCACCAGTCGATCTCAGCCTCCGCTTTCGACCATCTCAATCTTCGATCGAGAACACCCTGCATCCTCATTCTTCGTACAGATATTTGTCACACCTCTGGCATTAGTAATAGACGAGGTAAAGTGAGCGGGTGATGACTATGCATATCCTCTCTGCGGGAGACGGGTATGTGTACTACACCAACGAGGTCGCGACCGGTGATGCGAAGCGTGAGAGCGGTCGTGAGCTGGGCGATTACTACACCGAGGATGGCAACCCTCCCGGTGTCTGGGTCGGCGGGGGACTGGCCGCACTCGGCGTCTCCGGGGTCGTGACCGAGGAGCAGATGAAGGCCCTCTACGGTGAGGGTCTGCACCCCGACACCGAACGAATCATTGCTGCCGCGCAAGCGCAGGGCAAGACCATGGGTGAGGCCACGAAGGCCGCCAAGCTCGGCCGCTCGTACTACGGGTACAGTACCGACGGTACCGACCTGTCCGCGAAGATCACCGCCGGCTACACCGACTTCTCCACGGTGAACGGGCGCGAGCCGAATGTCGCCGACCGGCGGGCAATCCGCACCCAGGAGGGTGACCTGGCGTTCCGTGACGCGAAGGGCCGGCCGCCGGCGGACAAGGACGAGCTGGGCCGGTTCATCACCGCGGCGACGCGTCCGACGCAGCAGGCGGTCGCCGGTTTCGACCTGGTGTTCTCGCCCGCGAAGAGCGTCTCCGTACTTTGGGGACTCGGCGACGAGGACACCCGGAAGACGATCGAGGATGCCCAGGCGGTCGCGATCCTGGACACCGTGTCGTATCTCGAGCGCGAAGCGATCGCGACCCGCGCGGGCACGAACGGGGTCGCACAGATCGACGTCGAGGGCGGCCTCATTGCGACGCGGTTCCGTCACTATGACTCCCGCAATGGTGACCCGCAGTTGCACGATCACCTGGTCGTGGCGAACAAGGTCAAGGGTGTCGATGGGAAGTGGCGAACGATCGATTCCAAGCTCCTTCACCGTCAGGGTGTGGCCGCGTCCGAGTTCTACAACCAACGCGTCATGGACGAGGTCACCACCCGCCTCGGCTTGACCGCGGAGTTGCGGGAAGTGACCCCGGGCAAGCGGCCCGTGGTCGAGATCGCCGGTGTCGACGAGCGCCTCACCGGGGTGTTCTCGACTCGGTCCGCGGACATCAAGAAGGTCGTCGGTCAGCTTGAGAAGGACTACCGGGCCACCCACGGGCGTAGCCCGGACGCGGTCGCCCGGATCAAGCTCGCCCAGCAGGCCACCCTCGAGACCCGCCCCGCGAAAGCCCACGCCCGATCCCTCGCCGGCCTCCGCGCCGAGTGGGCCACGAAGGCCGCCGAACGCGTCGGCACCGCCACCGTCACCAAGCTTCTCAAGGATGCCCGGGCCGCCGCACCCGCCCTGGGTAGCAGGCCGGGGGAGTCCCGGGTGGTGGATGTGGACCGTGCTGCACGTGAGGTGGTGGCGACGGTGTCGGAGCATCATGCGGTCTGGGGTCCGCACATGATCGAGGCCGAAGCCCGCCGCTGGGTCCAGAAAGAAACTAGCCTCGGCCCCGTCCCCGCAGGCACAGTCGAGCTGATCACCCGGCGGGCCCTGGAGACGGACTCGATCGCTGTGACCCCGCCGGCCCCGCACGGTTCCTTCGAGCCCCTGACCCGGCGGGACGGGTCGAGCATCTACGAGCACAAGGGCCGCATGCTCTTCACCTCCACCGGCCTCCTCACCGCCGAAGACACGTTGTTGGCCGCCGGCCGCACCCGCACGATCGCCCCCATCACGGTGGCCGAGTTCGACCATACCGCCGCCCGCCACACCGGACCCTTGGATGCCGGGCAGCGGGCCCTGGCACGCGAGTTCACAACATCCGGCACACTCCTCGTCGTCGCGACCGGGCCCGCCGGCGCCGGGAAAACCACCGCCCTCGGGCTCGCCGCCCGCGCCACCGAGCAAGCCGGCGGCCGCCTCATCGGATTAGCCCCGTCAGCGACGGCGGCCGCCGTGTTCCGCGACGCCGTCGAGGTCCCGGCGGCCACGATCCACTCCTTCGTCCGCGCGTACGACACCCACGGGGATGCCACCCCCGACAGTCGCCACCCGGAGGAGTTGAAGCTGCGTGCGGGGGACATCATCGTCGTCGACGAGGCTGGCATGGCCGGCACCCTCAACCTCGCCAAAGTCACCAGCATTGCCGAGCGTCACGGCGCGCACGTGCGCCTGATCGGTGACGACCGTCAGCTCGCAGCCGTCGAGTCCGGCGGGGCGCTGCGCCTTCTGGAACGCGAAGTCGGGTCCGTCAAGCTCGAGGAGATCCACCGGTTCACGTCCCCGGCCGAAGCCGAAGCGACCAGGCAGCTGCGCGACCCGGCCACGGTGGGGGACCCGTTCCGCTGGTACGTAGACAACAACCGGGTCACCGGTGGCAGCATCGACCGGATGACCGACCACGTCTTCGCCGCCTGGCAGCACGACGACGAGGCTGGCAAGAACGCCGTCATGCTCGCCCAGCAGAACGTGACCGTCACCGACCTCAACACCCGGGCCCAGGCCTACCGGATGGGCTCCGGCCTCGTCTCCGGGAAGAAGTCCTCGCAGCTCCGCGACGGATTGGCCGCGTACCAGGGCGACCGGATCGTGACCCGCTTGAACGACGCCACTCTCCGCACGGGGCGCGGTACCGACCGGGTCAAGAACGGTGACGTGTGGACGGTGGGGAAGGTGCAAGCCGACGGGGCGCTGACCGTAACTCATGCCGGGCATGGCGGCCGCATCACGCTCCCCGCCGAGTACGTGCAGAGCAACGTCGAGCTCGGCTACGCGTCGACCATTCACCGGGCCCAGGGGATGACCGCGGACACCGCCCACGTCCTCGCCGACTCCTCTACCTCCCGTGAACTCGTCTACGTCGGGTTGACCCGTGGGAAGGAAGCCAACCATCTCTACGTCGAGACCGAAGACGCCCAACCCATGAGTGACGTCCTGGCCACCATCGCCGGCCATAGCGACGGGATGCTCTCCGCCACCGAAACCATCCGTGCCGAACAGGCCCGCGTCGATGACCTGGTCACCCTCATCGACCAATACGGCGACGTCGCCGAACGCGCCAACACCGTCCGCTTCACCCAACTCGTAGGCCATACCCTCGACGAGACGGACGCGCAGAGGCTTACCAGCTCCGAGAGCTGGGGGGCCGTCACCGCAGCCCTCACGCGCGCCGAAACCCAGGGCCTTGACCCGGCCAGTGTGCTGCGGGAATCGTGGAACGAACGGGAACGCGGCACCGCAGACGACGTCGGCGCCGTCCTCTACCACCGGATGGAACGACGTTTCGAAACAGCCCCCGCAGACCAGGCGCCGGTGCCAGCGGCCGAGAGGCCGCCGGTGCCGGCTTGGATTGCCGATCGCCGCGTGCTCGATGCTGCAGGCACCGACCCCGCATGGCGCGACCACCTCGCCGAACGGTACGAGTACCTGGCTGTGCGCCTCGAGGAACGCGGCACGGCGATCGCCGTCGAGCAGCCCGACTGGGCGCGGCAGCTCGGCGACGTCCCGGCCGAGAGCGCACGTCGGCAGGATTGGGTGCGGCTCGCGGCCGAAGTCGATGTGTTCCGCGACCGGTACAAGGTCGACCCGACTCAAACGCAGGCCATCCCTGAGGCATATCGTGAGCGCAGCGTTGGTGCCGAGCTTGCGGCCCGGGTGACGGTCTTGCAGGAGCAAACGCAGGCTCAGAGCACCCGGCCGGGCGCGTCCGAGCCCGGGCGACAGAATCCGGCCACCGCGCTCGACGCGATGCGCGCCGCGAACCGCGCGACAGCCGACCGCCAGCGGGAAGCGCAGCGTGCCGCCGGCCTCACTGTGAAGGCTCGCCAGGCGACTCGCGGCGGTCAGGCGACGCAGGCCGATGACCACCGCACTCGGGATGATGGCCGGGAACGGTAGAGCATGGAAGATCGCCGTGCATCTCGAAGCGGATCGATGGACCCATATTTAGCCGAGGCTCATGGTTACTGTTTCCGAGATCTCATCTTCTGGAATGGTGACCGAGCCGACGTCTCCCACTGTAACCTCGTAGAATTTTTCGCCCACGGGCACGTTGTCGGCTGACCAGGCGAACTGACAAGCGAGGAGGCTCCCGTAGTCAATGACAATTCCTTCTTTCAAAGAAGTTGCTCCGACTGTGTCCCCGGTGGCGTTTGTGATTATCACCTGCATAGTTGGCCCGACTTCAGACTCCCTATCGACACAGATTTCGCCTTCTGCGTCTCCCTTAGTGGCAGAGATGTCGAGTGTGCCGTTCACGGTGATACCGTCCGACTCCGACTCCGACTGAGTTCCCGCGCAACCAGAGGAGAGGAGGACGATACCAATAGCTGTAATGGGGAAGATCAATCGTCTGTGCATATTCCCGATTCTATGGTTGGTCGGGACACGGGCCTGGCCACAGTATTTAGCGCAGATTCGGCTTTAGCTTCGCCTCGCTCATGGTGAGCAAGAGCAATGCCGAAGTCTTGAGGGAGCGGCCAATCGCGGAAGTCTTCCTTCGCGGTCTGCATCTCATGGAGAGCGCGATTGTATAGCGCTTCCCGGATGCAGAACTCTATGGCCCTGTTGTGAGTCGATTCATCCCGCCCGATCAGCTCTGTGTCTTCAATGCGGTGGGCCGCGGCGATAAGCCAGTGGTGAAACGCTTCCTCGAACCGCGCTGATACGTGATACTGAAAGGCGTGGTCTTCAACCGTGTGGTACTCGATATTGTTCTTGGCGTGGACGCGCGAGTCGCCGACCATTCCTCTTTTCTTTAAGTCCCAGGGGTAGGACTCACGCTCGTATTCGTCCCCCCTAGGGAGGCGATTCCATGAGCCGAAGTAGAGAATAACCTTTTCATTCGCCAGCTGTGCCAGTTCAGATGTCCAAGTTGCGTCCAAGAGGTTGTTTCACTTTCTGCTTGAAATCCGAAACAGTGATGGGGTGCTAGGGAAGGCGCAAACTCTAATTCTAGGCGTCGCCTGCGGTGGCGGTCATTGCTTCAGTGCTAGCCATAGTCGGACAAATGCTCTGACTTCTGCCTTGCTTGTTGGGCCGGGGTGGTGCGAGTGGTGGTGAGGGGCCCGTCGCGGAACTAGAGATGCTGAGCCATTTGGGGTCATCGGTGTTCTGAGGTTATAGCGTTTGATCAGTATTTATTACTGACATAATAACCATTATCGGTCATATTACCTGTCATAACACCCGCGAATTGGTAGCCTCGGTTCATGATCAGTACGTCAACCGGGGATGGTTCTCGTTCTGGTGCGGATCGCGCGGCACACGAACGCTCCGTGGGTCTGAGCGTTGCTGAGATCGCAGCGGTCTTGCAAGCGCAGCTGGGCCAGGCGCTGCTGGGCGTGATCGTGGGGAAGAACGCCCGGACGCTTGCTCGCTGGGCGCACGCAGCGGTGCGTCCGCCGCACGCGAGTGAGAAGCTCCTCAGGGACACATTTCAAGTTCTTGAGATCCTCAGCTCTGTTCATTCGCCTGACGTTGCCAGGGCGTGGTTCATGGGCATGAACCCGGAACTGGGCGACGCTTCGCCGGCCGAAGCGCTATCGGAAGGACGCTCCCGAGAGGTTATGGCCGCGGCGCGGTCCTACGTCGACCTGGGCTAGGCGTTTCCGCGCGAGCGCGCGACGGTCGCCGATTGCAGGCGGGAGACAATGGGGCTATGGCCCGTGATGATGTTGCTCTTCCCGACGGATACCCCGAGTTCCTCGGCTCGCTCAAGCTCCGGGTTCGCGAGGCTCAGATGCGGGCGCAGCGCACGGTCAACACTCAGCTCATCGGGCTGTACTGGTCCATCGGTCGCTCCATCCTCTCCGAGCAGGACAAGCAGGGATGGGGCGCCGGGGTTATGGACCGCCTGGCGCATGATTTGCGCGTGGAATTCCCGAAGATGACCGGCCTGTCCCGCAGCAATCTGTTCTACATGAGGGCCTTCGCGGCGGCTTGGACGGAGGAACTCCCAATTGTCCAACAGGCTGTTGGACAATTGCCATGGGGTCACATCACAGTCCTCCTCGACAAGCTCGAGGACATCGACACCCGCGCCTGGTACGCCGCGGCAGCCGCAAAGAATGGATGGTCCCGCAACGTTCTGCTCAACCAGATCAAGAACCGCACCCTCGAGAGAACCGGTGCCGCCCCCTCGAACTTCAGTGCCGAGCTAGCACCCGCTGATTCCGACCTGGCCCGGCAGATCGCCAAAGATCCCTACGTCTTCGACTTCCTGGAACTGACCGAGGACGCAGCCGAACGCGACCTAGAACAAGCCCTCATGGACCGCATCGTCGACACGCTCCGTGAGCTGGGAAAGGGGTTCGCATTCGTGGGCCGCCAGGTCCACTTCGACGTCGCCGGCGATGACTTCTACCTCGACCTGCTGTTCTTTCACGTCGAGCAACTCCGGTACGTCGTCATCGAGCTGAAGACTGGAAAGTTCCAACCCGAGCATGCCGGCAAACTTGCCTTCTACGTCTCCCTCGTCGACGACAGGCTCCGACGAGACGCTCATGCGCCCACGGTTGGCATCCTCATCTGCGGCGACCGAAACGAGCACACAGTCCGCTACGCGCTTGGTCGCTCGGCCTCCCCCATGGCCGTGTCCACCTACACCTATGACTCCCTGCCGCCTTCCGAGAAGGACGCGCTCCCAGATGCCGACGAACTCACCTCAGCTCTGGGTTGGGATGGAGCACCGCAGCAGCTCGACTAATTCCTCGCGGACAGCGAGCTACGGCACCCTCGACTAAGCTGACCATCCACTCGCGGCTTGACAAGAACATTGGGACACCCCGCCCGAAAGCTTGATCGCGTGTATAACCCTCGCCGCGAGGATCATACGGACGACTGCGGCTCAGCTGCTTCTCTGCCTCGAGTGGCCATAAGCCAGATGCCGACAGCGACGGCCGCAACAAGAAGTACTGTGACACTGCTGAGGCCGGCTGATTCCCAGCCGGAGTAGACGGACGCCATGTTCAAACCTTGGGTCGTATTGCAGTGAATCTGCGTCGGGAACAAGCTCTGGGTAGTGGCGAGGATGCGACCGCTGGATCGTCCGAGGGCATACTGACACGCTATGTGAGCGCCTTCCCCGATAGGGAAAACGAACCAAACCACAAAAAAGGGCCAGATGGCGAGCAGGGCGGCACCTCCGCTCGCATAGAACACCCCGGCTCGGAAGCGGTCTGAGCGGCCGCTGGCTATTGAAAGGGTCGAAGGTGCCGTGATGAAAATTAGAGCCAGGCCAATGAGGAGTGCGGTCACATCGACGATACCGAAGTAGCTGCCTTGTGCACGGGTGACCAGCGAGCCAACGAAGGAAGTAAGGAGGAGCCCGACGCTGGTGTACAAGGGAAGCAGGGGTAGAGCAGCCGACCAACCCCGGACGGCCTGCGGAGGCGTCTTCGGTATGGTCATCACGATTCTAGACTACCAACCGCTGCGCCGTCTGTCCTCGAAGTCATCTGCCGCCTCTTGGTGTCGTATCGCACAGATCATGCGCGGCGCCATATGCTGGCGCAGCGGAAGCCGCGGTTTTCGCCCGCGGCTTCCACTTCTCAGCTGCCGACAGCTATCCCTGGATTTTGTCCCTCAGCACGTCAGCCCATGCCTGGCTGATGTCCGGGATGAACTGTTTGATGTCGGGTTCGGAGACGAAATCGGCGAGGAGAATCCCGCCTCTCATCGCCTGCACGAGCGTGATGTCGCTCTCCCAGATGTCAATTGCCATTTCAAGGGCATTGCCCAGACTTCCGGAGAATCTGCGATCCAGGTATACTGCGTGCCGCACCGCGTACTCGGGGCCGGTGAAGTAGGACCGGAAGGCGCCTGCGACGGTGGTCTGGCCACCGTTGGCGAGCAGCCAGGCGATGTTCACAGCGGCAACATCCGCTTCGTAGTCGCTGTCATCGTACTGACCCTTGAATCCTCCGATCCACTGCCGCGCGAAGTTGTGCGCGTCAGCCTCGGGGTTCTCCACCTTGTACGCATGGAAGTCAGCAAAGGTCTGGACGAGATCCCCGGCCCACCCGGTCATGTCGGGAACCTGGACTTTTGTGGGGGACGCGGGGTAGCTGTTAGCCCAGGTGAAGCCGTTGATGGCGGCGGTGAGGTGGCTCAGGCTGATGTAGGTCCCGCCTCCAGGGTTGGCGAACGTGTAGACCCGCTCCCGCCCCAGAGTGTCAATCCAGGTGATGAAATCTTGGTTCAACGGTCCGGCCGCAAGGAACCAGCTACCGTCGTTATAGGTCTGCCGCAGGTAGTGGAGCACGAGGTCGTTCTCCGGTGTGGAGGTGTCGGGGTCGATTGCAACTTTGTAGTAAGCGGCGCGGCCCTGGAGCCAGTCCATGTAGTCGAGGTATGTCGCCGGAGTTGTTACGGCTGAAACCCCGGGGTCGCGCCCCTGTTTGACGTCCTTGTCGATATTGATGGCGCCGTCACCGGCGCCCTCGACGTACTCCAAAATCTGGTCGAAGGCCCAGTTGGTGGGCAGCGGGTATCCGAGGTTTCCGCTGTAGCCAGTTGACATCCCACTCACGAAGCTTGTAGTGGCGAGCCCCACCTCCGACACAATTGAGCAGGTGTTCCTCGAGCCATAGACTCCGACCTTGTAGAAGTCGCCGACGTCCCTGAACTCCGCGACGATGCCTTCGAAGAACGGAACGACCGAGTTGTAGACCTCAGATTCGTACGCGTCGAAGTCGGCGGCGAAGTAAATCGTCGTTCCGGCCGGGAATCCGTACGCTCGCGCAGCAGCGTGAGCCGTCCGGCCGGCGTACCGTCCTTGGCTCTCGTCGAAATACTCGACAGCGTCGCCGCCCTCTTGGAAGATCGGAAAGACCTTGAACCCGTGAGCGAAGAGTGTTGCCAGTTCCCCAGGCTGAATCTTCTTGTTGGTCGGATCGGGGCCCGGGTAATTCGTGAGGTACCGGCCGACCGTGTCGTAGCCTGCGTTCCTGAGAGTGGCGGCGTACTCATCGGTGATCGCAGTGATGCAGTCGGCGGCTGTGGCAGGCCTGGATGTGTCTCCGGTGCTCACGAGTAGAGATGCCCAGGTTACGAAGTCCGCTGTGCCTGTGACCGGCAGTTTTGCGAAGGCTTGGAATGCGCGGACGACGGTGGCGGTCGCCGCGGTGTACGTCGAGCTGAACGGGGTGGCGTAACCGTTAAACGTCAGCGCCGCCTGGAAGAGATGGACGAAGTACTGGATCGTGTCAGTTGAACCCTCTGCGACGTGTGCCTGAGCGCGGATCCCAGCTTGCGTACCGTTGCCGAAATAGCCGTTCGCGACACCATCATCCATGCCGATTTCGTACTGGAGGGCGAAGAGGAGCGCTGTTTGAACGGCCCGCGAGAACAGGCCGTCTGCGGGAATAGCGAAGAAGTCGGCTCGCGCGATGTAGCGGTTGTTGAGCGCTCGCTGGATCGTCTGAATCTGTGTGGTTCCACCGTCCAGGAGTACGTAAGCATCCATGTTCAGCAGGGCTTTGAAGACCTTCGGTGTCATCCACCCGTTGCTGGCTGAGAGACCCATGTCCACCCGCAGCGACTTCACGGCTTCGACGGTCATGACGCTGTAAGACCCGTCAAGAACTCCGTTGCCGCCGTTGTACCCCTTGCAGTAGAGGCCGGCGCGAATGATGTTATTGATGCGCTGCGCTTTCGTGTTCGGTGCGGTTGTCGGGCCGATCGGTGCGATGTCTTCGACGGCGGCAAAGGTGCCAGGTCCGAAGTTTTCGGACAGCTCGGTGAATCCGAGCTCATGCTGCAGCGCTCGGGTGAGCCCGTACATCGTGGACCAACCGGTGACACCCGTAGCCTCGACCAGCACCCACCCGGGAACTGCGCTGTACGTCTGGTTGAGGTGAATCTGGACGTCTTGAACCCATGGATCTGTCATTTTGTTCTCTTTCAATTTGTTTATTTGCCCGAAGGCGGGGATGTCTCGTCCTATGGAGGAGAGGCGGTTGAGCGAGTTAGCGGGTCGCGTCTTCTTGAGTCGACGCGAGGGGTGGTGCCGGCGCGAGTTTTGGCCAGTGACTTTCGATCCACGAATTCACGGCGGGAGTTGCCATCACCTGTGCCACGATTTTTGCGAGAAACGCCACACCAACGACTGTGAAATTCACGGTTGCGAACACCCATCCAGGGACCACAGCGTCATACGGCGGCGACGATATGAATGCCTGAACGGTTATCAGGACGGCGTTCGATGTGGGCAATAGGGCGACTAGGGTCTGGACGAAAGTCCTCCAGGAGGTACGCCGCGGATGGGCGATTTGAGTGGGCATCATTTTGGTTCTTTCTGAACGCGCGCGGTCCGTTGTTGAGCCGCGATGGGGCGAACGAGCGTCACGCCGATGGCGGGAGACTGGTACTCGTCGGAGAGGGCGCTAAGAGTGCGCAATGTTCTGTAGAGCGGATAAAGTTCTTGGGCCGAGCTGGCTATCCAATGGGCCGATGTAGCCGCCTTGTCTTGCTAGCGTCTGCAGCGCGCGGTAGGTATTGATCCCCGGCACCCCATCGACGGGACCTCCGTAACCAAAGCCGCGCAAAGCCGACTGCAGTGCAGCCCACGTGAGGGTTCCGGGGACACCATCAATCGGACCGGTGTAGCCATAATGTCGCGCGAGCTGCTGTAAAATAATGCCTTCGTCGCCGGCGTGACTCGAGCTATCGGCGAGGTGCTGACCCACGTAATCATGAGACCAGCCTCGATAAGTGGCATTCGTGTGCGTTCCGTAGCTGCCAACAGAAGACGTGCCGATTGCCGTTCCCCAACTCTCGTCGAGCTGGTTAGTGGCCATCATGATTCGCCGACCGCCGCCCACAAGATCCATTCCGACGTGGCCCGCGGTAATGCCACTGATGTCCCACCAATGGAACGAGCCAGTTGGCGCCAGAGACGCGTCAAACGAAGTTATTGAACTCGCTTGGCGCGCCTCCGTGGCAGTGTCGGCTGACCAGTCGAAGCCCCCGGCGCGAAACATCAAAGACGCGCACCAGTTCTTCCATGAACCACTATCCCTCTGCGGATTTGCTCGTCCCCAGGCTTCGGCCTGTTCAACTGTTCGCGCCATTTGGTTCCCCCCAATGTGTTGCTGCAGAAGCTCCCCCGAGCTCCTACATAGAACATATCATCGATTAGTAGAAACTTGCAATTCAGAAATATGGAATACACATTCGATTTTGTCTCTGGTGAGGTGAAACTGATTCGCCCGGATGAGCCCAAGGCGTCGAGCTCCGTGCCTCATTCAACCGCTGGTCACCGACAGTGCGCATCGCTGCTGTGCGGGCGGCATGACGGACGGTGGCGCTTCCGCCTCACGAGACTCCTGCCTCGTTGTGAGGCCGGGCGATGGGAAGGCATCTCAGGGCAGCCGGCGCAAGCCGGACAGCCCGCGAGACACTCGTGTAGTCGCCCAGCGCGCGCTCAGGTGGTGGGCGAAATCAACGTACGGACACGCCGCGATTCGCCGACAGTCGGCGGTCGTGGCTAGCATTCGTAATGCGCAGGCTATCCTCCACAAGCGGGATGGTGGAGGCGGCGAATGGGGGCGCGTGAGCGGAAGGACCGCAGTGTCGGCTGTCGAACCACGACGGAGTTCACCGAAGGTTGAATCGCAGGGGTATGGCCGTCGCCTGTGGATTTCTGTGGCCACGACCCGTCTCACTTTTGATCGAAGCACGCCCAGTCGTTCTCATCATCTTCTCCCTTCGCTTCTGCGTCGGAGGCCTGTTGGGATCGGCCGCCCACCCGTTGAGCTATTCGGGTGCTGGCACCGGGCACCTCGCGTGGCTCGGTGTGGTCTGGGCTGTGTACCTGCTGAATGGAGTCACCGACCGCGATGAAGCCACGGCGAACGGCTCGGTGCGACCTATCGCCCGAGGCCTACTGAGGCCAAACACTGCGCTGCGTTTGTGCGCCATACTCTCTCTCGTCGATCGCGTTGTTCAGTGCCGTCTTCGTGTCGCCGCTGCTCCTCGCGCTGGCCGCCGTCATGCTCATGCTGGGACTCCACTACTCCGCGGGAGCCAAGCCTGCGAAACGGCACGGCGCGCGGGCACTGCTCGTCGCATCGGCAGGTGTCTACGTCACCTACATTGCCGGCGCCGCGGCATATGCCGGCGTAATCACTACTGACGTTCTTGTGTTCGCCCTTGTGATGTCTTTGTGGACGCTCGCCGTCGGCAGCACGAAGGGCTTCGGCGAGATGGAGGGCGATGCTGCTTGTGGGCGACGCACCCTCCCCATCGTATTCGGGTTGCGAGCGGCCGTTCGCCTGTCAGCGGCGGTGGCATTGCTCGTGGCCTTCATCGGGGCTATCGCCGCCCTCACGACTCAAAGCGTGTGGCCGTTGGCGCTACTGCTCCCGGCCGCCGCAATTCTCTGCGTTCAGCTCGGAGTCGTCACCGCTTCGGCCGGCCGGCTGGAGCTCAGACGCCCGTATCGAGCATTCATGGTCTCGCAATTCGCCGTCAATGGGCTTGCTGCGGCAAGCTTCGCTCGTGGCGCAGTCCGAAGTGCCCTGTGAACCACCAAGCAGCCGCGCCTGGCTCGCTGCGCTTTCAGTTAACTGTGCAGGTCCTCCGTAAGTGTGAAAGCACGCCTTGCGGCCGTTGGCAGCCCGCTGGTAGCAGATCGGGTTGTCAGCCGGGAGTTAGGTGCTCAGGTGCGCGGCATCCTCGACCGGGCGTTTACGTCCCTCGATGCCCTGCCCGACGCCCTGAAAGAGGCCGGACTTCACCAGCCTCTTGTCGCTGCACCAGATACCCACATAGGCCGCGTGCGAGCAAACCAGAGTATCCACCCGTCCGACAGTATGGCGGCCGCCAACCTCCTCTTCGACGTGTCTCTGCACACAATCACCGAACTAGCACCGGGCATCTGGGAAACCACCGCCCTCGCCTTGGCACTCCACCGCGCGGTACTCGAGAACGTAGGACCAACATCAACCACGTAGATCAACGTGCTTCTCGGGCGGTTGTCCGGAGCCCACATCGAAGAGCGACTTGCCATCTCGCGGGACCTTCACGACCGAGTCGCTCATGGCATTGCCGTGGCGCAGCAACAGCTGCACCTATCCGGATTCGTGGACAGCGACGATGGAAGGGCAAGTTACATCCGCGTAGGCGTTGAGAGTCTGCAGCGTACTCTCGCGGACACTCAGTTGATCGCGACGGAACTGCGGTATTTGGTCTGGATCGAAACAGCTCCATGACGCCCTGACCGTATTCGCCCAGGACGCTGACCCGTCATTAACTCCTGTGCTTGTCTCCGTCCGCGGTGAGGCCCAGCGGCTGATGAGCGGTGTGCAGGAGGATGCATTCATCGTTATTCGAGAACTCGTGTTAACGCCAACTGGAATTCGCCCTAGAACTCGCCTGGCAGAAGTGGCCCTATCTTCAGTCGGCGTTAACACCTCGTCGGCAACGCCCGCCGTCACGCCACCGCGAGCGTCATTCCCGTCGACTTTGCTTGGTCGCCGGCGCCGGCGCCGGCGCAGGTGCTCGTGACCGTTAGCGACGACGGCCAAGTATTCAACCGTGCGCATGTTCGACCGGGTGCGTTTGGTCTCATCGGAGCCCGCGAACGAGCCGAAGTCATCGGCGCCGAACTGGAGATCATCGCGACCATCCAGGCCGGCTGTCTCGCCGGACTACCGCTACCACCAAGCGCTACTCGCCATTAACGCTCAACCTCGGCCAGAGTACTGTCCCTCGCCGACAGAAACCGCGCAAAGTTGACAATATCGAACGCGGAGGAGCAAATCGTGCTCCAGGCTGAACGCCTGGGCGCCGAGATGACTGAGAGGGGCATTCTCCGGGGCGGCGTTGCCCAAACGACCGCGATGCGGAACGCGCACTAGCGCTCTTTGATAAGTCTGAAAAGCCTGCCAGGTGTTGCGACCGCTCCGGTTGCCAGAATTCCCACAATCGCACCGAAAAGTCCTGCAGCTACGATCTTGAAGCCTGCGATGAACAGTTCGTCGGGTCTGGAGACCAAGAAGCGATCGAGTAACCACAGGAATGGGGTCACTGCGCTGAGAAACGGTATCGCCCACCAAAGGATCTCTACCGATAGCTGAATTAGAAGCGCTGATCTCGACATTCCCAAGTGACGGGCGAGAGCAAACTCAATCCGACGTTGGCGAACTATCAGAAATGCAAGTACGAAACAGAGGCACCACGAAGCAAGAGTGGCTGCGCGCGTAGGTCGATTCAAGAAGAGCGATTCGCCGTCATACACTCGACCAAGTGACGAATTTAGTTGAGTGACAATCACTTTTGTGTCGTCATTCTGGACAAATACGACTCGGCTGATAATTGAACGAGCGTTCGCTGGGACAGGCCAAAACTCTGCCCAGCATTGGTCGTACCAGCCTCTTGCTGCCTGGATCGACACGGCAGAGTTGCTGAGGACCTGCAGGCGACCGTCGTCAGGATAGCCATACACTTCCGTTAGCGAAGCCTGCCCCTGATTCGTCAGGAATTGTTGGCCGGGCCGAAGCCCGACCCGTGTTGCCAGTCGCTTCTCCAGAAGCAACCTTGAATTGGTTATATCGCTTGGCGATTGCCCAAGTTTTGCGAGCCCGAGAACCCTCCGGATTCCAGGGGTCCCGTCATAGAAATCGATCTCCTGGCTCGGGAGATTCGCTGTTCGTAGTTTTTCGCTCCTCCCGCGGAGCGCACCTGACGCTCTCACCCCGGGAGTGTGGGACAGTAAGTCACACGTATTTCCGCTCACTTGTCCGTCGGCAGTGAGCACGAGAGTAGCGGCACCGCTTTCTCTGAACTTGTGTGATCCGTCCAAGATTGCTCCGATTGCCGTCCCATCTGCCAAGACCATAATCATTGTCACAATGGTGATGCCGCCCAACAACCAGCAAGCTCTCGCAACTCCGGCAAAGACGTTGCGTCGCGCCTCGCCTGCGATCTCTTTCCACCTCACAGGTGACCGAGAGTCAATGTCGATCTGCATGAATTGGCCACTCGCGTGTCATGCGTGGCCACGACAACCACGCGGCCTTCGCCCGCCATCTTTCCGAGAACGTCGATTACGGACTGGGCACTGAGGGGATCGAGCTGTGCTGTCGGTTCGTCAACGAGAACGATCTGGGCACCTCCGATCGCAGCACGGGCGAGCATGAGTCGCTGGGCTTCGCCGCCAGAAAGTTGAGAGAACTCGCGCATGCGTGCTCCACCGAGACCAAAATCAGCGAGCGCCTCGGACGCCTGGAATTCCGCGTCCGATCGCTTCACCCCTGAGGCGATCAGAGGAAAGACGAGATGATCAAGCAAGGTTCTGCCGGGCACACCGAAGGGGTTCTGGGGCACCCAAGTGATCGATGAGAGTGGCGATACGTCCACTCGACCTTCGGCGGGTTTTAGCCACCCTGCCAGGATGGCTAGCAACGTGCTTTTTCCGGATCCGGACGAGCCCAAAACGGCAATGAGGTCACCCGAAGTGAGTTGAAAATTCAAGTCTTGGAACAAGGGAGCCCCGTAGTGAAACCAGTGCCCGAGCCCCGATACGGTCACGAGCATGGCCGCTGCGATTTCGGAAAGGTCTGCACGGCCTTGGGGATATCGGCAGCCGAGAACGTGATCGTGGCGTTGCCCAAACTAGAAGCAAGAACCGCAATAGGAACGGCCGCGGAACTATTTGCATCAAAAACGCACTTGACCTCGCCCGTAGTACGGATGGCTCCACCAGGAACGTTCGCTGCGCTGATTGGCGCTGCTAGACGAAGTTCAGCGCTGAGTGACGTCTGCGCTGGTCCGTTCAATGAAGCGATGACAGCGGACGCTTCAGGGGTAGCGGCAATGGACGCTAGTCCGTCCACGTCGGCGATTGTCCCAGATGAGTCTAAGGTGGCAGTGGTTGAGCCGACTGTTATTATGCGAGCACCTGGAGTCATATCGCTCGGCAGATCGACCCTCCCAGAAATGACCACATCCGGGACCGCCGCAAATGCGGAACCAGCCTGCACCTGACTTCCCAAGGTTGCCGGGCATCCGGCCACGGCCACCTGAATAGTCGGGAGCCACATGACTCTTGTCATCGGCAGCCCCCCGTCGCCACCGTCTATGCCCATGGCTTGCTCAAGGCGATTTACCGCGTCTGACGTTGACTTATCCCATCGTCCTGACGTACCTGAGTCATAGCCAATCCGGGTGAGTTCCTCTTGCAGCGCTGCAACATCCGGACCTCGCGTCCCGTAGTCGAAATCACGCCACATTGGGGTGCTCAGATGTAGCGCGAGTATTCTTTGTCCGGAAATCTCGATGGGCGCGGATCCGGAATCAAGCCGACCGCCCTTGCTACATGAAATCTGAGTGATCACCCCGGTAGCCGGAATGCTGATGTCCGGCGCGGGTTGCACCTTCAGCTCAATCGTTACCTTTCGCGCGTCCAGAAAAGGTTCAAGAGCAATGGGGGCAGATGAAGGAGCGACACCGGCACGGAGGTCAGGTGGTGTTGACAACGGTTGCAGGGCCATCGCGGTCCCGATCCCAACCCCAATTCCAACGCAAAGAACCAAGATGTTCTGGGTAGCAGAGCGCGATCCCTCACGCATCGGTATATGGATCGTTCAAGCAGGCCTGCACACCCGGATCGGACATATCAAACGATGCAGAACTGAGTAACCCTTTGGAGGCTTCGTCTGGAGTTGATTCCGCATCAAACTGTCCAGGCGTGTACGAAGGGTCGACGTACTCTCCCGCGATGAGACACTTGACTACCATGTCAGAGTAGTCCTCATGCTGGGGGTTCCGTTTTTGATCGGCGTATAGGGAAGCGACAAGCAAGGTCGTCCCTTTTGCGCATGATTGTGACACTTCCACGTACGCATCCATGTGTGCGCGGAAGTCGGCGTCACTCGCAGTGGCTGGAGTAGACGACTGCTCTACGTACAGTCCGTCGCTATCTGGACCGGTGAGCTTCGCGTTCGGGAACCCTCCCTGTTGAACGCAGGAAATGTAGCGCTGCATTGACTCGCTGTATTCGCTTCGTTCGATGTTGTCGTCGGCGAAGACCCCTTGCTCGAAAATGCTGCTGGCGCGAGCCTTGGCATCGGCAATGTCGAGTGCCCATAGTTCCTCGCCGGTCAACGATGGCCCGGAAGTACCATTTGCAGAACAACCAGTGATGGCCACTGAGATGGCGGCGGCACAAAACACGGTAACTGTGAACTTACGCATATTTACTTCCCGATTTTTTCGGTTTAGTCATTTTCCACTCGGTCGCACGGCGACGGGTGGCGAAACGTCAATGGGACCGCTTCGCCACCCGCCTCAGTTCTTATTACATGTAGCAGGTGAACCAAGATTCGTGGGCGTATCCTGCAGTGAACGATGCATGCGACTCAGCCCCCCAACTCCCCCATTGCGTGATCAGGCTTCCACCGTAGTTCCGGGTGACGTACGCCCGAACCATAACATTCGATGGATTCTGCCTCCAGGCGTTGGAGTGGGACGAGTCTCCGCTCCACTTTGAGTACCCGATGCAGTCGCTCGCGGCGGCTTGTGCGGCCGGCGCAGCCAATCCGACAGACATCGCGACTGCAAGCACAGCAGTGAGTGTTGCAGTCTTCAAGACGGCATGTTTCTTCATTGATGTTGCCTTTCGATTTGGGTCGTTCCCCCCAAGGCCACGCCCAGGATGTCGACGGCTCCAGCATAGGGCTACCACAACCATCGCGACCGCGTTCTGTCTCGAATTGATCTTCAAGATTTCTAGTCGAAAATTGCCTTTGATCCCATTTCTAGGAGTGTGGGGCGACACAGTTAATGCAGACCCGAGCGCGCTCAGTGGCACATTCGACCGAGCTGCTTGGGTGCTTCCGTACGAATGTTGGCGGTGGTTGCATCCCAAAGACGTGGCGAACTCTTCAGTTACAGCTCCTCGTCGTCCGGCGGCATCGACGCGGGCACGATCCTGGCGGTGGTGTCCTTGCGGCGGTGGAGGTGGCCTTGGTCGGGGTCGCAGTCGCGGAAGGGCCCGTTGCTTTTGTCGAAGATCACTGCGGCGTGGCGGTCCCAGTGGTTGATCCACCAGGACGACACGGCGCATGCTGGCCTGCCAGAGGGCCTTGAACCTGGCGACTACCTCGGGGTGTAGCCACCATTGGGTGCACCACGGTGTTGGTTTGGTGCCGGTCACCTCGACGGTGTCGAGGTGACCGGTCAGCCAGTCGAGGAACATTTGGCGGACGTCGACCGCGTCCTCTTCAGGGCCGGTCGAGTCGTCGTCGTCGTGCTCAGCCATGGGCTGCTACCTCCGCTGCAGTGGTGTCGTCGGGAACCGCG